>CAKSWS010000010.1 GCA_934512155.1 uncultured Eubacterium sp. | reverse complement strand
ATTTTAAGTCTTCTCTTACAGTTTTGTATGCAGGGTCTTTAACTAAATTATGCATTTCAATAGGGTCTTTTTCCAAATCATACAAATAGTCTTCAAAATATGCTTTGTTTGTGTGGTGAATATATCCTATCGGCATTGCATCCCTTATTGCATATTTGTATCTGTCTGTTCTTATTGCTCTACCGCATTGGCTTTCGCTTATCTGCATAAATACGCAATCACGTTTTTCCTTTGGATTGTTAATTTGTTTTGTTAAATCAATTCCCGCATATTGCTTTGGAATATCAATTCCTGCCATTGAAAGTATTGTTGGCGGCAAGTCGATTAAAGATGAAAGTCGTGTTTCTCTTTTTCCGCCTTCAAATCCGCCGCCTTTAATTATTAACGGCGTGTGGCTTGCGCTTTCGTGGCAAGTACGCTTGTATTCGGGGTTTCTTGTTTTAAAGTGTGCACCATGATCGGATGTATAGATGATTATTGTGTCATCATAAATTCCAAGTTCCTTTAATTTGTCAACAAGTCTGCCTACGTTGTAATCAAGCCTGTTAATTGCAGAAATATAATCAGGGTATTCTTCTTTGTAATTGCCTTTTAAAAATGTTAAGTCATCCGGCAGTGGATAATCTTTAAATTTATCAACAGTTTCTTTATAACCTTCAATGGTGTGGTGGTCATTTTGGTGGTGAGGTTCAAGCTGACTCACAAACATGAAAAACGGTTTTTCTTTATCACATTTGTCAAGGTATTCCAACGCAAAATCATTAATGCAGTCGGCACGGTAGCCCTTAAAATCAATTTTGTTTCCATCGCCGTCAAAAATGTAACCGTCGTAACCGTGAGATGTAAATTCAAGGCAGTCTGCCGCTCTCCAATATTGGTATTCGCCCTGTCTGTCTTTCGGCACGGCTTTGCTTTCACAGTGTAAACCTATTCCCGGGTATCTGTCTGAAGCTAAATGCCATTTTCCTATGTATGCTGTTTGATAGCCGGCATTGTTAAAGTATCTTGCAAGGGGAGTAATGCCTCTTGGTAACGCTATGCCATTCCAATAACAGCCCACTTGTGTTGCATACATGCCGGATTGCAGACAAGCCCTTGCAGGACCGCAAACAGGCTGACATGTGAAGTTGTTTTCAAACAACGTGCCTTCTTCTGCAAGTTTCATAACGTTGGGCATAACTTGCTCATTAACAGTGTCCCATCTTTGTTGGTCGGAAAAATAAAATATAATATTTTTTCTTTTCATGTTTTTTACCTCTTTTAATTATATTTAAACCATTGCAATAAAGCCGGCAAAAGCATTGTAAAAATTAATTAATGCAAGTGCTGCCACAACAACGGTAAAAATTGTTTTAATAACTTTTTCATTTCCTTTTTTATTCATTTTAGCGCCTAATATGCCGCCTAAAACAGCACAGCATATTGCCGCAATAAGTGTTATAGGACTAACCGTAGGTACCGTTCCTTTTATTCCCATTGTAACAAGTTTTGAAAGTTGACTGAAAAATATTGTACCTACACTGTAAACAGCAGCTTCTTTCATTGTCATTGAAAAGAATAAAACTAAAAATGCTACATTAATCGGACCGCCGCCAACACCTAAAAATGATGCTATAAAACCAAGAGCAAGTCCTACAGCAATAATTCCTACAGGGTTTTTAACATTAAAACTTTTTGCATTTTTAATGTTAATGTAAACAACCGATAAAATAAGCAGTATTCCTAAAATAAGTCCTTGAATGCTTTTTAATATATTGTTGTTGAATATTGTAAGTAAAAAGTCAAAAAGTGAGGAACCGCTTATTCCGCCGGCAACTGCACCGATAGAAATCAGAAGTAAAAATTTAAAATCAATTTTAGTTTTTGCTCTAACGTGCTTAATTGTTGAGCTTATGCTCATACTGAATACCGAGCATGTTGAAATAAAATTAACAACATCAATGGCGTCATGACCTATTAAATCAAGCAAAGGCTTAATTATTACTCCTCCGCCCAAACCTACAAAAGCACCTAAGAAAGTGGCTATTATTATTATTAGTGAGTAAATTATTATGTACATTATAATTTTTGTTCCTTTTCAATTTGTACTGTAGTTGTGGGAAAAGCAAAATCAGTGTTGTTTTCTTCAACTATTCTTTTAATTTCAAAATTTAATTCTTCGTTGAATTTGCAATATTCTTCATAGTCATACGTGTTAATATAGCATCGTATTTGAATATTTTGGGAAAAATCGTCAAATTCGCAAAAGCGAACTCTTACACTTTCCGGACAAACCTTTTCATTGCCGATTAAGTAATCGGCTATTTCCTTTTCACATTTTTTTAACGTTGCTTCATCGGCAGAATAAACAAGCCCTATTTTAAATTCAATAAGCCTTTTCGTAAGCTTTGAAAGGTTTGTAATCGCTGCTTCTCCGATTTTAGAGTTTGGCACAATAACAACAGTATCGTCAAGAGTTCTTATTCTTGTTGAACGCATTGTAATATCTTCAATAACGCCTTTAAATTCACCTGTTTCTATTAAATCACCCACATCAAACGGTCGGTCTAACATAATGAAAAATCCCGAAACAAGATTTTTTAGTGAATCCTGTGCCGCAAGTGAAACTGCCAAGCCACCTACTCCTAAACCGGTAAGCAAACCGTTTATGTTGTATCCCAACTCGGAAATTACCATAACAACGGCTATGCATATTACAAGAAATTTCAGTATGTTTGAAATAAATTTAACTGCAATTCCGTTAATTTTATTGTTATTGTCTTTTTCAAAAGCATCATTTAAACTGTCTGAAAAATAGTTTATAACGCACCATGCAACAATAAGTATGGAAAATACTTTGTATGTGTTTAAAACTATAGGCTTGGGAATGTTTATGTAAACGCCTAAAATTGCTCCGGTAAGCATAATAAAGAATGAAAGGGGCTTTTTTAAGCTGCTTTTAAATCTCTTTCGCTTTTCGGGTTTCCTTGCGAAAATTATTTTTGCGATCAGCGTTAATATTCCGGACGAAACGGGATTTCTTAACGCAGTGCATAAAGCAAATATTCCTATTCCAATCGCTATGTTAATATAAGTGGGCAGTTCGCCGAATAAAGTAATTATTTTGTCTGCCATATTAATTTCACAGCCTTTCTAACTATATAGTCAGCCTATTATAAATTTATATACAGTAAAAATTGCTTTCCCAGGCAGGCAAGTAAGGGCTGTGCCTGAAAAATATTTTATAATTTTTGTTGTATTCAAGTATTTTAAGCGGCAAAGCAAACATATCTTCATTTCTGTGATAAGCACAAATGTAAAGTTTAGGCTTGTATTTAATTATTGTTTGCCTGCAACCTTCAAGGGCTTTTAATTCCGAGCCTTCAATGTCCATTTTAAGCATTGTAACAGGCTCGTTTATCAAACTGTCAATATCCTGCACTTTAACCGGCACGCCTTCTCCTGAAAGTTTGGAATTTCTGCCTGCTTTTTTTGCAAAAATCAGCGTATCGGCTTTATTCCACGCTCCCATGTTAAATAGGGTAACGTTTTCCATTTGCGCAGTGTTTTTCGTTAGCTTTTTAAAGTTTTTTTCATCAGGTTCAAGGGCGTATATGCTGTTGTATTTGCCGTTTGTAAAATCGGTAAATTCTTTAATTGTATCTCCGTCATATGCTCCCATATCCACAATGGTTTCGTTGCTGTTAAGGTTTAATATATCTCTGTATATATTGTTTTTATCTTCTTCCGTAGAGTTCAGCAGGTAGTCAATTTTTCCGCTTATTTTAAAGTTTATAACATTTTCGTAAACACGGCGGCTTTCTTCATCTGCAAGGTTGTCGTAAATAAATTCAAATTTTTCTTTGTTTTTTTCAAAATATTCTTTTGTAAATATACCATCGCCGGCAACAGGAACATCAGGTGCAAAAACTTTATGCTCACCGTTAATGTGCTTAATGTTTTCTAAAACACTGTCTATATGTGTGGCAAATGCAAGTACAACATTAAAATCGTTAAATTTGTTGCAAATATCGCTGTATTTCTCAACCTTATAGCCTAAAAAGGAATGACCTCTTACAAAATCGTCGCTCGCAAAAACAGCGGCAACTTTTACATTGTATTCTTCCAAAACGGAAATGATTTTTTCCGCTCCGTTACCCATTCCGTAAATAACAACCGGCCTTTTGTCTTCGGCAAGAAACTGCCAAATATCTTTTTCTTCAACTTTTAAACTCATATTACCACCTTAAATATTATATATTAAATATAACATAATTCAATACTCTTTACAAATAAAATAAAAAAGTATATAATGTAATCTATTAAATAATAATGGGGGTTTGTGCCTTTATGGCAGTCAATCTGTTCAAAAAATTAGTAAATAAGTCGTCTGCGCAAGATGAGATTATAAATTTTGTTGAAGACGAAAATAATTCGTCATCGCTTGAAACTTCACAGCGTGAAATGATAAATAATATTTTTTTGTTTGATGATATTACAGCCGGTGATATTATGACTCACAGAACCGATATTGAAGCTGTTGAAATCAGTTCATCAATAAGCGATGTTGTTGATTTGGCTGTTAAAGAGGGATTCTCACGAATTCCCGTGTATAACGAAGATTTAGACAATATTGTGGGGATTATTAATATTAAGGATTTGCTTAAACTTGTAGGCACTAAAATCAGTGCAGACGATTGCCTTAAGGATTATGTAAGAAAACCGTTCTTCGTTCCCGAAACCATTTCCTGTGTAAAGCTTTTTAAACAAATGAAGGACAAGCGTGTTCAACTTGCCGTTGTTGTTGATGAATACGGCGGTACGGCAGGTATTGTTTCTATGGAGGATATTCTTGAAAGTATTGTAGGTAATATTCAGGATGAATATGACGACGAAGAAAAGGAATACGAAAAAACGGACGATAAAACTTATATTTTCGATGGCTCTGCAGAAATAGAAATACTTGAAAAGGTTTTGAATGTTAAAATTCCTCAGGGTGATTACGATACTGTTGCAGGCTTTGTTATAAATCTTTTGGGTTTTGTTCCGGAAACAGTAAAAAAAGATGATGTTATTTCGGCACAATATGAAAATTTTGTGTTTACCGTTTTGAAGGTTGAAGAAAGAAGAATAGAACAAATTAAGGTAGAGATTAATTAATGGCAGAACAAATTATTACTTTTGATGCAATAGACCAGGCGGTTAGCCTTTTTGGTTCTTTTGATGAAAATATTAAAATAATTGAAGATGAGTTGGGCGTTTCTGTTATAAGCCGTGGCAGTGATTTAAAAATCTGCGGAAATGAAGAAAATGTTTCAAAAGCCGTACGTGCTTTAAACAGCTTGCTTGTTTTTATAAAAAAAGGCGAACCGTTAACAAGTCAAAATGTACGCTATGCAATAAGCCTTGTTAATGAGGGTAATGAAGATAAATTAAGCTCTATTTCAACAGACACGGTGTGTATTACTTCAAAAGGAAAGCCTGTTAAAGCCAAAACTTTGGGTCAAAAAAAATATTGCACTGCTATTGATGAAAATACTATAACTTTCGGCATCGGTCCTGCAGGTACAGGCAAAACATATTTGGCAGTCGCAAAGGCAGTTACAGCTTTTCGTGCTAAAGAGGTTGATAAAATAATTTTAACACGCCCCGCTGTTGAAGCCGGTGAAAGTTTGGGCTTTTTGCCCGGCGATTTGCAAAGTAAAGTAGACCCTTATTTAAGACCGCTTTATGACGCTTTGTTTGAAATGCTCGGCGCAGAGAATTTTCAGCGTTGTCAGGAAAGGGGAACAATAGAAGTTGCTCCTCTTGCATATATGCGTGGCAGAACTCTTGACGACAGTTTTATAATACTTGATGAAGCGCAAAATACAACGCCGGAACAAATGAAAATGTTTTTAACAAGGCTTGGATTCAATTCTAAAATGGTTGTTACCGGTGATATAACTCAAATTGATTTACCGTCTGGTAAAAAATCCGGTCTAAAAAAAGTAATGCGAATATTAAAAAGTGTGGATGATATTGCAATGTGCAAATTTACACAAAAGGATGTTGTTCGCCATAAGCTTGTTCAGGATATAATAAAAGCTTATGAAAAATATGACAGTGAGGAGAGGACTAAATAATGAACAGAGTAAAAGTTTCAATAACAAACATTCAAAAAGATGTTAAAGTACCTACGGGCATACGACTTTTAATTCGCCGTTGCTGCCATGCGGTTCTTGAATTGGAAAATTTTGACGGCTCTGCCGAAGTTTCGGTAACTTTTGTAAATAATGAGCAAATAAGAGAGTTAAATAAAAAACACAGAAATATCGATAAGGCAACAGATGTTCTTTCTTTTCCTTTGGGTGAAAACGGCGTTTATGATGTTAATATGGACACAGGTGCAAAAATGCTTGGTGATATTGTTATTTCAATGGAAAAGGCTGTAGAACAGGCAGAATTATATAATCATCCTCTTCAGCGTGAAATTGGCTTTTTGACAGTACATTCAATGCTTCATCTTTTAGGATACGATCATGAAAACGGCGGAATGGAAGAAGTAAGAATGCGTGAAAAAGAGGAAACCGTGTTAACTCAAATCGGCTGGAAAAGAGATAACAGTTATTATATGGAGGATGAATAATGACCAAAACCGCATTTATTGCAATAGTAGGTAAGCCCAATGTGGGCAAATCTTCAATACTTAATAAAGTTTTGGGTGCAAAAATTGCCATTGTTTCTTCAAAGCCTCAAACAACACGCACACGAATTATGGGCGTTTTGACTATTGATGAAACACAGCTTGTTTTTACCGATACTCCCGGTTATCATAAACCTCATAACAGATTGGGTGAGTATATGAATAATGCCGTGGGCGACAGTATCGGCGGCACGGATACTGTTTTGTTTGTTGTTGAACCACAAGGTGAGCTTGAAGAAAAAGAACTTGAATTAATTGAAAGATTTAAAAAAGAAAAGCTGCCTGTAATTCTTGCAATAAATAAAATTGATATGGTTAAAGATAAAAATGTTATTTTTCAGCGCATATTATATCTTTCAAAGTTGTATGATTTTACGGCTGTTGTTCCTGTTTCGGCATCCGAAGGTACGGGAATGGACGAGCTTGTTGACGAAATGAAAAAAACAGCCTTTGAAAGTCCTCATTTTTTCCCGGATGATACTTTAACCGACCAGCCGGAAAGAGTGCTTGCTGCAGAAATGATAAGAGAAAAAATTCTTCGCCTTATGGATAAAGAGGTTCCTCACGGAATTGCCGTTTCCATTGAAAAAATGAGTGAAAGAAAAGATAAGCCTATTCTTGATATTGATGCCGTTATTTATTGTGAGCGTGAAACTCATAAAGGTATGATAATCGGAAAAAACGGTGCAATGCTGAAAAAAATCTCAACCTTTGCAAGGCAAGATTTAGAGTCATTTTTTGATGTTAAAGTTAACTTGCACACTTGGGTTAAGGTTAAAGAAAATTGGCGCAACCGTGAAGGCTTGATTCATAACTTCGGTTTGGATTAAAATGGCACAAATTAATCACTTGTCATAGGATAAAATAATTGTGGCGGTGATTGTTTTGATTGATTCAAATTGGGTTCATTTTACAGAAACCGGAAATATAAATTATTATTTGAAATATAGGGAAAATCAAAAATCAAAGGCAGAAAATAATGCGAATTGTAACAAAGGGATTAGTGATAAAGGAGCAAACAATAGGGGAGAGTGACCGTTTAGTTACTCTCCTTACTGCTGATTATGGGCTTGTAAAGGCATTTGTTCGCAGTGCAAAGCAACTGAAAAGCAAGCTTAATTCTGCCACAACACTTTTTGCTTACAGCGAATTTGGGCTTTACAGAACAAAAGATGCCTTTGTTGTTGATGATGCTGTACCTATTGATGTCTTTTTCGATTTAAGAAAAGACATAGAGCGTTTATCTTTGGCACAGTATTTTGCTCAACTTGCATTTGAAATGTCGGCAGAAGAGCAGCCTGAAAAGGAAATGCTTGTTTTAATTTTAAATTCTCTTTACCTTTTGTGTAAGGGTGAAAAAAATATTAGGCAAATAAAAGCCGTTTTTGAATTTAGAGCAGTATCTTTGGGCGGTTATATGCCGGCGGTTCTTGCTTGCGATAATTGCGGTACATATGAAACGGATGTAATGTATTTTGATACTTCGGCAGGTAAAATATATTGCGAAAACTGCCCTAAATTCGGTGCAACAAAAGTTCCTAAAAATGTTATAACGGCTGTTCGTTATATTTGTTTAACAGAACCTAAAAAAATATTCGGCTTTAATCTTGATGATAATTGCCTTGATTTATTGGTTGATATTGCCGAAAAATATGCGCTTACCTGTGTTGGCAGAAATTTAAGCGCACTTGATTTTTATAAAGGATTACTACAATGAATAAACACTTTAAAGCGCTTGAACTTGACGTTGTGTTGGAAATGCTGGCACAGCAGGCAAGCTGTGATGATGCAAAAGAGGAAGCATTGTCGTTAATTCCAACGTGGGATATTAACGAAGCAGAACTTTTGCTTTCACAAACCGAAGATGCATTTTCATTGCTTGCACGTTTTGGCTCTCCGTCATTTTCGGGTTTAAAAAATGTAAATAACGCTTTGGCAAGGGCGGCAGCAGGTGCATCCTTAAATCCAAAGGAATTACTTGATATTGCTTATAATCTTCGTGCTGTTCGTTCGCTTTATGAGTGGTACGGCCATTGTTCAAATGTTCATACGAATTTGGATTTTTTCTTTGAAAATATAACCGTTAATAAATATCTTGAAACAAAAATATTAACGGCAATTGTAAGCGAAGAAGAGATTGCAGACCAAGCCTCTGAAGAATTGGCTGAAATAAGGCGTAAAATTCGTGCTAAATCAAATTCCGTCAGAGAAAAACTTGATTCTATTATTCACAGCTCTCATTACCAAAAGTTTTTGCAAGAGGCTATTATAACTCAAAGAAACGGCAGATATGTTGTTCCCGTAAAAGCAGAAAACCGTGGTGAGGTGCAAGGCCTTGTACACGACACTTCAGCTTCCGGTGCAACTGTTTTCATTGAACCTGTTTCCGTTGTTGATGCTAATAACGACATAAAAATGCTTCAGGGAAGGGAAAGAGAAGAAATTCAAAGAATTCTTTTTGAATTATCTGTTGAGGCAGGCGATTTTGCAGAGGGTATTAGGCAGTCTTACGAAAGTGCAATTAAAATTAATGTCATTTTTGCAAAGGCACAGCTTGCATATAAAATGAAAGCTTCAAAGCCGATTTTAAATAATGAGGGAATTATTGAATTAAAAAATGCACGCCATCCTCTTTTAAATCCCAAAACGGTTGTGCCTACAAATATTTCCCTGGGAATAGATTTTGACACGCTTGTAATTACCGGTCCTAACACAGGCGGTAAAACCGTTTCAATTAAAACTATAGGTTTATTCACATTAATGGCAGAATGCGGATTGCTTCTTCCTGTTTCTGATATGTCAAAAATATCCGTTTTTAAAAATGTTCTTGTTGATGTGGGCGATGAGCAAAGTATTCAACAAAATCTTTCCACCTTTTCATCACATATGGTTAACATTATAGATATTATGAAGCGTGCCGACGAAAATTCTCTTGTTTTGATTGATGAGTTGGGTTCCGGTACAGACCCTGTTGAAGGTGCTGCTTTAGCAGTTTCTATAATTGAAAATTTAAGGTCAAAAGGCGCAAAAATTGCCGCCACAACCCACTATGCCGAATTAAAAGCATATGCCCTTGAAACTGACGGAGTTTCAAACGGTTGTTGTGAATTTGATGTAAATACATTGCAACCTACTTATAAATTGTTAATCGGCGTTCCGGGCAGGTCTAATGCTTTTGCAATTACTCGCCGTTTGGGTATGGATGAATCGGTTGTTGATAAAGCGAAAAATATCGTCAGTAGTGAAAACCGCTCTTTTGAGGCAGTTCTTGAGCAGTTGGAACAAACACGCCTTGAACTTGAAAAAGAAAAAGTGAAGGCTGAAAAGGCAACAGAAGCCGCAAACAGAATGCGTTCAAAAGCTCAATCGGAAAAAGATAAAATAGAGCAGTTAAAAGCTAATGAAATGGAAAAAACAAAGCGTGAGGCTGAAAAAATAATAAATGCCGCAAAACGTCAAAGTTCCGATTTTCTTTTGCAACTTGAAAAATTGAAAAAAGAAGTAAGCCAGTCAAATGCTACAGAGGTTGCAAGAAAAACAAGGCGTGAAATAAAAAACCGTCTTGGTGAAATGGACGATATTGTTAATCCTCGTGAACTTGCCGATAATTGGGATAATGATTATAAGTTGCCACGTCCTGTTGTTAAAGGCGATGCAGTAATCATTCGTTCTTTAGGAGAAGGAGAGGTGCTGGAGGTTTCAAACAATAATGTTCTTGTTCAGTCAGGTATGATTAAAACCCGTGTTAAAATGAGCGATTTAATGCTTACCGAAAAAAAGAAGAAACCTTCTGTTAAAACCGGCAGGTCTGTTTACAGAACAACATCCAGAGCTGACGCCGATGTTAAAACAGAACTTGATTTAAGAGGGCAAACCGTAGATGAAGCCCTTGCGAATTTAAGTTTATTTATAGACAAATGTGTTTTAAATAACATCAGTGAAGTCAGAATAATTCATGGCAAAGGCACCGGCGCTTTGCGCTCTGCCGTTACGGATGAGTTAAAACATCATCCAAACATTTCCGAATTTAGGCTAGGCGTTTACGGCGAGGGTGAAAACGGTGTTACAATAGCAAAATTAAAGTAATTTATATTTATACTTTTAGTGGGCGAAATTGATTTTTCGCCCATATTTTGTGTCAATAGAATTTTTTGAAATTTTATTAAAAAAATTATGTGCTTTTTACTTGACTTAGGGAACGTACTTATGTATAATATCTCTTGCTGTAAAGATTAAATACTTTACACAATGTTTCATAGGTTCGGGAGGGAAAATCGTGGCAAAGAATTTAGATATTTCTTATCTTCTTGATTTTTACGGCGAAATGCTTACTAAAAAACAGCACGATTTTCTGGATTATTATTATAATGATGACTTGTCCCTTTCCGAAATAGCCGAAAATGAAGGTATTACACGCCAAGGGGTTAGAGATGCGGTTAAGCGTGCCGAAAATCAGCTTTTTGAAATGGAAAAATCTTTGGGGTTTGCCAAAAGGTTTACCGAAATGCGAAAAGGCTTGGCGGAAATAAAAGACTGTGCCGAAAGTATTAATGAATATAATCTTGAACACAGCCTTTCAAGAGAAATTAACGATAATGTTTCACGAATTAAATCTATTGCGGATTTTTTGTGTGAATAGTCGTTTTAAGGAGTTGATTGCTTTTGGCATTTGAAGGTCTTTCCGAAAGGCTTGAGAATTCCTTTAAAAAACTTCGTGCCAAGGGAAAATTAACCGAGGCAGATGTTAAAGAGGCAATGCGTGAAGTTCGTTTGGCTTTGCTTGAGGCAGACGTTAACTACAAAGTTGCCAAAGATTTTACTAAAAAAGTAACCGAGCGTGCCGTTGGTGAAGATGTTATGGAATCATTAACACCCGGTCAAATGGTTATTAAAATAGTTAATGAGGAATTAACGGCTCTTATGGGCGGCAATGAAAGCAGACTTGCTATTGCTAATCATCCGCCTACAGTTGTTATGATGTGCGGTTTGCAGGGCTCAGGTAAAACCACACATAGCGCAAAGCTTGCATTAAAGCTTAAAAATGAAGGCCACAGGCCAATGCTTGTTGCCTGCGACATATACAGGCCTGCGGCTATTAAGCAACTTCAGGTTGTGGGCGAGCAGGTGGGCGTTCCCGTGTTTGAAATGGGAACAGAAAATCCTGTTAAAATTGCCGAAGAGGCAATTAAATATGCAAAAGACCACGGAAACGATTATGTTTTCCTTGATACAGCCGGCAGACTTCATATTGATGAACAGCTTATGCAAGAGCTTCAAAATATCAGAAGCACTGTTCATCCAAATGAAATTCTTCTTGTAATTGACGCTATGACAGGTCAGGACGCTGTTAATGTTGCAAAAAGTTTTAATGAAACTTTGGGTATAGACGGTGTTATTTTAACAAAGCTTGACGGCGATACAAGAGGCGGTGCCGCTCTTTCAGTAAGGGCTGTAACAGGCAAGCCTATTAAATTTGTAGGTACGGGTGAAAAACTCGGCGATTTGGAAACTTTTCATCCAAGTCGAATGGCTTCTCGTATTCTGGGTATGGGCGATGTTCTTTCTTTCATTGAAAAGGCGGAGCAAACTCTTGATGAGAAAAAAGCCGCAGAACTTGAGAAAAAACTTGCAAAAAATAAATTTGATTTAAATGATTTGCTTGATCAGTTTGACCAAATTGAACGAATGGGCAATCTCAAAGATACTATTAAAATGATTCCGGGTATCGGAAGTAAAATTAAAGATGAAGATATTGATGAAAATGCATTTACACGTTTTAAATCAATTATTTATTCAATGACATTTGAGGAAAGAAAAAATCCCGATATTATTAATTCTTCAAGAAAACGTCGAATTGCTGCAGGTTGCGGTATGAAGGTTGAGGATGTTAATAAACTTCTTTCCCAGTTTAAACAAATGAAAAAAATGATGAGTCAGTTCGGCGGCAAAAAAGGTCCTAAAATAAGTAAAAAAATGCGTCGAATGATGCAGGCAAATCCTGAAATGGCTCAAAAAATGATGGGTATGACCGGTAGCGGTAAAAATAATAACCCTTTCGGTTTTTAAACGATATTAATCCAATATAAATTGGTTTAGTTAATAATTTTATTTAATATATTTTTTGGAGGTAACAAAAATGGCAGTAAAAATCAGACTTCGCAGAATGGGTGCAAAGAAGGCTCCTTTCTACCGTGTAGTAGTAGCAGATTCAAGATTCCCTCGTGACGGCAGATTCATTGAAGAAATCGGAACATACAACACAATGGTTGACCCGGCTGAAATCAAAATCGATGCTGAAAAAGCAAAGAAATGGATTGCTAACGGTGCACAGCCAACAGATACTGTTAAAGACATTCTTAAAAAAGAAGGCATTCTTTAATCTTTAACCTTAAGTAGCAAGATTAAGGATTATGGAGGTGTGTTCTTTGAAAGATTTGTTAATGTCTATTACAAAAGGGTTAGTTGATAATCCTGATGCTGTTTCCGTTGATGTTGACGAAATTAACGAAGAAGGCGTAACTGTTTATCATCTTCATGTTGCAGAGGATGATATGGGCAGAGTAATCGGAAAGCAAGGCAGAATTGCAAAAGCTATCCGTGTTGTTATGCGTGCAGCAGCAACAAGAAACGATGAAAAAATTTCAGTTGAAATTGACTGATTAAAGCCTCCCGTTGGGAGGCTTTTTCAAACGCCGAATCTTCGGCAAATCTTATTAACGGTGATAAAATGAAACAATATCTTGAATTGGGAAAATTAATAAACACTCACGGCATTAAAGGCGAAATGAAGCTCGATTATTGGTGCGACGATATAAGTTATTTGAAGCAACTTAAACTCGTTTATCTTGATGATTCTGGTAGCAATCATTTAACGCTTTTGTCTGTACGTCCGCAAAAAAATAACGCTATAGTTAAATTTTCGGAAATCACTTCAATAGAGCAGGCTGAAGATTATAAAAACAAAATTATTTATTGTAATCGTGATGATGCCGAAATAGATGATGAGGCAAACTATATTGCCGATTTAATCGGTTGTGCTGTTGTTGATGTTGATACAAATGAAAATTACGGTGCTGTTTTCGACGTTGTAAATTACGGTGCTTCCGATATTTTAGATGTTGTATTTGAAAAAAAGCACAGGTTTGTTCCTGTTATTGAAGATGTTGTTAAGTCCGTTGATATAAATGATGCTGTTATAAAAATTAAGTATATGAAAGGCCTTTTTGATGAAGATTAATATACTTACTCTTTTTCCCGAAATGTGCAATGCCTATTTAAACGAAAGTATTATCGGCAGAGCAAGAAAATCGGGTAAAGTGGAAATTGAATGTATAGATATAAGAGATTATACAAAGGATAAACACAGACGAGTAGACGATACTCCTTATGGCGGCGGTATGGGAATGATAATGCAGGTCGATCCCGTGTATGATTGTTATAATGCCGTTTGTGAAAAAACAGGCAGCAAGCCTCACTTGATTTACTTAACGCCTCAGGGTAAAACTCTTACTCAAAAAAGAGTTGTTGAACTTTCAAAATTTGATAATATCGCTCTTCTTTGCGGTCATTACGAGGGTATTGACGAAAGGGTTATAGAAGAATTGCAACCTGAGGAAATTTCTGTGGGTGATTATGTGCTTACAGGCGGCGAATTGCCGGCGTTGATTCTTGCAGATTCAATTTCACGAATGTTGCCGGGAGTTTTGTCAAATGATGAATGTTTTGAGGAGGAAAGCCATTTTAATTCTTTGCTTGAATATCCTCAGTATACGCGCCCTTATGAGTGGCACGGCAGAAAAGTTCCCGATGTATTATTAACGGGTCATCACGCTAATATTGAAAAATGGCGGCGTGAGCAATCACTTGAAAGAACGGCAAAACGGCGTCCGGATATGCTTGAAAAAGCGGATTTAAATTATGATGATTTAAAATATTTGTCAAAACTCAAATAATAGCAAAAAATTATGTGTATTTTGCACAAATCAAGGAGTAATATTTTGTGTTAAATTTATGTTACCTACGAACTTTACCACAATTTGTTGACCTTATTAAGTTTAGTGATATAATAGTAATGTGTGAGAACAGAGATATTTATTTATTAATGTTTTTTATTAATTGATGAGAGGTTTTAATTATGTTTGTTAAAGATGTAAAAGTTGAAAATCAGGTTGGTCTTCATGCTCGTCCTGCAACATTTTTTATTCAAAAAGCTAATGAATTCAGATCTTCAATCTGGGTTGAAAAGGAAGAAAGAAGAGTAAACGCTAAGTCTCTTCTCGGCGTTCTTTCATTAGGCATTATGGGCGGCACAGAAATTCGTATTATTGCAGACGGTGCAGATGAAGAAGATGCTGTTAACGGCCTTGTTGCTCTTGTTAAAAGCGGATTTACAGATTAATTAAAGCTTTTTAACTTATTATTCGGCACAGATTATTCTGTGCCTTTATTTTTACTTTATTTTAGGGGGTGATTGAATGACGCAGGCACAGCTTCGTAAAAAAGCCATGGCGTTGCCTTTACAGCCCGGCGTGTATATTATGAAAAACAAAGATAAAAAAATAATATATATCGGCAAAGCAAAAAAACTTAAAAACAGGGTTTCTTCCTATTTCGGCTCTCATTCAAATCACTCGTTGAAGGTAATCAGAATGGTCGAAAATGTAGACGATTTTGATTACATTCTTGTTGATACGGAGTTTGAAGCGCTTGTGCTTGAATGCTCTTTAATAAAACAGCATATGCCTAAATATAATATTCTTCTTAAAGATGATAAGGGTTATAATTATATTAAAATTACAAAAGGCGATTTCCCTAAAATTTCCGAATGTAAAAGAATTGACGATGACGGTGCAACTTATATCGGTCCGTATATTTCAAATTTCTCCGTTAAACAGGCAGTTGAGGAAACTTTAAAAATTTTTAAGCTTCCAAGGTGTAACAAACAGTTTCCCAAGGATTACGGTAAATCAAGACCTTGTCTTAACGGTTTTATGGGGCTTTGTTCATCACCTTGTGCCGGCAGAATAACACAGGAAGAATATGTTAATAATGTTAATGAGGCTATTGCATTTTTAAAAGGCGGAAGTACAGCAGCTGTAAAAAGCTTAACTGAAAAAATGAATGAATGTGCTGAAAATTTGCAATATGAAGAAGCCGCTAAATTAAGAGATAGAATAAAAGCAATTAAAAATCTTGATGAAAAGCAAAAGGTTGTTTCTATAAATGTTCCCGAGGAAGACGTTTTTGCGCTTGTTAACGGTGCAAAAAAATCTTGTTTTGAGGTTATTAGGTTTGAAAACGGACGTCTTACAGACAGTGAGTTTTGGCTAATTGATTCAGTTGATGATTTGCCTGCAGCAAGGCTTGAACTTATTGAACGTTATTATTCTATGCGAAGCCGTGTTCCTGCCCGAATTGCGGTAGACGGCGAAATTGAAGACGAGGAATTGCTAACTCGTTTTCTTGAAAGTAAGCGGGGCAAAAAGGTAGAATTTATTCATCCGCAAAAGGGAGAGCATCTATCCATTGTTAATATGTGCATCAGAAACGCAAACGAACATCTTGCTCAACAACAAGGCAGATTGGGTAAAGAAATAGCCGCTCTTGAAGAACTTGCGGATTTGCTTGGCTTGTCAAAACCGCCTGAATATATTGAAAGCTATGATATATCTCATACGTTTGGTGCAGACAATGTGGCAGGTATGGTTGTTTTTCATAATGGCAGACCAATGAAATCTGCATATAAAAAATTTGCCATAAAAGGCTTTGACGGTCAAAATGATGTCGGCTCTATGAATGAAGTTTTAACAAGAAGATTTAATCATTATTTAAATGATGAAGAAGGTACCTTCAAAATCAAGCCTGATTTAATTTTACTTGACGGCGGTCAGCCGCAGGTTAACGCTGTTTTGCCTGTAATTGAAAAAATGGGTATAGACGTTCCCATTTTCGGTATGGTAAAGGATAATAAGCACAGAACACGTGCCATTGCTTATAACGGCGGCGAAATTGAAATTAATTCTCACAGGGGTGCGTTTACTCTTGTTTCAAATATTCAAGAGGAAGTGCACAGATTTGCTGTTTCTTATCATCATAAAAAGCACACAAAATCGTCTTTTTCTTCAAGTCTTTTAAGTGTAAACGGCATTGGTGAAAATAAAGCAAAGGCATTGCTTAAGTATTTTAAAACTATTTCAAAAATTAAAGAGTGCAGTGTTGATGAATTGGTTGAATGTCCGTCAATCTCAAAAAGTAATGCTGAAAATATTTACGAATTTTTTCATAAATTGTAAAAATAAAATTAATAACCTTGACTATGAAGGGTTTGCCTTGTATAATGTTTTTGTATAAAATTAAGGATTTTCAGTTATGATGAGAGTAATAACAGGCAGCGCAAGGGGCAGAAGATTGGAAACTCTTGCAGGTGATGATGTTACAAGACCTACTGCCGAAAGCGTTAAAGAAGCACTTTTTTCAATGATTCAGTTTGATATTGAAAATAAAAAGGTTCTTGATTTGTTTGCCGGCTCCGGTCAGCTTGGAATTGAGGCTTTGTCCCGTGGGGCACGTTTTTGTACTTTTGTTGAAAATAACAGAAACGCAAAAGCAGTAGTTGAAAAAAACATTTCACATTGCGGATTTGAGAATGTTTCGCAGGTTGTTATGTGCGACAGCGTAGCTTTTTCGGCACGCAAGGGTAATTTTGATATTGCTTTTTTAGACCCGCCTTATCATAAAGGCTTGATTGAAATTTGCGTACCTAAATTACTAAATAGTATAAGTGATGACGGTATTATAATTTGTGAAACAGCAAGGGATGAAAGCTTGCCGGCTTCATTTGGCGAATTTAACTGTGTTAAAGAAAGAAATTACGGTAAAACGAAATTAACGCTTTATCGGAAGGATTAATATAAAATGAAAATTGCAGTTTGTCCGGGCAGTTTTGACCCTGTAACTTTGGGGCATGTTGATATTATAGAACGTGCCGCAGAACTTTTTGATAAAGTAATTGTTTTGGTAACAAGTAACAGTGCAAAAAAATCTATGTTCTCTCTTGAAGAAAGGGTGGAACTTATAAGGCGCTCTGTTTCAAAAGAAAATATTGAGGTTGATACATACGATGGATTGCTTGTAAATTATGTAAAAGAAAAACAAGCAGTTGCTATTGTTAAGGGATTAAGAGCCGTGTCTGATTTTGATTATGAATTTCAGCAGGCCTTAACTAATAAAAGTCTTTTACCTGAAATAGAAACGGTGTTTCTTGCAGCGAAAGGCAAAAATATGTTTTTGTCTTCAAGTATGGTAAAGGAAGTTTGCAGGCTTGATGGTGATATTTCACGCTTCGTGCCTAATGAAATTTTACAAGATGTTATTAAAAGATGTAAAGGAGATATAAATAATGACTAATACAGATATTTTGCTTGAAGATTTAGAGGATGTTCTTGATGATGCCACATCAATGCCTATGACTAAAAAAAGCCTTGTTGATGTTGATAAAATTAAAACTATAATTGAGGATATTCGTCTTAATACTCCTCAGGAAACAAAGCAGGCAAAAGCTATTGTTGATTCAAGAAACAGCATTCTTGAAGAAGCAAAAAAAGAGGCAGCCGAAATCATTCAGGAAGCACAGGCTCAGGCTCGTGAACTTGTAGCAAGAGACCAAATTACTCAAACTGCACAGGCAGAGGCTGCAGACATTCTTGCAAAGGCCAAAGAAGAAGGGGAGGCACAAATTCGTGATGCTCAAAATCAAGCAAGCGAAATTTTAGGCAATGCTACTGCACAAGCTAATGAAATGGTAACAACAGCTCAAAATAAGAGTCGTGAAATGTTAACTGCTGTTAATAACTATGCCGATGATACACTTCTTGCTATTGACGATTCACTTTATAAAGCACTTGCAGATGTAAGAAGAATTCGTCAGGGCATTATGGAAAAGAAAAATAATAAATAAACATTAATTATTAAAGAGCGATTTATATCGCTCTTTTTTTATTGTATTAGTTATTCTGCAAATCCTCATCCGTTTTGGTTGCTTTTCTCAAATCCTCGATAACCTTATTGGCTGCGCTTAACTGTGAAGCAATATTTTCCTTTTCTGTTTCAAGGTCGGTAAACTTATTTTTGCTTGTATATTCGCCCGAAGCCAAATTTGCAATTTTAATTTGCTTATCTTTGTTCGCTTCGTCCGAATTATAAGCATTTACTTTGTTTTCAACCTGTGAGAACAAATCATCACCGAGAATTGATTTTAAAAAGTCCATACTTTTCCTTTCACCGTTTCGTTTTTTAGCCGAGAGGGCGAAGCCCTCGAACGCCAAAAATCTTTTTTATGAGCTCTTATAAAAAAGTTTTTATATGCGGTGTCTTCCGCTTACGGTCTGACAGTTTATATCCCATATCAGAGGGGTAATTTTTGACAGTTTATATCACTTATCAAGGTGTGAAGATATGAAAAAAGCACCTTGCATAATTGCAAAGTGCTTCATCAACTGTATTAAATTTGGGCATAAGAAAAGCGCCATACTACTGTATAGCGCTTAATCTACAACTATCATCCATTTACCACCTTTACTACTTCCATCTAAAGGTGCAGGATTAATTTTTGAATACAAATAATCTTCGCCACTGTCATCTATAACTCTATACATTCCGTTTTCTTCGATTGCTTCATAAACCCGCCCATTTGTCAATGAATCAACGCCGAAACTTTCACCAATATATTTTAATTTCATTTTCTATCACCTCTATGTTTAAGTTTCATTTCATACTGTATTCCATTGTATTCATACCAATGAACATCAAATACATATTTATCACTTTTAATTTTCGCCACTTTCTTTTGCCATTCATTTTTATTTCCACCATACTTAGAAACAAGTCTATCTATTACACGAATTTCAACATCAGACCCTTTTCCTGCGATAACTTTTGGTGCAGAATCAAATCTTGTATGAGTAGGTATAAAATTTTTTTCTCCTGTATCAAGTATATAAGCAAGTTGATTTTGCAAATAATTCTTGCTTTTTAGCAATGACTTTAAATTTTTCCATTCATCATCTTTATTATACTTAATTTTGCAGAATTCATCAAGTGTTTTGGGTGCATTTTTACCAAGAACACTTTTATACCTTGCGAATTGTTCTTTATCGGTTTTTGTTGCAACCTTATCCCACCTGATTTTGTTAAGTCTATTCGGGTCATTCAAGTATTTTTCTTTAAATTCAGCATAGTTCTTACACTCAATGATTTCACCTGTTTCATTGTTACGCCGATATTTAAAGCCGCCTTGCTGTGCATACCATCTTGGCACATCGTCAAGAATACAACGGCAATTACATCTTTCAGCTGCGGGAGCACCCGGCTCTTTAGGATACATCAAACCGTTTGAAAAAGGTTCTTCAAGTTCTCGCCATTCTTTATCTACAAGCCGATGCGATTCTCTTGTTTTGCCGTCAAGGACTGCATTCCATTGCTTAACGGTATCACATCCCATTTGCCTTGCACGATAAGCACAATTCAAATCAGCTTTACATTGCACACGATGCCCTTCCGTTCTTGCTATTCGCTTTGAACGGTTTAAATCGGCTATTCCCCAATTACTGATATTTCTTGCAATATCGGCATACGCCATATTGGTTGAAAAGCCCCTTTGCAGTTCCGATATAACATTTTTCTTCAAAGCTTCAGTTGGTTATGTAGGCGATAAAAAAGCAGTCAACACATTTGTGTTGACTGCTTTTTTTGAATTTTATTCTGCTTGTTCTTCTGCTCTTTTTGCTGAAATATAATCGTGCACTTCTGTGCGTAATTTTCCGTGTAGTTTAAATTTAACGCTGAAGATAATTAATGAAATTATCATTAATAAAGGCGGAACGGCAAAGCAAATAATGCCGATAGCACTTTTTGTTTGTGCATTAATTTTACCTGTACCTGTGATTATTTGCAGGTTGTAATTCATTATACCGAGCCCACCAAAAAGAATAATGGTTTGAATTGTGTATGCCATTTTTTGTAAAAAGCCCTTCATTGAAAATGTAATGCTTTCATTTCTTTTTCCGGTTTTGTATTCGCCGTAGTCTACTATGTCGGCAAGGAAAATTGTTTGCGCAACAAACATAGAGCCTATTCCTATGCTTGCTAAAATGTAACTTATGTCAAGTGCTATTGTAATTTTAAGAACAGGTCCGAAAATAAACATCAGTACATAACCCACAATAGCCATAATAAGTGAAATTTGATAAATAGTTCTGTTTGATAATTTTTTACTTAAAATCGGAATAACAAGTAATCCTAAAACAGAGCCGACTGCACCAATCATGGAAAATAGGCTTTGTGCTGTGGGTTCTTCCAAAACATCTGCAAAATAATAAACAGCCGTGCCGCTTGTTAGATACCAGCCTGCGTTTGAAATCATGGCGAAAATCATAAAAACAATAAGTTGGTCATTTTCGCTTATAACTTTAAACATCTTTTTAAAGCTGAATTTTTCTGCGTTATGTACAACTCTGCGTTCTTTTGTTGATGCAACGCAAATTGATGAAAATGCAATAAGACATCCGCCGCAAATAATTGCCCATTTTGAAAAGCCTGATGCACTGTAGCCCTTTTCTGTTGTTATGCCGCTTGAAAGCATTGGCAAAATAATCGGCGTTAAAACAGTTATTATGCCTTGACCCAAACCGCTGAATGTTCTTGCAACGGTAGCAATAAGGTTTCTGTCTTTAGGGTCATTTGTAAAACTTGGCACCATAGACCAATAAGGAATGTCTGCCATTGTATTTGTCATACCCCAAAGCACATACATTACGGCAATGTAAATATAAAGCTTTGTTCCGCTCATTCCGAATGATGTAAATAAAAGAGAAAGCACAACGGCGTTTGAAACTGCTCCTATTACAATCCACGGGCGATATTTGCCCATTTTTGTTTTTGTGCTGTCTACTATGGTTCCCATAATAGGGTCGTTAATACCGTCCCAAATTCTTGCAAGGGGAGTTAATAAAAGTAAAAATCCTTCTTTAAGTCCCAATACGCTTGAAAGGTAGTAGGAAAGATATGAATAAAATAAGCCGTAGGATAGGTCTAATCCAATTGCACCCACGCCATAGCCTATTTTTTCACGCCATGTGGTTTTGTAATCTGCCATAATGCGTTCTCCTTGTGTTAAATTGTGTTTTGTTCCCATTTGTTAAATGGCAAACTTATAAGCTAAATTATATCATATTGGCGTATTTTGTACAACAGTTATTACAATTCTGTTACAATTTTAGCTTCGGGTAATTTGTTCTTGACAACCACCCGTTGCCCTACTATAATGTAGATAGTGGTGCTAATTCCATTAAAATCCCATTAAATTCAATTAATTCCCATAAATATTTGAGTTGAATTCATTGAATAACCATAAAAATTTGTTTTGAAAGGAGAGATGGCTTGTGCGTTTGTTTGTTGGTACGCTTGAAAATTATAAGTTAGACAGCAAGGGCAGGCTTTCTGTTCCTACAAAATGGCGTGAGAGATTGGGCAGGGATTTTTATATGGTTTCACTTACGGTTAAAGAGGCTAATTGCTTGGTTCTTTATCCTGTTGATGTTTTTGAAAAACTCTATAACTCAATGTTGGAAGGCTCGCAAATGCAGGTTTATAACACCACAAGCAAGCTTTTAACCATGGCAGAAGAAACAACGCTTGATGCTCAGGGCAGATTTACCGTTAATCAACGACTTAAAGAATCAAGTAATCTTGCTAATGAAAGCTCCGTTATTTTTATAGGTCATGGCGAAACTATTGAGATTTGGGATGCAGAAGAAAGAAGTAAATATCTTGCAACACAGGATTCCAAAGAAGGAATTTTTGAGTTGATGGATAAGGCTAAAGCAAGCAAAACAGGTGAGCAATAATGAAATTTGTGCATAAAAGCGTTTTGTTTGACGAGGCAATTCAAGCTCTTGAACTTAATGAAAATAAAATTGTTGCCGATGGTACTGCAGGCGGAGGCGGCCATTCCCGTGAAATTGCAAAAACGGCAAAGCAGCTTATTGCAATAGACCAAGACCCGGATGCCGTCAGTGTGTTAACTGAACGAATCGGCAGTTTGCCTAATGTTAAAATAGTGCATGATAATTTTTCAAATATAAAAAACATTGTTGCCGATTTGGGAATCGGCGGAATAGACGGAATGTTGCTTGATTTGGGAGTAAGTTCGTTTCAACTTGATAATGGCGACAGGGGATTTTCATTTCATCAAAACGCCCCTCTTGATATGAGAATGAGTAAGCAGGGCATTTCCGCCTACGACGTTGTGAATACATATGATGAACATAGCTTGGCAGATATTATTTGGCGTTACGGCGAAGAGAAATTCAGCCGTTCAATAGCAAAAAATATAGTTAAATACAGGCAGGAAAAGCCTATTGAAACAACATTTGAATTAGTAGATATAATAAAGGCGTCTATGCCGGCGAAAGAATTGAAAAAAGGTCATCCGGCAAGAAAAACTTTTCAGGCAATAAGAATTGAAGTTAACGGGGAATTAGACAGGCTTCGTGAGGCTCTTGACAATGCCTTTGATGTGCTTAACCCCGGCGGAATTATTGCTATAATTACTTTTCATTCTCTTGAAGACAGAATCGTTAAAGAAAAGTTTGCTGAATGGACAAAGGGATGTACATGTCCAAAGGAATTTCCGGTGTGCGTTTGCGGCAATAAGCCTAAGGGCGAATTGCCTTTTAAGTCAAAGGCACCAAGTGAAAATGAACTTAAAGAAAATCCGAGGGCTCGTTCATCACGTTTAAGGGCGTTTAAAAAATATTAAATCAGGAAAGAGATGAGTTAAGATGACAAATACAAACGATTTTAGAAGATATTCTTATCAATATGACGCATCATACGCTGTAGATGCGTTTAATCGTTCACGCTCATCTGTTGCTCCAAAACTTGATCAACCGGAAAAAACGAGAAAAAGAAAAGGTTTAAGCATTGCTCCAAACACAAAAGCAAAAAGCAAACGTCAGTTAATAGCAGAACAAAAAATAGGATTTAGAAAAGCAGTTGCGGTTTTTACTGTTGCGGCTCTTGTTATGTCTATGTTTTTTGCCGTAGTGTTTACATATGCGAAGAAAAATGAGCTAACACGTGAAATTTCAAGGCTTAAAACTAATATTGCCGTTGCACAAAGCGAAAATATAAGCTTAAATGCAGAACTTGAAGCAATGGTATCTGTTTCTCAAATAGATGCTTATGCAGTTGAAAAATTGGGTATGGTAAAAGTTGATCCAAGCCAAATTAAATATATCGATTCAAAACAGTATATGGCAGAAAGAAACGCTTCTTCCGATAATTCACAGGTTGCAGAAAATTCGGGAGAGTAATATTTTAATGCTTTTTTAAGTATTATATTGAGAGTTGAGATTTTTTTCTTAACTCTCTATAATATTAATTATAATATTTTAAGATATAAATTATATCGTGTATAAAAGGTGGTGTAAAAATGGCAAACGGCAAATTCAGAAAAAATTTAACCTCAAGAACTTTTATAATTATGATGGTTATAATTTTTTTGTTTGTGACAGATTTGGGCCGCTTGCTTTACATCCAAATCGTTAAAGGCAACGAATATGCTGAAAAAGCGGAAAGTCAGCAACTTTCCGATACGGAAATAGAGGCAATGCGTGGTACGATTTATGATTCTGAGGGGAACGTGCTTGCACAGTCTGCAACTGTTTGGACGGTTTACCTTGACCCATCAAATATTACAGATGATAACAGAACAATTATTGTTGATTATTTGGCAGAAACCTTTGAATATAATGATGAAGAAAAGGCGAAACTTTTAGAAAAAAGTAAGCAAGATAATAAATATGCAGTTGTGCAAAATAAAGTTGAAAACAGAATTAAAGAGGAAATCGCCGCTTTTGTGAAAGAACATAAGCTGGCACGTTGTATCGGCTTTGAACAAGCAACGCAAAGGTATTATCCTTACGGCACTTTAGCTTCATCCGTTATCGGATTTACCGGTGCGGATAATCAGGGACTTGCAGGAATTGAGTCGTATTATGACGAAGATTTAACAGGAACAAACGGCAGAATAATTACGGCAAAGGACGCCAAGTCAAATTCGATATCCGCTGATTATGAAACATCGGTTGAAGCTCAAGACGGCGATTCGCTTAATTTAACAATAAACACAACAATTCAGTATTATCTTGAAAAAGAGTTAAAAAGCACTCTTGAAGAGTATGACGCAAAAGGTACATATGGCGTTGTAATGAATTGCAAAACAGGTGCTGTTCTTGCTATGGCTGCCTTGCCGGATTATGATTGTAACGAGCCTTACAAAATCAATTATCAAAAGTATGCCGATGAAATAGATAAGGCGCAAGGCGATGAAAAAAAGGAACTTCAAAGTTCATATGTTCAACAGCAGTGGCGAAACTTTACCGTTTCAGATACATATGTTCCCGGTTCTGTTTTTAAAACATTTATGGCTGCGGCGGCTCTTGAGGAAAATGTTGTTAATTTAAATACAACATACACCTGCACTGGTTCTATTCAAGTTGATACCTACAAAATGAATTGCCACTATCACGCCGGCCACGGAACTCAAACACTTACACAGGGACTTGAAAATTCATGCAACCCGTTTTTTATAACAGTGGGTCAAAAATTAGGTGTTCATAATTATTTTAAGTATTTTGACGGATTTGGTTTTACACAAAAAACCGGCATTGATTTGCCCGGCGAAGCAAGCCCGCAGTATTATCAGGAAAAACAGTACGGCATAGTTGAGCTTTCTTCGGCTTCATTCGGTCAAACAAACAGCTTAACTCCTATTCAGGTTTGCACCGGTCTTTGTGCAATCGCAAACGGCGGCAAACTTCTTCAGCCTTATATTGTAGATGAAATTAAGGATGCAAACGGAAATACGGTTTCTAAAACTCAACCAACAGTTTTAAGACAGGTTATAAGCGAGGAAACATCAAAAACTGTTTGTGGTATGATGAAATCTGTTGTAGATAACGGAACAGGTAAAAACGGATATGTTGCAGGCTATAGTGTCGGCGGTAAAACAGGTACATCTACTAAATTGGGTGAATCGGCAGCAGGTGAAAAAGATAAGTATATTGTTTCATTTGCGGCTATTGCCCCAAGTGATGACCCTGAAATCGCAATGATTATTATTTGTGATGAACCAAATGTAGATTTAGGCGGCGGCGCAATTTGTGCACCTATTGCCGCAACTGTAATTGAGGAAGCAATGAATGTTTTAGGTGTTGAGCCTAAATATACAAGTGATGAAAAGAAAAACCTTTCAATTAAAACACCTGCCGTTACAGGCAAAAAGTTAAGTGATGCAAAATCGTTAATTGAAAATTCAGGTTTAAAATGCAAAATAGTAGGTGATGGGGATGCAGTTGTAAAACAAAGTCCGGCAGCTTCCCAAACAATACCTACAGGAGGAACGGTTGTTCTTTATACAAGTGATGAAAAGCAAACCGTTAAAGTGCCTGATTTTACAGGTAAAACAATTAGTGAAGCAAACAGACTTGCCGCAGAAAATAATTTAAATATTGAAGTTGCCGGCAATGATTCATCAAATGCTTCTGTAGTAGGATATAAACAAAGTGAAACAGCAGGCTCTGAGGTTGAAATCGGAACGGTAATAACAGTTTCGTTTAAATCAACTCAGGCAGTGCTTGATTAAATTTAAATTTTCGGTTGAATAAAATCAATCTTTATTCGGGAGGAATGCAAAATGAAGTTATCGCAACTTTTGCAGGGAATTGAAATTTTAAGTGATTATAATGATGTTGAAGTAACAGATGTTACACAGGATTCAAGAACGGTTACAAACGGCTCTCTTTTTGTTTGTGTAAAGGGCAATACCTTTGACGGCCATTCTGTTGCTGCCGAAATGATTGAAAAAGGTGCTGTTGCAGTTGTTTGCGAAAAAGATTTGGGAATTGAAAATCAAGTAATCGTTAAAGATTCAAGGGCAGTTTTTTCTCCTATTTGTGCAAATTTTTACGGTAACCCTGCCGATAAACTTAAATTAATCGGCTTAACAGGTACAAACGGAAAAACAACCACAACTTTCCTTATTAAACAAATTCTTGAAAACATGGGCAAAAAAGTTGGTCTTATAGGTACGGTTCAAAATATGGTTGGCAGTGAAATATATCCTGCAAAATTTACAACTCCCGACCCTCACGAACTTCAAAAACTTTTCAGCCTTATGGTTAAAGCCGGTTGTGAGTATTGTGTAATGGAAGTATCATCACAGGCGCTTGCACAGGGCAGGGTAAACGGAATTCATTTTCTTGTAGGTGCTTTCACCAATTTAACTCAAGACCATCTTGATTATCATAAAACTTGGGAAAATTATTTTAATGCCAAAAGAATTTTGTTTGAAAATTGCGACATTGCAGTTACAAACGCAGATGATAAAAACGGCTTGAAAATTGTTGACGGTTTACCTTGCAAAACAATAACATATGCCGTTAACACAAATAATGCCGATTATGTTGCCAAAAATGTAAGGTTTTTACCGAACGGTGTTGAATATGAGCTTGTTTGCGATAATATCGGCAGAGTACATTGCTCAATCCCCGGCAGATTTTCCGTTTATAATTCTCTTTGTGCCGCTTCCGTTGCTCTTGCACTTGGTGTTGGTTTTGTAGATGTGTTAAATTCCGTTCCTAAATGTAACGGTGTTAAGGGCAGAATCGAAGTTGTTCCCACAAACAATGATTTTACAATTATTATAGATTATGCTCATTCACCTGACGGACTTGAAAACATTATTCTTTCACTTAAAGAAATCGCAAAAGGCAGAGTAGTAACCGTGTTTGGTTGTGGCGGCGACAGGGATAAAACAAAGCGTCCGTTAATGGGTAAAATTGCAGCCGAACTTTCAGATTATTGTGTTGTTACATCAGATAACCCAAGAAGTGAAAATCCTTCTACCATTATTGAAGATATTTTAGAGGGTATGAAAAATGCCTCTACTCCTTATGAGGTTGTTGAAAACAGAAAAGAGGCAATAAGATACGCCATTGAGCATGCAAAAAAAGATGATATTATTTTACTTGCAGGTAAAGGTCATGAAACTTATCAAATTCTTCCCACAGGAACAATTCATTTTGATGAAAGGGAAGTTGTTGCTGAAATTTTAGGCGAACAAAAATAATTTAAAAGATTGCTAGCAGTCGGAAAAAGCGGAGATAAAATTAATGGTTCCCATAAAACTGTCAGAAATCGCAAAGTGCTGTAGCGGTACTTATAATTGCGACGTTGAAATTAATTCTGTTGTTATTGATACAAGAAAAATTGAAAAAGGCTGCCTTTTTATTTGCATAAAAGGCGAAAGGTTTGACGCTCATCAGTTTATAGATGAAGCCTTTGAAAAAGGTGCTGCCGCTGTTATGGTAAGCCGTGATGTTAGTATTGATAAGCCTTTTGTTAAGGTAGACGACACGGCAAAGCAAATGCTTAACTTAGCAGGTTACTACCGTTCAAAATTCAATATTCCTGTGGTTGGGTTAACAGGTTCTGTGGGAAAAACTACAACAAAAGAATTTACTTCCCTTGTTGTTTCTTCAAAATATAATACAGTTAAAACTCAGGGTAATTTGAACAATGAAATTGGTTTGCCGCAAATGCTTTTTCAGTTTGATGAATCAACACAGGCGGCCGTTATTGAAATGGGAATGAATCATTTCGGTGAAATTCACCGTCTTGTAACCGCCACAAAACCAACTGTGGGTATTATTACAAATATAGGCGTTTCACATATTGAAAACCTTGGTTCAAGGGAAGGAATACTTAAAGCAAAACTTGAAATACTTGACGGTATTGAAGATGGTTCGCCTTTAATAATCAATGCAGATAACGATATGCTTAAAACTGTGCTTGATAACGATGATATTGTTGATAGATATAACGTTATTACAGTCGGCATTGATGGTGCTTGGCATTACAGAGCTACTAACGTAAGTGAAGATAACGGTGCAACATCGTTTGATATTAATTATTGTGTTGAAAAAAATGTTCCAAATCATGATGGCCCTAAAGTTGTTTTTGCAACTAAAAAACAACATGTTGTAATTCCTACAATCGGAATTCATAATGTTTATAATGCTCTTGTTGCTTTTGCAACAGGTATTGTTCTTGGTATTGATTCAAATGCTGCAGCAAATGCACTTGCTGATTATGTTCCTGCCGGAATGAGGCAAAAGGTTGTTAACGTAAACGGCATTATCTCTATTGAAGATTGTTATAACGCCTCCCCTGATTCAATGAAAGCAGGCATTACAACTCTTGCCGACATAAAGGCAAATAAAAAAATTGCTGTTTTGTCCGATATGCTGGAACTTGGTGATTATTCAAAAGAAGCACATTATAACGTTGGCAAATTTGCCGGTGAAAATAATATTGATTGTGTATATTGTGTTGGTAATGATGCACAGTTTATTGTTAAAGGTGCAAAAGATTTCGGTGTTAAAGAAGCAATTCTTTTTGCCGATAAACAAGAATTAATAAATAAACTTTATGAATCCGTAAAAAGCGGCGACGCCGTTTTGTTTAAAGCCAGCAGAGGAATGAAGCTGGAAGATGTTATTTCTTCAATTTATAAAAGGTGGGAAAGTTAAATGAGCAGTACGGTTGCAATAGTTATTGCCGTTATTATCGCATTTGGTGTAACGGCAGGCTTGGGATTTGTTATTATTCCTTGGTTAAGAAAATTAAAATTCGGTCAAACTATTCTTGATATAGGTCCGTCCTGGCACAAATCAAAGCAGGGCACTCCAAACATGGGCGGATTAATGTTCATAATAGGCATTATTGTTTCAAGTATTGTTGCATTGCTTACATTTCATTTGTCAGGCGGTAATCTTGAAAGTGATTATTCTGCGTTGTTTCAGGGCAGAGAACTTGTTCTTGTTATAGCAGGCTTGGCACTCGCTCTTTGTTGCGGAATTGTCGGATTTACCGATGATTATATTAAAATCAAGCTTAAAAGAAATGAGGGACTTTCGGCAAAGCAAAAATCATTGGGTCAGTTAATTGTGGCATTCGGTTATGTTTTAACGCTTTGGCTTTCTCATAATACATCTTGGTATTTTCCTTTTATCGGCACAGTTAATTTTGAAAAAAATCTTTTCACATCTGTTGTTTTTTGGCTTTTAAGCATTGTAATTATTTACGGCTGTGTTAATTCGGTGAATTTAACAGACGGTATTGACGGACTTTGTTCTTCCGTAACAGCCACCGCCGCTGTAGGTTTTATTGTAATTTCATATTTGCAGGGATTTGCAGGCATGGGCATAGTTTCCGGTGCATTGCTGGGCGGCGTGCTTGGCTTTCTTTGTTGGAACTGGAACCCGGCAAAAACTTTTATGGGCGACACAGGTTCATTGTTTTTAGGCGGAATGGTTACCGCTCTGGGATTTGCAATTAAATGTCCTATTTTACTTTTACCAATCGGTATTGTTTATGTTTGTGAAACAATGAGCGATATTATTCAAATCGCCTATTTTAAAATTACACACGGTAAGCGTATTTTTAAAATGGCTCCTATTCACCACCATTTTGAAATGTGCGGCTGGAAAGAAAAGAAAATTTGCTTTGTATTTTCTGCCGTTAATGCAGTTGGCGTAATTATTGCCGTTCTTTTAATTGCGTTCGGCGCCGCAAAATAATTGTAAAATAATAAATTTAAGAAAGGAAAACAAATATGGCTGATATGTTAGAACCGCCTGTCAGGTATCCAAAGGATAACGGCAGTAAAAAATCAGGCGGCCGTTTAAATCGCAGACAAAAAAAATCAACCGTTGAAAACGATTCTAATATAATTAAACCCGAAAAAAGCTTTAAAGGCTTAAGAAAGTCTGATTTATTTGTTACCGGCAGTTTTGATATTCCGTTTTTTGGTTTAACTATGGTAATTCTTGCTGTTGGTCTTGTAATGTTGTTTTCTTCTTCTTATGCTTATTCATATTATAAATACGATAACTCATATCATTATTTTTTCAGGCAACTGATTTTTGCCGTAATTGGCATTGCTTTTATGTTTTTCCTGTCTAAATTAAATTATCGTTGGTTTAAAGCACTTGCTCCTTATTTATTCGGCATAACCGTGTTTTTACTTGTGCTTGTTCTGTTTTATCATACTAATGTTTCAACAGATGAAGGCGAAGCGTTTAAACGATATATTAAAATTCCCGGTTTAGGCATAACATTTCAGCCGTCTGATATTGCAAAATTCACATTAATAACAACACTTGCAACTTATATAAGCAAAAACGCCGGCAAAATGAATAGAGTTAAAGAAGGCTTTCTTTTCCCCGGTCTGATAGTTGCTCTTTATTGCGGTTTGATTTTACTTGAAAATCATATGTCAGGCACAATACTTGTTTTTGTAATCGGCATGGCAGTAATGTTTGCAGGCGGATCAAATAAAAAAATATTTGCTGTGGGCGTTGCCATTGTAGTGGCAGGCATATTAATAGTTTTAATGTTTCCTGATGCGCTTCCTCAGTATGTTCAGCAAAAACTTGTGGCTTGGCGAGATAAAGATTTTGAACCGTTAGGCGCAAGGTGGCAAACAAATAATTCTTTGTATGCCATAGGTTCTGGCGGATTATTTGGCGTAGGTTTAGGCAATTCTAAGCAAAAATATCTTTATGTTTCAGAACCTCAAAATGATTTTATTTTCTCTATTGTTTGCGAAGAATTAGGATTTATAGGTGCGGTTGTTATTATTGTTTTGTTTGCACTTCTTGTTGTAAGAGGTATTATCATTGCTTTAAGATGTGAAGACAAATTCGCTTCGTTAACAGTAATAGGTATCGTAACTCAAATCGGCGTGCAGGTTGCATTTAACATTCTTGTTGTAACAGATTCAATTCCAAATACAGGTATTGCGTTGCCATTTTTCAGTTATGGCGGCACCGCACTTGTTATGTTGCTTTGTGAAATGGGTGTTGTGCTTGGAATTTCAAGAAAATCAAATCAAAAAAAGGTGTAATCGTATGAAAATTTTATTTGCAACAGGCGGCACCGCAGGTCATATAAATCCTGCACTTGCCGTTGCTTCATATATCAAAGAACAAAATCCAAATACTGAAATTCTTTTTGTAGGCACAAAAGACCATATGGAATCACGACTTGTTCCAAATGCGGGCTTTGATTTTAAAACTATTGATATTAGCGGATTTCGCAGGTCTTTTTCTCCGTCTGCTATTGTTCATAATATTAAAACTGTGGCAAAATTGGTAAAATCAGAGGGAGAAAGTAAAAAGATTATAAAAGAATTTAAACCCGATGTTTGTGTAGGTTTCGGCGGATATGTTTCCGGTCCTGTTCTTGAAGAGGCTGTCAGAATGGGAATTCCTTGCTGTATTCATGAGCAAAATGCTTTCCCCGGTGTAACAAATAAAACTCTTGCTAAAAAAGTTAATAAGGTAATGTTAACTGTTGAAGATGCGAAAAAACATCTTGATGCAAAAGGTGAGATTATAGTAACGGGATTGCCTGTGCGTGGCGAAATATTGAATTCAAATAAAGATTTTTCTCGTGCAGAGTTAGGATTGAATGGGGACAAGCCCCTTGTTCTTTCATTTGGTGGTTCATTGGGTGCGGCTCCTCTTAACGAAGCAATGTTTGATATTCTTTTAAAAAATGCCGAAAACGAAAAATATTATCATATTCATTCCGTTGGAACAAATGGAACGGAATATCTTGAAAAATTTGAAAAAGCAGGCTTTGAAAACGGTAAAAAAGGTACTGTTGAGGTTAGGCAGTATATTGATAATATGGATATTTGTATGTCTGCGGCAGACCTTGTTATCGGCAGAGCAGGTGCATCTTCGCTTTCAGAAATCGAAGCACTCGGCAAGGCTTCCGTTTTGATTCCGAGTCCTTATGTTGCAGAAAATCATCAGTTTCATAACGCAATGGCACTTGTTAACAGAAATGCCGCACGAATTTTAGAGGAAAAAGATTTAACATCCGAATCTTTAAATAAATTAATCGATGAACTTATTTCAAATAAGGAAGAACTTAAAAATATAGAAAATAACGCAAAATTAATGTCTGTTTCAGACTCCCGTGAAAGAATTGCCGATATAATTATTTCTCTTGCAAAGTAATTTATCATTTTTCACCCTTGGTGCATAGTATAAAAAAGACTATGCACGGTAGGTGGAAATTTTGGAAAAATTAATTATTAACGGCAGTAAAAAAATGGGCGGTGAAATATCCGTTCACGGTTCAAAAAATTCTGTTTTACCTATTTTAGCTGCAACATTGCTTGTTAACGGCGAATGTGTAATACATAATGTTCCGGATTTGGCAGATGTAAGAGCCTCTGTTAAAATCCTTAATTTTTTAGGTGCAAAGGCTGTTAAAAGCGGCAACACGGTGTCTGTAGACGCTTCTTCCGTTTTTCAAAATTATATTCCCGAGGAAATGATGCGTGAAATGCGTTCGTCAATAATTTTTCTAGGTTCACTTATTTCAAGAACAAAAGAGGTAACACTTTGTTATCCCGGCGGATGCGATATCGGCGTTCGCCCTATTGATTTACATATTAGTGCTTTAAAAAAAATGGGTGCTCAAATTAATGAAAACGGAAACTGTATTTGTTGTAAATCAACAGAGCTTCACGGTTCAAAAATCATTTTAACTTTTCCAAGCGTTGGCGCTACTGAAAATATTATTATTTCAGCGGCTTTGGCAAAGGGCAAAACAACTATTATTAATGCCGCCCGTGAACCTGAAATTTCCGATTTGGCAGAGTTCCTTAATTCTTGCGGTGCTCACATTTTCGGAGCAGGCGAGGGAACGATTGAAATTGAAGGTGTAGACAGATTATATCCCTGTTCTCACAATGTTATTCCTGACAGAATTGAAGCCGCAACTTATATGAGTGTGGGTGCATTAAATTGTGATGAGCTTGTAATTAAAAATATCAGGGCAAATCATTTATCACCCGTTATTCCTGTTTTTATGGATATGGGTTGTAAACTTTATATTAATTCAAATGAATTAAAGGTTGTTTCACCTAAAAAGATTAAAGCAGTAAAACATATTAAAACTATGCCGTATCCGGGTTTTCCTACTGATTGTCAGGCTACGGTAATGGCGGCTTTAACAAAGTCAAACGGAACTTCCTTAATTCGAGAAAGCATTTTTGAAAGCAGATATAAGCATGTAAGCGAATTAAATCGCTTTGGTGCCGATATTATTGTTAATGACAGTGTGGCTGCCGTTAACGGCGTTAAAAATTTATATGGTGCAAATGTATATTGCACCGATTTGCGTGGCGGTGCGGCACTTGTTATTGCGGCACTTGCGGCACAGGGTGTTTCAACTGTCGGTGATATTTATCATATCGACAGGGGATACGAAAAATTTGAAGATAATTTAAAATTAATCGGCGGAGATATTATTAGAATTAATAATTAACGGATATGAAAAATAAGAATAATAATAAAGTTAAAAGCGTGAATAATTTTGACGGGCTTGAGCCTCCTAAAATTTATAACTCAACCCCTCAAAGAAGAAATCCTAATATGCAGTATAATCGGGACGGTAAAAATATCAGCACTGCGGAAAAAAGACATAAACAAAATAAAAAGCGTAAATTAAAAAATAATGTTCGTAAAGCACTTATTACAATAGGTTTAATTATTGTATTGTTGGCTGTTGCGGTTGTGCTTTCACTTACCGTATTTTTCAAAATAACCGCCATAAATGTTAACGGCAGCGGAATTTATACTTCAGATGAAGTAGTAGCATACAGTAATATTGATATCGGTGATAATTTATTTTTAATAAACAGCGATGACTGTGCTAAAAGTTTAGAAGAAAATTTGCCGTATATTTATTCGGTAACTGTAAAAAGAAAATTACCGTCTGAAATCACACTTAATATAATAGAGGCAACTCCATGTTATTATATAAAAAATGAAGACGGAAGTTATAAGTTGCTTGATGATAATTTAAAGGTACTTAAAGATTCGTCTAAAGAAATTCCCGCAGATGTTAAAGAAATACAAAGTGCGGCCGTAACGTCATCTAAAGAAGGTCAAATAATTGTGTTTGAAAACGAGGATGTTTCAAATTGTATAATTAAATTGTCTGAAATAATTAATAATTTAAATATGACAGAAGCTACAGCACTTTCGTCAAACGGAATAAATGATAATTTTATTGTTTATGAAAACAGAATTACTTTTAAATTAGGCAGTTGTGATAATTTGGAAAGCAAAGTGTACAGGGGATTGGCAGTTTGCGAAAAATTGAATGAAACTAATGAGAATGCTAAAGGAACACTTGATTTAACTGCCGACAAGCAATCTTACTTTACAGCAGATTAAACCTGATTTTGTTGTAAAGATATTTACTTTACAATTATTTGTAAGTTTTTGGAAATTTTACTGAATTTGTTAATATTCAACAACAAGTAACAACTTTTTAATAAAATATTTGAAAAAAATATTTAATTAAAATCAAAAAAAGTATTGCAAAATGATTACAATATTGTTACAATATGTTTGTATCACAACGAAAGCAGTGAATAAAAAAATATATAAAGGAGAATTAACAGTATGGGACGTTATGAAATTGATACAGACGACACAAAAGTTGTTTCTATAAAAGTTGTAGGTGTTGGCGGAGGCGGCGGAAACGCAGTTAACCGCATGGTACATTGTAATATTCAAGATGTTGAGTTTGTTGCAGTGAACAGCGATAAACCGGCTCTTGCAAAATCAACAGCAACACACAAAATTCTTATCGGCGAAAAGGCTACAAAGGGTCGTGGAGCAGGTGCAAAGCCTGAAATCGGCACAAAAGCAGCAGAAGAAAGCCGTGAAGCATTAACAGATATTCTTACCGGTTCAGAAATGGTATTCATTACAGCCGGTATGGGCGGCGGCACAGGCACAGGTGCAGCTCCTGTTGTTGCTAAAATCGCAAAGGATTTGGGTATTCTTACCGTTGGCGTTGTTACAACTCCTTTTGCTTTTGAAGGTAAGCGCCGTATGGATCAAGCACAGGCTGGTATTAACGAACTTGCTCAGTATGTAGATTCACTTATGGTAATTCCTAACGAAAATCTTAAGTATGTTACTGAAGAAAGAATTACTCTTCTTAACGCTTTTGAAATTGCAAACGATGTTCTTCGTCAGGGCGTTCAGTCTATTTCAGACCTTGTAAATGCAACAGGTCTTGTAAATTCAGACTTTGCCGATGTAACAGAAATTATGAAGGATGCAGGCTATGCTCACATGGGCGTTGGCCGTGCTAAAGGTAAGGATAAGGCTGAAATTGCAGCTCAACAGGCTATTTCAAGTCCTCTTCTTAATACTTCTATTGACGGTGCACGTGGTGTTCTTCTTAACATTACCGCATCTACAGATATTGGTCTTGAAGAAATTGACGCAGCATCATCTATTGTTACAAATGCCGTTCATCCTGATTGTGAAATTATTTGGGGTGCTAATTTCGATGAATCTCTTGAAGATGAAATGATTATTACAGTTATTGCAACTCGTTTTGGTGATAAGGGACCGGGCGCACCTATTAAATCAACAACAGCAAATATTGAAGTTGCTCCTCCTGTTGAAAAAACAGCCGCACCAAGCAGCTTTACATCAAATGATGATGATACTTTCAGTGATATTGTTAACTTCTTCAAAAAATAATCGGTATATTTCATACATAAAAAACTCAGCGGTTATAAACTGCTGAGTTTTTGTGTATATTCATTTGTTATTTTTTTATCAATTTGTATACTGAAAATTAAAATTGTGGAAAATTATGTTAATGCAAGTTAAATGCCTTTACATTTTAAACCGTTTTAACACAGTTTTCCACATTTTTGCGGTTGAATCTTTAACATTTTCAACAAAGTTTTCCGCAATTCTTCAATGAACGGTTTTGTAAAGTTATATGCCTTAACAATAATAAAAGAGCTTATACATTTTGTGTATAAGCTCTTTTTGCATATTACCAATCGGATTTTGTATATGAACGAATAATGTTTGTAATAATATTATCTCGTTTAAATCCTTTGCCTTTTCCTCCGTTTGCCTGGTCTTGAATTTTACCTGCTCTTATTGTAATAAAATCGGCTTTGTCAATAATTTTATCAATCGTCGGAATATCGTCAAAATCGTAATCGCTGTTGTTAATTTCATCAATAATTTTTGTTGCAAGTATTGTGTTGGAAAACTTCTTAACAGCTGTCATTGCCAATATAATAATTCTGTTGTCTTCCGGCAGTGTAAGTGTTTTTCCGTTTCTTACATCAATTTCATATATATAAAATCTAACTTTTCCGTTGGCAATATCACCTTCTGGATGGTGGGTGTGCGAAAATTCAAAACCAATGTTTGCCTTTTTGGTAAGTGCTGTTTGGCTTAACCCTGCCATATCCCATCTTGCTACAAGTTCATTAAACGAATGAACTGTTATCGGCTTTTCTTTCCCGTCAACGTAAAATATTACTTCACGGTCGCCGAGAGTTGAACCGGCAAGTATGTATATCTTTGTTGAGCCTTTGGGAATTTCAATGTTTTGCTCTCTTGCAACTAAAACATCCTTTTCGCCGTTTGGGTCTGTTAGTTTAAATGTGATTCCACCGACTGTCATTTGTGCCGGATATAATTCGGCAGGCAATGAGCAACCGCCGCCTTGAAGAATAACGTTGCGTTTATCTGCATTGCTGGTGAATCCTTTTGAGTTGCATTCAAGTTCTATTTTTTTAAAGTTTTCTTTTCCTTTTTTATCTGCTTTTTTAAGCGAAACTTTAAATGTTTTTATTCCAAAAGGTTTAATGTCAAAGGTAAGCACTTTTCCCTTGAACTTAGCTTTGCTTTTGTATTCCTCGTTTGCGTATGTTTCACAGACTTCTTCAATATCTGTAAAGAAGCTAACACATACTTTGCTTTGTTGTTTGCCGGTTCCTTCGTTAACTCTTATAATTATGCTGTCATCATCTTCGGCAAGTTTAATTGCTCTTATAATAACATTTTCGTTGTTAACTTGTGCAAATGAATAGTTGTTACCTAAGCAGCCGTTTCTGCGTGCACTTGTTTGAAAAGCAATAAGAGGCTTTTGGAACAATTGATTTTCCTTTTGGGTTGCATTTTCAAATCCGTTTTCATGGCTGAAAATACCAAATGAAAAAATATTCTTGCCCAAGTCCTGTAAATCTTGGCGTGTTTCTTTTGTAAAAGCACCTGATGGTGTGTGTATGCACGTAAGCCTTAATGTGTTTGATGCCGGTTTGTCCCATCCGTATTTGCAATCGCTGAATATCGAAACTCCGTAACTTTCGTCGCCCGCTGTAATATCTGCCCATTTTTGAGCCGGAACTTCATATAATTTATCTGTGTTGTTTTCACGTTTAATTACACCAAGTCCCAAGTCATACGTTGCTGTTTTGTTGTAGCAAGAAAATGGGAAAACAGCTTTAAGCATGCTTCTTCTTGATTTCCAGTCAATATCGTTGAAAACAGATATAAAGTTGCTTTCACTTGTAAGTGAAACGGTTTGTGAAATTGTTGTGTGGTTTGCAGTTCTTGTTACCTTGATTGCAACTCTTGCCGGTCCGTTTTCAACAATTTCAAATTCAGGTGAGTTTGCATAAAACGCAGGCTCTTTGTCTAAATCTTCTTTTCTTATTTCCCATGATGGGTAAGATAATGCGCCAACATCATTTAAAACAGCCATTTTAATCGGTGCATCAAGTAACTGCTTGTTGAGTTTTTTGTCAATAATTGAACCTATATCGCCGTTTTTGTTGAATACAAGCCTGTATTTTTTGTTTTCCAAAATATGTTCGCTTACTTTTAAGTCTGTAGTGATTTTACAGCGTGTGTTTGCCGCTTTAACATCGTAAACACTGTAACCGAGAGATTTAACATCAGCCAAAAATACAATGTCAAATTCTTTGCCTGTTTTTTTCAAAATTTGGCTTGGAACTTCATTTCCGTTGCAGTCAAATACACTTACAAATGTTGCGTTGTGGTTAAGCTTAACGTGGGCTGAAACTGCATCTTTTCTATCATAAGCAGTGGGGTTATTAACAATAACACCGCATTCCGTAACAAATTCGGTGTTAAGTTCATTGGCTATTGCACCGACTGCTGCAACATATTCTGTTTTAAATTGGTTTTGAGAAATATAGTAATCATTGCATGCTTCGTTATAATCCTCCATCCAAGACGTTCCCGTAAGATCATCATGAAATTGGTGCTTTATAACTCTTTTCCAAGCAGCGTTAAATATTTCTTTTGGGTATTTATATACACCTGTTGTGCTTGCCGCAACGCATGCTCTTTCCGCAATATCAGCCAAATCTTCGCTTTTTGCATTAAAACGTTTAGATATTGTTCTTGATGTATAAGAACCTGCTCCGTGAGACGTCATAACAAGCTCGTTGTTCCAAACTTTAAGGTTGCTTAAAGTTTCTTTATCAAGCTTTTCCAAATCGGCAAACATTTCATCTGCAGATGCGGAAATAACTTTAAAATCATTGTTTTCATTAAGCTCAACGCTGTCGTTAACGGCTTTTACGCTTTCCTCTGTAGGTGAGCCGCCTTTGTCGCCCGTTCCATAAAGGTGTAATGTTTCGGGAATTCCGTTTTCAAATGCGTTTTTTGTTATTTTATCGATAACGCTTATATCTGCACGAACGTCGTCTGTAAACTTGTATTGGTAGCTTCTTGCATCAGGACAGGCAAATACTCTTGAGCCGTCAACACCTTGCCAATAACCTAAGTCAAACGGTACGCCGTAAGCAGAACCCCAGCTTAATTTTTGTGTTGTAAACCCATTAAGTTTGCTGTGCTTCATAACAGACGGTAATGCATAGCCAAAACCAAAGCAGTCCGGCAAAAAAATGTCTGTTGTTGTTTTACCGAATTTATTTTTAAAATATCTGTTGCCTATAAGAATATTTCTGAAAAGTGCTTCGGGTGACGGAACGTTTACATCTCCGTTTTCGTAGCTTGAACCTGCCGGGCACCATTTGCCTTGTTTTACAAGTTCTTGAATTTCTTCAAATTGCTTTGGGTAATATTCTTCAATCAGTTCATAACGAAAAGCACCTTCAAAATTAAAACGGTAATTAGGGTACTTTTCTATTAAATCAAAGTTTTTGGAAATTGTATCCGGCAAAAATTCTTCAATGGTTGTTGCCAAATTCCAGCGCCACACAGTGTCTAAATGTGCTGTGGCAACTGTGTAAACTTTTTTGTTTTTCATATTTTTACCTTTTATTTTTCAATAATTTCATATGTAAATTCATATTTTTCCTGAAGAGCTTTAACCTTATCTTCATTGTCTTCAATAAATGTTTCACTGTAAACAGATTTTCCGTCAACGGAATAATCTTTAACAATTTGGTTAAGTTCTTCCCATGCTTCGTCGGATTTGTCGTATCCGTCTTCAAATTTAATTAAAAATTCTCTGTGTTTGGGTAATCTTACTTTCATTTTATTTTTCCTTTCGCATTAAATATCTATTATTATATATTGCCTTTGTTCATATATCAAGTGTTGATTTAATAAGTGAAATCAACGCTTTTTCAAAATCTTCGTTTTGTTTTTGTGTTCGCTTTGATGGTCCCTTTAAATGCTTGCCTGCCATTCTCGCTTTTTTAGCACTGTACCTTGTTGCAAGCAAATAATCAATGTTGCCGTTTGTTATTACCATTCCGTTTTGTGTAATTGGCAAACCTTTTTTTGAAAGTGCCATTGCCGCTAAACCGTAATCTTGTGTAACAACAATGTCTTTTTCTTCGATTTGGTTTACAAGGGCAAAATCAGCACTGTCCGCACCTTTTCCAACAGTAATTACTTTTACATCATTGTAGTTGAAAATGTGGCTTGTGTCGCAAAAAATTATAGGTTCAATATTAAATTGTTTTGCCGCTTTTATTGCAAGTTTAGTAACAGGGCATCCGTCTGCGTCAATTAAAATTCTCATATTGTAATATTAACATAATTGTTTTGTTTAATCAAATGTGTTATTATAATTTTGGTGATGTTATGAAAATAATTATTTGCAGGCACGGCGACCCGGATTATTCAATAGATTCTTTAACCCCTGTCGGCAGAGAAGAGGCAGAGCTTCTTTCACAGCGTATTTCAAAAATGGATGTTACGCAGTTTTATGTATCTCCTTTGGGCAGAGCAAAGGATACAGCGGCTTATACATTGGAAAAAACAGGCAAAACAGCCGTCGAGCTTGATTGGCTTCATGAATTTAAAGGTGTTGTAAGGCGAGGGTTGAAGTATGAAAGCTGTTGGGATAAACTGCCTTCTTATTGGACGGAAATAGAAGATTATTACAGTTATGATAATTGGCAAAATACAAAACTTATGAAAAGCGGCAACGTTAAAAAAGAATATAAAAAGGTGTGTGACGGAATTGACGCTCTTTTATCGGAATACGGCTATGTTCATAACGGCAGGCATTTTGATGTTGTAAATTCAAATCACAGCACGATAGTTTTGTTTTGCCATTTTGCCGTAGAAGCGGTGATTTTAAGCCATATTATGTCTGTGTCTCCTATGCCTTTGTGGCATAATTTTGTGGCACTTCCTACTTCTGTAACAACTTTGGTAACAGAGGAAAGGGAAAAGGGGATAGCTACTTTTAGGTGTATGGAATTCGGCGATACGTCACATTTATATGCCGGTGGCAGAGAACCGTCGTTTGCCGCTCGTTTTTGTGAATGTTTTGATGATGATACCCGTCATTAAATTTTATTTTGAAGCAGGCTTTGCCTGCTTTTTTGTTTTTATAAATTCCGATGTTTTATTAATGAATATGCTTATAATTGAAACAATAACAGCACCAAATGCTATTCCAAAACCTGTCAGCAGCGTTTCCTTTCCGTAAATTAAAAAGTTTTTGTAGTCCTTTGCGATAAGGCAACTCATGGTGTAATAAAGCGAACCGCCGGGCAGCAGCGGAACGGTGGAAGGCATTAGTATAACGCATGCCGGCGTTTTTATTATTCTTGCAAGAATTTCACTGTATGTTGTAATTGCAATCATTGCATAAAATGTTGCAGAAAATATTCCTTTGCCGTTTTTAAGCATTAAAACGGAAATAACGGCGGAAATCGTGCCGCCTAAAACTGTGTAAATAATTTTGCTTTTTGATACTTTCAGTATAATTGAAAATCCAAAAGCACCCAAAATACAAGTAATTATATCAAGCATTAAAACCACCGAATACATAAGTTGCAAACGCAAAGCCAAGGGCAATGGCGCCTGCAGTAATAATTGCGTCTGTTAAAACAAAAAGTCCGGAAATTTGGTTGCCGCTGATAAGGTCTTTAATTGCCGAACCTATACTCATTCCGGGAATTAAAAGCATAATTGCACCTATCATAATTTTATCCGGTTGGGTGTTTAAAATACCTATTTCCTCGGGTATATATGAAAGTATGCCTGCCAATGTGGATTCAATAAGCGTTTTTGAAAAATTGTTAAATTCTTTTAAAAAAGGAAAATAAGAAATAATAATTCCTGTAATGCCGGAAAGCAGTGCGTCTGTTATATTTCCTCCGAAGTAAATACAAAACGCTCCTGTTGCAATAAAAATGCAAATTATTGAAGTAACGGTTGAATAATTGTAATCAATTATTTTTCTTGTTGTTTTGTTGTTGCAAATTCTTCTGGCTTCATTGTTGCATTCTTCAATTTTTCCAAGATTTAAATCGTTTGAATATATTCTTCTTGTTATTGTGCGGGTTTTGTTGTTTATTGTTGCCGTAACGGAAATTAATGTGGGTATAATAAATATGTCTGTTTTTGTTGCGCCACTTGCTTTGCAAATTCTGCTGACGGTTTCTTCCGCTCTTGAAATTTCTCCGCCGTTTTTAATTATTTCCTCGGCAATATTTATAATTTTTTCTAAATCCAATTCCACAAAATCACCTTTAATTATTATTGCAAAAAGCTTTGATTTTATGATTTTATTAACTATTTCGATTTAACGCATTAAACCGTTGACTTGCAAAAGTGTAAACCTTATTTTATAATTAGATTCTATACTATAAAATTTTAAAGGAGTCATTTTTATGGCAGAGAAAAAGAGAGGCAGTTTTTCCGGCTCAATCGGCTTTGTTCTTGCTGCGGCAGGCAGTGCGGTTGGTTTGGGAAATATTTGGCGTTTTCCTTATTTGGCGGCAAAAGATAACGGCGGTTTGTTTATTCTTGTTTACATTATTTTGGCACTTACATTTGGTTTTACACTTCTTACAACCGAAATTGCCATTGGCAGAAAAACAAAACAAAGTCCTCTTACGGCATACGGTAAATTAAACGGAAAATTTAAGTTTTTAGGTTCACTTGCTACTCTTGTTCCTGTAATAATTTTGCCCTATTATTGCACAATCGGAGGCTGGGTCTTAAAATATTTAACCGATTTCGTTACGGGTACAGGTTCCGGTGCTGCGGCAGACGGCTATTTTACAGGCTTTATTACCCAACAGTGGGCGCCCATTGTATTTTTTATTGTATTTCTCGGTTTAACGTCGTTAGTTGTTTTTTGCGGCGTTGATAAAGGTATAGAAAAGTTTAGCAAGGTATTAATGCCTGTTTTGCTTTTACTTGTTATAGGTATTGCTGCTTATTCATTAACCGTTAAGTTTACAGATGAAAACGGTGTTGTAAGAACAGGTCTTCAGGGCTTGAAAATGTATTTAATTCCAAGTTTTGAGGGAGTTACTTTTAAATCGTTCCTTGTTGTTCTTATGGACGCTATGGGTCAGCTTTTCTTTTCAATCAGCGTCTCTATGGGCATTATGGTTGCTTACGGTTCCTATGTTAAAGATGAAACAAATTTAATGAAATCAATTAATCAAATTGAAATTTTTGATACGGTTGTTGCCATTCTTGCAGGTGCTATGATTGTTCCTGCTGTTTATGTGTTTATGGGTAAAGACGGAATGTCAGGCGGACCCGGACTTATGTTTATATCTCTTCCTAAAGTATTTGCAAATATGGGCGTTGCAGGCAATATAATCGGTGCATTGTTCTTTGTTATGGTTGCTTTTGCCGCTGTAACGTCTTCTGTTTCGGTAATGGAAGCAATCGTTGCAAGTATTATGGACAGATTCTGTTTTTCAAGGAAAAAAAGTGCTGTTATTGTAACAGTTTATGCACTTGTGTTTGGCATAATTGTTTGCCTTGGCTACAATAAACTTTATTTTGAAATCAAGTTGCCCGGTGGTTCTGTAGGTCAAATACTTGATTTGATGGATTATATCAGCAATAATATTTTAATGCCTATAGTTGCAGTGTTAACTTGTGTTTTGATTGGTTGGGTTGTTAAACCTAAAACTGTTATTGAAGAGGTTACAAAAAATGGCGAAAAATTCGGCAGAAAAAATGTTTATATTGTTATGATTAAATATATTGCTCCCGTTCTTCTTGTTTGCTTACTTCTTCAAGCATTTGGAG
>CAKSWS010000009.1 GCA_934512155.1 uncultured Eubacterium sp. | reverse complement strand
TTGTTAAATATTGCAATGTGCAGGTTATTCCGGAAAGTCAAAAAAACAAAGCATTGCTTTATGAAAACAAAAAAATGTACTCAAATCTTGAAACAAAAGAAATATATGTTCAGGCAATAATTGATTTTATATCCGGTATGACCGACGGCTATGCAATAAAATTGTTTAACGAACTTATTACTTTTTAATATTTTTCACATTCTCTTTGCCTTTTTTTGGCAAAGGGAATTTTTTATTTTTGTTGTCGACAGGAAAGTGTAATTTTTACCTGCTTGCAGTAATATAATTCTGAAGGAAATGTGAACGGTTTGTTTTGTTTGTAAAGGAATTTTATATTGACAAATTATATGCTAAATGTAATAAAATTTATAGTTTTTCGTTATTTTGCATAATAATACCGTAACACTTTATGCTGTTTTGCCGAATTTAATAGGAAATAATTTACAATTTATACATAATTTGTTATAATAAAGTGAACAAACTTTTTGATTTATTCTTTTATTTCATTATAATTAGGTAGGCGTATTTGAATGGGTTTGTTTTTTTATATTTATTTTGGGCAAGAGGTTTTTTTTGATGACTTTTAATTATATAAATAATGACTATTCCAAAACAATTAAAAATACCCAATTCGGGTATTTCACAAAATCGGAGATGAAAGCAAAATACCCTGCCGGCGGTTATAAAATTGCAGGTCAGCTTTGCAAAGGCAAAGAGGAAATAGGTTTTTTAAAATCCGAAAGCGAAGAAATTTCCGTGTTTAAAACGCAAAATTCTTTGGCTTACAAAATCGTTGGCTTTGTGGAAATCGGCGAAAATCAGTTTTTAGCTGTTATTAAAAGTAATTTGCCGAATATAATATTGTATTTGGTTTTGCTTGCTTTGGTAATTGTTGCCGTTATACTCGGCGCAAGCAGGTGTTCAAAACCTGCAGGCAACGAAAGCGGTGCCACAAATAATGCTTCTATAGAAGAGGGCATTGTTTTGCCGGATGATTTAACAACTGTTGCCCACCTTGAAACAGAGGGTAAAAACATTCAAATTCCCGGCACGCCAACAGTTATTTTTAAAGCAGACACTAAAGAGCAAACACACATTTTTTCAAATCCCGAGGGTAACCCGTGTTACTTTAAAATTCAAATTGTTCTTGATGATACAGGCGAAATGATTTATGAATCAAATATGATTCCGCCGGGATATTCGGTGCAAAACATTAAGTTAACAAAATCATTATCCGCAGGCACCTACAGTGCCACAATTAATTATTTAACTTATTCTTTCGACAGCGAGCTTAATGAGCTTAACAACGCAGTTGTTAATACAAAGCTTGTTGTTGAATAAATAAAATTTTTCAAAGAAGGAGGATTGCATATGAAAACAAAAGGACGGTTGTTTCGCACGCTGTCTTTGTTTATGGCATTGGTGTTGCTTGTAACGTCTTTGCAAATCGGCATGTTTTCGGCAAGCGCCGCAAGCGGCGACCAAATAGACCCGTATTTTGCCGATGACGCTAAAGTTCACGCTTATTTCCAAAACGACGGCAGTATAGGCATTCATTTTAGCAAGGCTGTTGCCCGCTCAGGTTACCACGGTGATAAAACAATTACCCACTATTTAATTTCCGTAATGGATTTAACCGTTAGGGAAAATCGTGAAGATGTTATTTACAATAAAGTAATTACAGCAGAAAACAGTGATTTAATTGTTACTGAAATCAGTGCAAGCGATGTAAACACCTTCAGGGAAGTAAACCACAGGTACAATGTTGCCGTTATGGCGGTTGATAATGAGGGTTGGCGTTCAATGCCTATTAATACCACTGTTATTAACGTTGCACCTTTTGAAATTACGGAAGACTATTCGCCAAAATCCGATGCTGCAGTTAAATATATTATGCGAATGGACAGTTCCACACACATCGGTTCCGATTACAATGTTACCGGCACTTTTAATAACATTAATGCAGACGGTGCAGTTTCTGCAGATGCTATCGGCGTTGGTGCAGGTGCGGGTAATAACGGCTCAGGTGCTATGCGTTATTGGTTTAACGGCGAGGGCGATAATTCCCAGGAAACTGCTGTTGATTTTTCTTACAGCAGGCAGACTTATAATTTTATGGGTCAAGATGCAGGTTCATTACCTGAAGAGTTTTTGGTTTGGGTTGATTTTACAGATGTTAAGTTTGATGAATTTGCATTCAGACTTAGATATAACGATAAAAAGGCGGCAACTATCGGCAATACAGATAAACCCAGTGATTTGGTTTATTCAACCGAAAATTATGACGGCGAAACTGTTATTTATATGCAGGATGAAAACGGATTTTGGGTTAAAAATACTTATCCCAGCGGTGAAATTACAAACATAGGAAATTATAAGGGATTTATAAGAATTCCCGTTAAATGCTTTGTTGCTGTTGACGGCGACGGAAATAAATATACTATGAGTAACACCGTTCATCGTAAATATAAATCGGAAGATAATATTTATCCTCTTGAAGATATTTACAGTTTTGGTTTTTCGTTTGTAGCAACAGATGAATCAAATCTTCACAAATCATTTTATATTGATGACCTTGCATTTTACCGTGAAAACGGTGAGTTTGTTTTACACAGCAATGAGGACAGCGCTAATATTGCAAAACTGGGCGACAGTATTTACAACAGAAACACGGCACTTCCCCAAGCTATTGCTAATTACATTAACGATAATATCACCGGTGTTGCCACATATGCAGACCGTTTAACAATTCAAAACATTGAAGAAATGATGCAGGTTTACGGCGTTACGGATGACGATTTGAAAACGGCAGACGAGGACGCATTTAACACGTTTGACGCCGGCAGAACTCTTTACAGAACTTTTGAAAATGTAGATGATTGGCGCATAATTAAGGGTTATGAAGAAGAAATAGAAAAACTCCCGGATCCTGAAAAAATTATTGCCGCAGATGAAGATGTTGTTAACAAAGTTAAAAGATTTTATGCTTCTTATTTAAGTTTTAATTTAAGGCAGCTTCGTTTGTTCGGTTCAGATGCGGAAGATAAGCTTCTTGCTTGCTATAATCTTGTTTATGCAACAAAGGATAAGGTTGGTAAGGCACTTGCCTCCAGACCGTGGATTTCCTTTAACGATTTTGATAACGGCAATTATCCTTTAGGCACACAGGGTAACGATTTGTATGATGACTACCCCAATGCTTATCATGTAGATACGTTGATTAACGACTTACAGCACACAACAAAGTTAACTCATTATTCTGCAACTGTTTATGATTTGTATTCAGTATCAGGTACACTTCAATATATAGACTATGTTCGCACAGGTGAAAATAAGACGTTAAGCGAAAATGGCTCGTATAATAAGTGGTATGCAAACGGTGTTGAATCTTATATTTCCAATAAAGGCTACAACGGTTCAAACGGTGCAACTCTTCACTTTAACAGGGACTTGTTTAGGACTACGAGAACATTAAGCTTTAATGATTTAAGAGAAACTGCCACAATGGTGTTTACCTATAATGGCAACAGTGCAGACACTTGGAACAATTTACAGGGTCTTAATATTGAAAATTGGACCGATAAAGCAATCGGAGATACTTTGGAGGAAAGACTTAAAGAACTTTCTCTTGTATTTTACCTTGATACAACAGATGTTACCGGTCTTGATATTTCAATTCGTATTGTAACAGGTAATCATACTTATGTAATTAATAACGGTAAGGATGAGAACCAACGTTACATCAGAACATTGGATTCCGAAACAGGTGAATGGAATACCGCTTATTTAAGCTCTACTCGTCAGTTTATTAACGGTTCATACACGGATGAAAGCGGAAACAAAGTTTATGCCCTTGATAATTTCAGAGGTTGGGTATATATTCCTCTTGTTTATTTTAAGTATTTAAGTAGTAATTCTGCCCAAAACACTTCACTTGATGTTAATAATGATTTAAATGACATTAAGGAAATTAAAGTTTTGGCACAGCACAGGCAGGAATATTATGACAGTAACGACGGTGCTTCTTTTGCTAATAAAGAAATTACCGTAGATGCATTCGGCTTTACTTATGACCCTGAATATTATTCCGAAAACTATGCTGCAAGGCAGGATAAAGGTTTTGACGAAGTGTTTGGCATTGAAAGCACAGACAGTAAAAACTTTATTATGGGCGTAAACGCATTAGATGTTTATGCTGATGATGCTTTTGATAAATATGACGCTTTAATTGATATTTACAATTCGCTTTCAGATTATCAAAAATCTCTTGCAGATGTAACTATTGCATATAAGCAGTTGCGGGAATTGAAAGCAAAAATGGATAGCGAATTGATTCTTCCGGAAAAATCGGCAGACGAAATTAAAGCGGCAATAGACGCTTTGGGAAGTGTAAAAAACATTAATTTGGATGATTACAGGTTACCAAGCCCGCTTGTTGCTTCTACAGTTTCTGTTGACTACAGTGTGTTTAACACTTCGGCAGAAGAAATTGCGTCAATAGCCGAATTATACGAAAAGTCTTACAACAGAATGTCAAATGCAAATAAAGCGGCTCTTGGCAATGATTACGTTAAAGCAATGGAAAACGCATATGCTGTTTATGAAAGAATTCAGCATGTTCAAAAATATATTAATGAATACAATAACAGCACAGCGGTTCTTGCAAGAGATGTTTACACAAATGTAAATGTTGACGGAACCGATGTTTCAATGATTGAACTTTCAAACAAGTCAAAAATTCTTTCGTTTCTTATTTTAAACTGTAATTCAAGCATATTTACAAAGTCTATATTTGAGGCAAACAGGTCTAAATATGTTGAATCACTTTACACATTAATTTACAACACAACAGATATTACTACAACGGAAGGCAGTAGTTACAAAGGTGCGTTAAACAGTTTCATTTCCGGCACAGAGGCATTAACTGCTTCACTTGCTGAAAAAATTGCAAACAAAACACCTATTACAGCCGATGAAATCCAAAAAGTAAAGGATATTATCGGTGAATATGAATCTTTCCCGGAACAATACAAAAATGTTAAAGACGCTTATGATGCAGTTGAAGCACTTAAAGCATTATTCCCACAGGCTTTTGCTGAAAATGCAAGCGTTGAATTTAATTCATCAACAATAAGCGTTACAAAGGATGTTAATATCAGTTATGTTGCCGCACTTGAAGATATTGATTTGTATCTTGCAAGCAGCAATACTTTTGAACTCAAAAGTGCAGACGGAAATGTAATTCCTATTACGGTTGATTTGGCAGGCGCTACAGCCGCAGGCGATAAAATAGGCACGGTTTCCAACAGTGCAGATGACGGAAGCGGCAATGCAGTTGCTCAAACATTTGCATTAACGGTTACTGTGGCAGACGCCTCACAGATTCAACCAAAGGATTACTCCGGCACTATTGACATCAGTTGCATTTCGGCAGACGGCACGGTTATTCTTTCTATTCCTGTTACTTATGCAGAGGAAGAACAGTATGTTATAAGCATACCGGCAAACCAAACAATTCCGTTTGCAAGCACAAATTATAATTTAGGCGAAATTTCGGCAAGCATTAGGCTTAATAATGATAAAAAGCTTACCGTTTCGCTTGAAAATCCTGAAAACAGAAGTTTCTCCCTTGTTAAAGATGATGAGGTTGTTTCAACAATTCCATATACTTTAAATTCAAACGGCAGTGCTTTTGTTTCAAAGGAATACACTATGCTCAATAAGGACGAAACCGTTCCGCTTGTTATTAATATTGAAAAAAGAAGCTGGGATTTGGCTTATGTTAACGAGTATAGCGATACGCTGACATTTAATGTGGCGTGCGAAACTGTTGAAGGCGGAGGTGCATAAAGTGAAAAAAAGATTTTGTGCTTTAATATCTTTGGTGCTGTTCACTTTAACTCTGCTTGGGGCTTCTGCTTGCTTTGCAGACAGTTCGTCGGTTCTTGTTAAAACTACAGGCGAGGTTGTTTATGATTTTAAAATTCCGGCAAGCACAACAATTCCTTACGGTGCCTCAAAAACAAATATCGGCAGTATAACGCCCACGGTTTTAAGTCTTGAATCAAATGGGGCTGTAACCGTCAGCGTTTCCTCTGTAAATCAATTTAATATGGTTAATGAAGAGGGAAACTCTAAAATTAATTACACTTTAACTGCAGATGACGCCATATTCGCTCTTGGCGATGACAACAAGCAGGTGCCTGTTGATATTAATGTGGAAAAATCACAGTGGTTGGGTGCAAGCGGTGGAAAGCACAGAGATGTTTTAACTTTTGAATTTAATTATAATCAAATCAATAACTAAAAGGAGCAATTATTTATGAAAAAATTTTTAGCAGTATTAATGGCAACAATGATGGTTCTTTCAACATCAGTTGTGGCATTTGGTGCAACATTAACAGAAAATAACACAACAGGCGATGTGCTTGTTAAAACAAGTATTTATAAAGACGGTGAAGGCGGTAATGTTTCAGGTGAAAACTTTACAGTTGAAATTCCTGCTACAACAGTTATTCCTTGGCTTTCAAATGATTCTGTAAACGTTGGTTTTACAGTAACAGCACAGCTTTTGGTTCAAAATAAAATCAGCGTTTCAGTAAGCGGCAGTGCTGACAGCAAGCTTGTAACAGCAGACGGCACATATACACTTCCTTATGCAATTACAGGTACAACAAATTATAAATCAACAGGTCCTGTTGTAACAGCAGAAAGAAACGATTTGGCTCTCAGCGTTACAAATTGGGCAGGCGTTCCTGTTGCAGAATACAGTGATGTTTTAACATATGCTGTTTCAGTAGGCGAATAATTTAAACAATATTATTAATTGATTTTTTAAGGAGTTTTAGTTTTATGAAAAAATTTATTAGTGTTATTCTTTCAGTTATATTGGCTTTATCTGTTTCCGCACCTGTTTTTGCGGCAGAACTTAACGCTACAACACCGTCAGGCGACACAGTTGTTAAAACAAGCACACAAAGAGAAGGCGAAAGCACAGACGCTTCAAGCTTTGTAGTAACAATTCCTGCAGAAATTACTTCTTATTGGGAAAAAGAGGGCGAACAAAACGCTGACTACACAGTTAAATCTCAACTTCCTATCGGCAAAACACTTGCTGTTGCGGTAACTGCAAAAGACGGTGGCAAAATGACAGCTGCCGGCACAACAGACACACTTTTACTTGCTGTTGCAAGTGGTGCAAATCAAACTTTCCCTGCTGTTAACGACGGCGTTACAGGCACAGTAAGATTTACAATTTCCGGTTGGAGTGCAGTTCCTGTAGGTGTCTACACAGGTCATCTTACTTATGCAGTAACAGTTGCATAACAAATAATTAAATTTTATTAGGAATTAATTATGAAAAAAATTCTTTCTGTATTACTTGCGTTAGTTGCGCTGTTAAGTTTCAGCACAGTTGCATATGCAGAAGTTGTTATTGACACAGATGTTCCCACAAGCCACAGTATTGTTGTTAATTACAACAATAAGGGTTCTGTTACGTTAAACGGCACGGCGGTTTCCTCAGGTGAAGAAGTCGTTGTGGGCAGGGGTTCACAGGCTGTTTTGGTTTTTAATCCGTCAAACGGATGTATGGTTGGTTCCGTTACTGTTAACGGTGTTGATTTTACCGCAAGCGTGGTTAATAACAAACTTGTTATTGAAAATGTTAATGCAAACGCCGTTATTAATGTTGATTTTGTAAAGGATACAACAAAACCTGACAATACAACAACAAAACCGGTAACGGATAATGGTAACAAGGGTGCTGTTAAAAATACATCCGCTAAATCGCCTAAAACAGGTAATGATTTTGTGATTTATCTTTCCGTTCTTGGGTTGATATTCGGTGTTGCAACTGTTGTTTCAATGGCAAAAAGCAAGCGTAAAGTAGAAAACGATTAAAAATTTGCCTTTGGCATAAAATTAAGGACCTCATTTTATGAGGTCCTTTTTTATTTAATATTAAAATTTTGTAAAATCTTTTGCGCTTTGCCGGCTTGTTTCTTCATCGCTAATATAAATTTCAGGATACCATTTGCTTGCAAAGCGATATGAGTTTTGCTTTTTATTTTTGTCATACCAAATTTGTGGGTAATGCACATTGTCGTTTGCTGTGCCGAAATTAACCTTTTCGCCATCTAAAATACCAACAACAACAAAGTAAAAATCAGGCATAAAGTTTGTTTTTGTGCAAATTGTAATTAACTTGCTGTTTGAATGAATAACATTGTTTGAAAGGTAATAATCATCGTTATATAAGAAGCGGTGATAAAGCCTGTCTGTAAATGCATCCAAGCTTTTGCCTGTTAAGCTTTGTGTTAAATTGTATGGAAAACAGTAGTCATTGTCATCCTTAGGGTTGGAATTTGTGTAATATGCACCGATAACATTAAAACTGTAATCTTCATAAAGGGTTGAATATGTTATTTGCTGGGTTGCATTAACATAATTGTCGCCGCTTGCATATACCTTTTCTAAATCATTTTTACCCGTCAGGTAAATAACTGTGTTAAAATCAATGCCTGTTTGGGAATTGTTTTTGTCAATCACCGGGTCGGTACCGTTGTTTTCGGAATGAATATATTGGCTTATATTTGCGTCACTTATTTCCAAATAACCCACAGTATCGGGATTTTCACCGTAGTAATCACAAAATCGTTCTTCAATTCCCACAGGAAAGTTAATATCAGGGTATTTTGCTTTGTAAGGCTTCAAATAAGCTGTTTTGGCAAAATTTACAATAGCAATAACGGCAAATACCAAACCAATTAAAACGGCAATTCCTGCCGCTGTTATGCCTATTGCTTTAAACACCTTTTTTGCTTTTTCTTTATTAATCGGTTTTCGTTGTTTCTTTGGCTTTTCTTTTTTTCTCTTTGTCTTTTTTGCCGCTTTTTCATAGCTTTCATTTTGCGGCAAATTGTTTTGTTTTATTTCGCCAAAGTTGGATTTGTGGCTTTCTTTCTGCTTGTCGTAATCCTTTAATAATTCGTCAATAATATCGTTCTCTTTGTTTTCCATAAAATCACTTTACAATAACTTTTTTAACGTTTTTAATTGCTTCGTCAATCATTTCGTCTAAGTTTGGAATTTTGTTTTGTGCATCTTCAACATCGGAAATGTTCGGTCTTGTTTTAGGGTGTTTCGGTGTAAATACGGTGCAACAATCTTCATAAGGTTGAATTGAAGTTTCAAAAGTGTCTATTTTTCTTGAAATTGAAATAATCTCATCCTTATCCATACCTATGCAGGGTCTGAAAACAGGCATTGATGCCGCCGGGTCTGTACATCCCAGTGCGTAAATTGTTTGGCTTGCAACCTGACCTACACTTTCGCCTGTAATAAGCGCTTGGCAGTTTTGGCGTTCTGCAATTTTACTGCTTATTACCATCATAATTCTACGCATAACAATGGTTGAATATTCCTCGGGGCAATAATCTCTTATTGCTTCTTGAATTTTTGTAAACGGAACAATAAAAGTTACGATTGTTGAGCTGTATGCGGCAACTTTTTTAAGTAAATCAAGCACTTTCATTTCAGCGAGTTCGCTTGTGTACGGTGGTGAAGCAAAATGAACGGAAATAAGCTCTATACCGCGTTTTGCCATCATATAAGCCGCAACAGGGGAATCTATGCCTCCGCTGATTAAAACAGCCGCCCTGCCGCTTGTGCCTGTGGGCATACCGCCTGCGCCTTTAATGTTGTTACCTCTTATAAATGCGTGTTTATCCCTTACCTCAACTGTAACAATAATGTCAGGGTTATGCACGTCAACTTTAAGATGGTGATTTGATTTAAGAATTTCACCGCCTAATTCACGGCAAATTTGCGGTGAGTTAAACGGAAATTTTTTGTCGCTTCTTTTAGCTTCTACTTTAAATGTTTTTGCAAGCATTAATTCATCTGCCAAGTATTCTTTAGCTGTTTTTATAATGCAATCCATATCTTTTTCACATACTGCTGCTCTTGAAAGCGCTGCAATGCCGAATACTTTTTTGAGTGCGTCAACAGCATCGTCTAAATCCATATCGTCTTCAGGCTCAACCATAATTGTGGATTGGCTTTTTGTAAAAGTAAATGTGCCTAACGGTGCCAAATGGCGTTTCATATTTTTAATAAGAACATCTTCAAAAGAGTTTCTGTTAAGCCCTTTTAAAACAAGCTCTCCGTTTTTAACAAGTATAATTTCTTTCATTTTAATTTGTTGCCTTTCTTATTGAAAAATAAGTTTAATTTTTCGGGTGCTTTTCAATTAATTCTTTCAGTGCGCACGCCAATTCGTCAATTTCTTCTTTTGTGTTGTATCTTGAAAAACTGATTCTCAGACTTTTGTCAATTATTTCATTTGGCAAACCCATTGCAGTTAAAACATGGCTTTTTTTGCCTTTTGCACAGGCAGAACCGTTGCTGACAAATATTCCGTAATTGGCTGAAAGTTCTTGTAAAATAGTTTGGCTGCGCATAAAGGTTGGTATGTAAGCATTAATGATGTATGGCGATGCATTTTCGTCGTTATTAATTATAATACCGTTAATTTCAAGCAGTTTTTGCCGTGCATATTTATTTAAATCATTAATTTTTTTGCTTTGCTCGGTTGTGTTCGGCAGTGCATTTACGGCTGCTCCGAATCCAGCAATAAGGGGAGACGCTTCTGTGCCCGGGCGAAGTTTTTTTTCTTGCTCGCCGCCGTATGTGCGTGGAATTAAGTGTGTACCTTTTTTTACGTAAATTGCACCGCAGCCTTTTGGACCGTGAATTTTATGTGCAGTAATTGTAATAAGGTCGGCACCTAATTTTTTTGGCTTTATTGGGATTTTACCAAATGCCTGCACACAGTCTATATGGATAAGTGCCGGTGCATTTTTTGCCGTGCATATTTTTTTTATTTTGTCTACCGGTAAAACAGAGCCCACTTCGTTGTTAATATACATCATTGAAACAAGAATTGTTTTGTCATTAACAGCACTTGCCAAGTCGGAAACAGCTATGTTGCCGTGTTCATCCGGCATAAGGCGTATAACTTCAAAGCCTTCCTTTTCAAGCTCATCTATGCTTTGCATAACGCTTTCATGCTCAATGGCAGTTGTTACAATTCTGTTGCCTTTGCGCTTTCCGGCATATGCACTTCCGAAAACAGCTAAATTATTTGCCTCTGTAGCACCGCTTGTAAAATAAATTTCATCTTTGTCGCAGGAAAGTGCCTCGGCAATGCTTTCTCTTGCATTTATAACGGTTTTCATTGCGTTAATTCCTAAATTATGCAGGCTTGACGGGTTTCCGTAATTTTCCATCATCATTAAATTTACCGCTTCCACTGCCTCTTTGCAAGGTTTTGTGGTTGCGCTGTTGTCAAGATATATTGCCATTTCGTTTCATTTCCCTGATTTTCATAATTCCTGCCAAAGTTTTGGCGTCTTTATATTTGCCTGAAATGCAATTTTTAAATGCTTCTTCAAGAGGAATTTTGTAAACATCTAAAAATTCATCTTCATCTAAATGCTGTTCACCGTATTCAAGACCGGTAGCGCCGTACATATGAATTATTTCTCCGCAGTATCCCGGCGTTGGGTAAAGTTCGCCCAGTTCAAAAAAATGCTGTGCTGTAGCACCGCATTCTTCACTGAATTCACGCTTTCCTGCTTCCAGTGGGTCTTCTCCTTTTTCAAGTTTGCCTGCCGGAATTTCATAAATCGTTTCTTTATATGGTGCTCTGAATTGGCGTACAAGCAAAACTTCATCGTTTTCGGTTAATCCCACTATTGCTACGCCACCGTTGTGGTCTACTATTTCACGTTTTGCCGTGGTTCCGTCAACAAGCATAACATCGTCTTCATGAACGGTAATTATCCTGCCGCTGAAAATACCTTTGCTTTGTTCTGTTTGTTCATAATATCCAAGTGCAATTGATTCAACATCAAAAACCTTATCTGCAATAAATTTTGCTCCGGCTTCTATAAATTCAAACTTATTTCCAAATCCCCATAAAACGCCTACACTGTCTATATGATTGGAGTTTGCACCTTCAATGTCAAACTTACGGTCTCCTACCATTATGGCCTCTTTGGCTGATATTTCAAGTTCTTTGCAGGTTCTTTCAATAATGTTGGCTTTTGATTCACAGTCGGCACTGAATGTAACGCCGCAAACAGTGTCAAAATAATTTTGTATTTCAAATTTTTCTAAAATAATTTCAATAAAGTTTTGTGGCTTTGATGACGCTACAGCAATTTTGAATCCGTCCTGCTTCAGTGATTTTAAAAGCTCTTTAATTTGCGGATATAATTTGCTTTCATAAACTCCTACTTTTGAATATCTTTCCCTGTATTTTGCTACAAGTTTTTCTGCCATAGGTGCATCACAGTGGTAAAATTCCTGAAATGAAACAAGAAGAGGAGGACCTATAAAAACATCAAGCTCATTATCATTTTCAGGTAACCTATAACCGTAAGAGGAAAGGGCATATTTTACGCATTTTATAATTCCCTCGGATGTATCGCTGAGCGTTCCGTCAAAATCAAATATAACTGCTTTATATCTCATTTGCTTGCAACCTTTCGCATAAACTTCTCTGTTGAAACAACAAATCTTTCAATAGTTCCGCTGCCGATTTTATTTCCTTTATCGTCTTTTGCCGAAACTTCAAAAACAAGCTTTCTTCCGTCTGCTTCTACAAGTGTTGCTTTAGCTGTAATAACATCACCTATGCCGCTTGCTTTTGAATGAGCAACGTTAATATTTGTGCCAACGGTTGTTTCGCCTTCTTCTAAATATTCACTTACCGCCGAACAGGTTGCTTTCTCCATTAAAGCAATCATAAACGGTGTGCCAAAAACAGGCAACGAACCGCTGGAAGCCGCAATTGCTGTGTTTGTGGAATTTACAATGGTAATTTCTTCAAAAGAAACACCGGTTATTAAATCTTTCATAAATTTATAAAGCCTTTCATATGAATTAATGCCATGTTTTAATCTCAGTTTGTAATTATATCATATATTTATATTAATTACAATTTTATTTGTATTTTTGGTTTGATATAAAATATGGTAAATTGTTTTCGTTTGTGCTATAATTCAAAAAGTAAAATCTTTTTTCACCGGGGTGATGTTTTGAAAAAAGACGCAAAGCGAATTTATCTTCTTGACGAATTGCGTGGTTTCGCCATTGTTTGCATGGTGATTCATCATATGTTTTATGATTTTGGCTTCGTGTTGGGTTATAATTGGGGTTATAAAATATTTGATTTTCTTTGTTATTTTCAACCCGTGTTTTGGGCAATTTTCATTGTTATTTCGGGCATTTGTTCACGGCTTTCACGAAATACGGTTAAAAGGGGATTTATTGTATTCGGTGCCGGATTGGCTGTAACATTTGTAACTGCCGTCATTATGCCACTTATGAATATTTACGGAGCGGAAATATATTTCGGCGTTTTGTCTTGCCTTGGTTTATCAATGATAATAACGGGCTTTATTATGCCCATTATTGAAAAAACAAATGTTAAGTTGGGTTTGGCGGTAAGTTTTGCTTTGTTTTTTATAACGTATTCGGTAAACAGCGGCAGCTTGCTGTTTGGACTGATTAAATTGCCCGGTTTTTTGTATAAATCAAATTGGCTTTGTCCGCTTGGCTTTTTTAATGATTCCTTTGCCAGTGCAGATTATTTTTCTTTACTTCCTTGGTTTTTTATGTTTTTGTTTGGTGCTTTTTTAGGCAAATATGCAAAAGACGGTGCTTTTCCGGCTTGGTGTTATAAACGTAGGGTTAAGTTTTTTGAAAAAGTGGGCAAAAACAGCTTGTGGATTTACCTTTTTCATCAACCTGTGCTATATGGCATAATGTATTTAATAAGTTTTTTTGAATTAGTTTTTATATTGCGTTAAACAAAAAGCACACCTTTTCATAAAATGGAAAGGTGTGCTTTACAACTGCTTGAAAACGGTGGGTATTTTGCCCTTTAAAACAGCCGTTTTTGTATGGGTTGATTATATAAATTAAGCGGTGTATGAATTTTCAAGTTCAATCCAAAGCTTGTTTGTTTTGTCTATGGCAAACAAGCAATAGGAAAGTCGATTGTTAATAATTTGTTTGGCACAATAAATATGCCTTGAAACCGTTGGTTGCGAAAGATTTAATTTCGTTGCTATTTCACTTTGGCTTAAACCCTGAATGTATTTTAAATTCAAACAGGCTTGCTGGCGCTCTGTTAAATCATTTTTTAAAATTAAGGGCAGCACACTGCCAATCGCCGCTTTTCCTATTTTTTGAGTATCCGGGTCTTCATAATCAAATTGGTTACGGTCTGTATAAAAGTTTTCAATAAAGTCAGTCATTTTCATCCTCGTAATAGCTGTTTAAAATTGTTGAAATTCTTTTACATTCGCATGCCATGTCGTAATATGTTTTAATTTTTCGTCTTAATAAGTAAAGGTCTTGTCCCGTGTACACGTAAAGCAACGGTTTTAATCCATCCATTTTTGAGTTTAAAATGTTATATTGCTTTTCGTATTCGGCAGCAAGTTGCATAATTGTCATTTTATCAACTCCCTTTGTGAATTAGTGGGGCGGTTACAACTTATATATTAATCGAACATTTGTTCTTTGTCAATAATTAAAATTCACTTTGAACAAAAAAATGTACAGTTGTTTTCACATGCGTTAAACGGATTTTGTAAAATTTGTTGCAAAATTTTCCGCTTCTGTGTTGACAAATTGTGCAATGTGATGTATAATGTGTTTTACCTTGAGGACGGAGCCGCAACCGTCTTCAAGTATCTTGTCCTCCTATAGTTTGTTATAGACAGAGAGGGAAAGGCAGTGTGTTACACACTGCCTTTTTCCTGTTTTTCAGCATAAAAAACACCTTGTTAACTTTGGCTAACAAGGTGTTTTGTTTTTTATATTGGGTTTTGTTTACCGGGTAATCGGCAGTTTGCTTGTTTAAGCAAATAATGCGTAAAAGCCAACAACAAGTCCGCTGCCTGCCATAAGAATTGCTAAAATAATTGCCACAATTCTAACCCATTTTTGATGATACATTGGTTTTAAACCTCCATAAATTTGCCTGCTTCTTCAATAAGTTTATCGGCAATTTCTTTTGCGTTATCTTTGCTTGTTCCTATTGCGGTAATGTAAGCCTTAATTTTTGGCTCCGTGCCACTGGGTCTAACAATAATTCCGTTTGAATTTTTGCTTTTATAAGCTAAAACATTTGATTTTGGCAAATCAATTTTGCTTTCGCTGTTGTCTTCAAGATTTTTTGCAACGCTTGTTTTGTAGTCGCCTATATATGTTACAGGTGAGCCTGCAAGTTCTTTTGGTGGGTTTGCACGCAGGTTATCCATAATTGCAGTCATTTTATCCATTCCTGCCGCACCTTCAAATTGGTAGCTTTCAACAACATTGCAATAGAATCCGAATTCCTTGTAAATGCTGTTCATTACATCAATAAGAGACAATCCTTTTGTTTTGTAAAATGCAGCCATTTCACAAATAAGCATTGAACCTACAACAGCATCTTTATCTCTTGCGTGCGTGCCTGCAAGGTAACCGTAGGATTCTTCAAATCCCATAACAAAATCATCTGCTCTGCCTTCGTTTTCAAGGTTTGTAATAAGTTCGCCGATGTATTTAAATCCTGTTAAAAGGTTTTTAAATGTGCAGTTGTATTTCTTTGCAATTTCTTCTGCCAAATCCGTAGAAACAAATGATTTAACAGCAACGGCTGTTTTAGAAAGAGTGCCTTTTTCTTTCTTTTGGGAAAGAAGGTAATTAAGCAACATTGCACCAACTTCATTACCTGTCATAAGCACATATTCGCCTTTATTATCAGGCACTGCAATGCCTACTCTGTCGCAGTCTGGGTCGGTTGCAAGCAAAATGTCTGGCTTAATTTCTTTTGCCATTTTAAGCGCACATTCAAATGCTTGTTTGATTTCCGGGTTAGGAAATGGGCAAGTAGGAAAATTACCGTCCGGATTTTCCTGTTCGGGAACAACGTAAACTTCTTTAATTCCTATTCTGCTTAAAATTTTTCTTACAGGTTTGTTTCCTGTGCCGTTAAGAGGTGTATAAATAACTTTTAAGCCGGCTTTCCTGCAAGCATCCGGATTAACGCATTGCTTTTGAACTTCGTCAAGAAAACTTTCTATTACTTCTTCGCCTATATATTCAATGAGACCTTTAGAAACAGCCTTATCAAAATCCATAGATTTAATGCCGTTAAAGTAATCTACCTTTTGAATGAATTTATATGTTTCGTCTGCTTCTTCATCGGTCATTTGGTAACCACGATGGTCATAACATTTATAGCCGTTGTATTTACCGGGGTTGTGAGATGCGGTTAAAATAATTCCGCTTGATGTGTGAAATTTTCTTATTGCATATGAAAGGCAAGGCGTTGGTTCAAGCTCATCATAAATATAAACTTTAATTCCGTTTGCGGCAAGAATTTTAGCTGCTTCTTTTGAAAAATACTCGCTTTTGATTCGAGAGTCATATCCAATGGCAATGCTTGGACTTTCATAGTTTTTGTTAAGAAAATCAGCTAAACCTTGTGTTGCTCTGCCAACGGTGTAAACATTCATTCTGTTTGTGCCTGCACCTATAACTCCTCTTAATCCTGCCGTTCCGAATTCAAGGCTGCGGTAAAATCTGTCTAAAATTTCATCGTCTTTGCCTTTAATGCTTTCAAGTTCAATCTTTAAATCCGGGTCGGCAGTTGCTTTTTCAAGCCACTCATTGTAAAGTGCATTTATATCCATAATGATTCCTCCTGTTTTATTAACAGTTATATTTTAATCTTATTAAAATATATTGTCAATATTATTATGATTTAGTATAATAGTAATCGTAAAAAAAATTTCGGCAGGTGATAAAATGTTTGCAAAATCAAAAAGCTTCGGCGTGTTTGGAATGGAAAGCTTTGCCGTTGACGTGGAGGCTGATTTAAGCCAAGGGTTACCAAGGTTTGATATTGTGGGCTTGCCGGACGCCGCAGTTAAAGAAAGTCGTGAAAGGGTTAGAGCAAGTATTAAAAATTGCGGTTTTGAATATCCTGTTTCACGAATTACGGTAAATATTGCTCCGGCAGACATAAAAAAAGAAGGTTCGGTTTATGACCTTGCGGTTTTTATGGCGATTTTAAGTGCTGCAAAGCAGATTAAAGCAGATATTTCAGATTACGGGTTTATCGGCGAGCTTTCTCTTAACGGTCAAGTCAGAGGCTGCAAAGGCGTTTTGCCTATGCTTATTAAGGCAAAAGAAGTCGGAGTTAAAACTGTTTTTGTACCTGTGGAAAACACTGCCGAATCAAGTGTTGTTGACGGGGTAGACGCTTTACCCGTTTTAAATGTGTTTGATGTTATTAATCATATTTGCGGTGTTAAAAAGATAGAACCTTGTTATAAGGCGGTTGATATTGAGGAAGAGTTGGTCGATACTCTTGATTTTGCAGATGTAAAAGGTCAGCAAAATGCAAAAAGGGCACTCGAAATTGCTGCAGCAGGCGGTCATAATTGTATTATGATAGGTCCGCCTGGCACGGGTAAATCAATGCTTGCAAAAAGGTTGCCGTCTATTTTGCCGAAAATGAGCTTTGAAGAACAGCTGGAAACAACAAAATTATATTCAATTGCCGGAGAACTTCCCCCGGGAATACGGCTTATTACAAAGCGGCCGTTCAGAAGTCCGCATCACACCATTTCAGCTCAGGGCCTTGCCGGCGGTGGTCAAATTCCAAAGCCGGGCGAAATTTCTCTTGCTCATAACGGCGTTATGTTTATGGATGAATTTCCGGAGTTTGACAGGCGAAGCAAAGAATCTTTACGTCAACCTCTTGAGGACGGAAAAATCACTATTGCCAGAACAACCGGCACAGTTTCTTATCCGTCAAATTTAATGGTTGTTGCCGCAATGAATCCTTGCCCTTGCGGTTATTACGGCCATCCTTCAAAGCAATGTACCTGCACAGATGCGGCACGTAAAAGGTATCGTGATAAAATCAGCGGTCCTATTTTAGACCGTATTGATTTGCATGTTGAGGTCGAACCTGTTGATTATGATCAGCTTTCCTCAAAGAAAAAAGAGGAAAGTTCGGCAGAAATAAAAAAGCGTGTGAATGCGGCACGTGAAAAACAAAGAAAAAGATTTGAAGGTACGGGAATTACCTGCAATGCAAAAATGAGTCCCAAAATGACAAAGGAATATTGTGTTTTATCAGATGAAGCGTCGGCATTACTTAAAATGAGCTTTGACAAATTGGGAATGTCTGCCAGAGCTTATGATAAAATTTTGCGAATTGCACGCACTATTGCAGATTTGGAAAACAGTGAAAATATTGAGGTTGCTCATGTTGCAGAAGCAATTCAATACAGAAGTTTGGACAGAAAATATTGGGGGAATGAATAATGACAGAACAAATTAAAACAACAATGGAAAATTTAGAAAAAAACGGTATGAAACCGTTTTATGTTGAACGTAAAGAGGATGTTTTGCCTCTCGTTTCCACTCTTGTTGAAGAAAACAGCAGCGTTTCTCATGGTGGAAGTGAAACATTAAAACAGGTTGGCTTGATTGATTATATTAAAAACGGTAATTTTGATTATATTGACCGTTCAGGTCTTGAGGGCGAAGAATTAAGACAAAGTTATATAAGGGCATTCGGCTGTGATGCTTATTTTACTTCATCTAATGCAGTAACAGAAAACGGAGAACTTTATAATGTTGACGGTAATTCTAACCGTGTTGCTTGTATAGTTTACGGTCCTCGTCAGGTAATTATGATTGTTGGTGTAAATAAAATTGTAAAAAATATTGATGAAGCAGTTAAAAGAGTTAAGGAGTGCTGTGCTCCTTTAAATACCAAAAGACTTGATTGCAAAACGCCGTGTAATGTTACTGGAAAATGTATCAGTCTTGAAAAAGATGATTCTTTTATATGCGACGGCTGTCAAAGTCCTCAGCGTGTTTGCTGTAATTATGTTATTTCGGCAAAACAAAGGCATAAAGACAGAATCAAGGTTATTATTGTTAATGAAAGTTTAGGCTATTAATGACTAAAAAACAAAGGTGTGGGTCTTGCTAAGACTCACACCTTTTATATTGTGCCGGTTTATTATTTTTCTTCTGTGTTGTAGTTGAAAACACAAGCGTCAGCAGTTTTGAAATATTTTTCGGCAAGAGGAGTTAAGGCATCGCCGTTGCCGTAATCTACAGATTGCATTTCTTTAACAGCTTCGTTAAATCCTTGGGAATAATCGTTTGCTGCAGTAAATCCAAATCCGTAGTCAATAACATCCAGAGTTCCGTTTAAAACGGTATAATTATCTTTACCATCAAATGTGGCAAAATCAATGCTGTCAATAATGACGGCATCAACTGTTCCGTTATCAAGTGCGGTAAATGCTTCACTTGCAGATTCATATTCTTGGACAGATGCAAGCTGACCTTTAATATTTGCGTTTTTATCAAGCGCCTGTGCCGCAAAGTCTGAAACAACTGCGGTGTTAACTCCGTTTAAGTCATTATAGTTTTTAATAATTCCGTTATTTTTAACAACGGTAATTATTTTATTTTCAATAATATTTTCGCTCCATTTGTAGTCTTCATTGTTTGTTCCGACATTTTTGCGAAGACCGCCGCACATAATTATTGCAGAATAATTGTTGCCGTCTGCATCTGTGTAACAAGTATCTTCATTAAGTACATAACCCGGTTCAACTTTAACAAATTGATAGTTTTTATAATCACCTTTAAACGAATCAAAGGTTTCTTTAATAAGTTCAACGTCAAATCCTGTTAATTCTCCGGTTTCGCTGTCTGTATAAATAAACGGTTCACATTCTTCGGTGTATGCGATAAGCATTGTTGCATCTGTAATTTCATTTGTTTGTTCATCTTTTTTTGAACAACCTGCAAAAACAGAGCATATTAAAAGGCAAACCATTATTGCGGCAATAATTTTTTTTGTAATTTTCAATGAAAATCCCCCTTACTGTTTTAATAAAATTAATTTTATATCATATTCGTTGTAAAGTCAACCAAATATATTGACCTGTTTGATGATATGAATTAAAATAAATTTATGATTTATGAAAATATTATAGGCGGAATTTTTATTTCACGCCCAAACAGATTTATTGCAATTTGCAGTATTAACGGAAAAGAAGAAACAGTGCATGTAAAAAATACCGGCAGGTGCAGAGAATTGCTTGTTCCGGGTGCAAAGGTTATACTTGAAATTTCTTCTAATCCAAACAGAAAAACAAAGTACGATTTAATAGCGGTTTATAAAGGTAATTTGCTTATTAATATGGATTCCCAATGTCCAAACAAGGTTGTTTTTGAGTGGCTGTGTGCCGGCGGACTTGTAAAAAATCCCGATAAGGTTGTGCCTGAAAAAGTATTTGGCAAATCACGGCTTGATTTTTATTTGGAAAAAGACAGTAAAAAAATATATGCCGAAGTTAAAGGCGTAACTTTGGAAAACAATCAAGTGGCTTCTTTTCCTGACGCTCCCACAACACGTGGCACAAAGCATTTAAAAGAGCTTATTTCTGCCGTAAACAACGGTTTTGATGCATATATTATATTTGTTTTGCAAATGAAAGGTTGCAGTTTGTTTACTCCTAATTATGCAACGGATTCTGATTTTGCAAACACTTTGAAAAAAGCGTATAACTGTGGCGTAAAAGTGCTTGCTTTGGACTGTGTTGTAACCGAAAATTCTGTTAAAATTGACAGTCTTGTTGAAATTTGTCTTGATAAGATTGACAAATAAAATTATAGGTATTAAAATAACAAAAAACACAGTAAAGAGGCGTAAATATGCTAACACTTGACAGGGTTTACAAGGCTTCCAGAGTATTGCAGGAAGTTATTCGTGAAACAGATATGATTTATGCACCGAAAATCAGAAACGATGCTAAAATTTATTTAAAAACAGAAAATTTGCAGGTAACAGGTTCTTTTAAGGTTCGTGGTTCTTATTTTAAAATCAGTCAGCTTACAGATGAGGAAAAGGCAAACGGCGTTATTGCTTGTTCGGCAGGCAATCACGCACAAGGTGTTGCTCTTGCGGCAACAAAATGCGGCATTAAAAGTCTTATTTGCTTGCCTGAAGGTGCACCTATTTCAAAGGTGGAGGCTACAAAACGCTACGGTGCCGAAGTTTGTATGGTTAAAGGCGTTTATGACGACGCTTATAATAAAGCAATAGAGCTTCGAGATGAAAAAGGATACAGTTTTATTCATCCTTTTAATGACCCTGACGTTATTGCAGGTCAGGGCACAATCGGTCTTGAAATTATGGAACAGCTTCCTAATGTAGATGCTGTTGTTGTTCCTGTTGGCGGCGGCGGACTTATTTCCGGCGTAGCATTTACAATTAAGCAAATTAATCCTAATTGCAAGGTTTACGGCGTTCAGGCAACAGGAGCTCCAAGTATGGAAAAATCTATTGCAGACGGTAAGATTGAAACCTTGGATAAGGTACAAACTATTGCAGACGGTATTGCAGTTAAAACTCCCGGCGATTTAACATACGAGCTTGTTAATAAATATGTTGACGGAATTATTACCGTTACGGATGACGAAATTTCACTTGCTATTTTAACATTGCTTGAACAGCAAAAACTTATTGCAGAAGGCGCAGGTGCAGTACCTGTTGCAGCTGTTTTGGCAGGTAAGGTTCCCGATATTGAAGGTAAAAATGTTTGTTGCCTTGTTTCAGGCGGTAATATTGATGTAACAATTCTTTCGAGGGTAATTGAAAGAGGTCTTAAAATGAGTGGCAGAACTGCAAACATTACTATTGCTCTTTCAGATAAACCGGGTCAACTTTCCGATGTTTCTGCAATTATTGCCAAAACAGGTGCTAATGTTACAAGCATTAATTATGACAGTACCGATTTGGATATGAATATTACCGATTGTTATTTAAGAATCAGTGTAGAAACAAGAGATTTTGCCCATGTTGTGGCAATTAAAAAAGCACTTAAAGATGCAGGCTTTGAAGTTTGCGATTAATTATCAGAAAGGATTTTTGATTATGGAATACGTTTCAACAAATAATGCACCGGGTGCAATCGGTCCTTACAGCCAAGCTGTTAAAGCAAACGGATTGGTTTTTACAAGCGGACAAATTGCAATTAACCCGAAAACATCAAATGTAGATGCAAAAACCATTGAAGAGCAAACTACGCAGGTTTGTGAAAATTTAAAGGCTGTTTTGGAAGCAGCGGGCTCATCTCTTGACAAAACTGTTAAAACAGTTTGCTTTCTTGCAGATATTGATGATTTTGCCGTATTTAATGAGATTTACGGTAAATATTTCACTTGCAAGCCGGCACGTTCATGCGTTGCAGTTAAGGATTTACCAAAGGGCGTTCTTTGCGAAGTGGAAGTTATTGCCGAAGTGTAAAACGAAAATTTAATCAGCATACAAAACAAAAATCCGTGAGTTTATACTTATGGATTTTTGTTTTGTCAGGAGGTTGCTTTAGAATATATAAGAGCTGATTTAAAACAGCCTAATCCGCAATGAAGCATGGAGGGTAAGCGTACTGCCGATTGCTTTATAAATTTAATCACCGGTTGGGTGTTTATTTATATTCAAAATCAATTTAAAAGCGTAAAATCAAAAAGCAGTTCAAGTTTTAAACTTGAACTGCTTTTGTGTTGTAATAATTTATCAGCCTTTTGATTCAATAAGTTTGCAATCAACATCAAATGTGTCAATCTTATTTCCGCTTATTCTTGCAATGGTAAGGGTAATTGTGTCGCCCGGTTTGCTGTCTGACAAAACAGATGTTAATACGTCTGTGGATGTCATTGTATCACCGTTTACGGCAACAATCATATCATATTCTTTAACATCTTTGTTTTTCAAATCGGAATCATCGGTAATTTCATTAATTACCATTGTGCCTGTTGCATCTTTGTAACCAAGTTGTTCAAGCGCCGATAATATTGAACTTGCATTTTGGTAAGTTTCGATGTTTTTATAGGTAATGCCTAATTTTGCCCTGCCTTCAACATATCCTGATTTAATAAGGCTGTTTGCAATGTCAATAGCTGTGTTGCTTGGAATTGCAAAGCCTATGCCTTCATATTCGGTTGCGGCAATTTTTGAAGAGTTAACGCCGATAACCTGACCCTGCATATTAAACAATGCGCCGCCGCTGTTGCCCGGGTTAATTGCTGCATCTATTTGAATACAATCTGTGTCGTATCCGATTGTGGAGCTGATAGGTCTTGCAAGTGCCGAAACATAACCGCTTGTAACACTGTTCATAAATTCCAAACCGCCGGGGCAACCTATGGCAACAACCTGTTCGCCTAAAACTGTTGAACTTGAATCAGCAAATTCGGCAATTTGAAGACCTGTTGCATTAATTGAAAGAACGCCTATATCTGTTTGGGAATCATATGCCACCATTGTTGCATCATACTGTTCGCCGTCATTTGTTGTAACGGTAAAGCTTGTTCCGTCGCTTATAACGTGTGCGCAAGTTAAAATATATGTTTTTCCGTTGCTTTCAAGCATTAAAATGCCCGAACCTTCGCTTGATTTTGCTTCTTCGCCGTTTTGTGAAGAATTACCGCCGGAACCGTAATTATAAAAGTTTCCGTAGTTTGAGGATTCTGTGTAAACAGTAATGCCTACACAAGAGTTTATACATTTTTCGGCAATGCCTGCAACAGTGTAATTGCCTGTGCCATCCGTTTTTGCCACATCGTCTTGGTCTTTTGTTTCAACTTGTGAAACTGATGAATTGTCATTACTTGTTGTGCCGTTGTTGTTGGATTTTCCTGCATCTTTTGCAGCAAAAATTCCAATTATTGCCGCAACAACGCAAACGGCAACGATTACAACAATGGTAATAACTGTTTTGTTCTTTTTCTTTTTAGGCTTTTTTTCTGACACATTTGTTTCGCTGTTTTCATTATTAATAGGCGGAGTGTAATAGGATGCACCGTTGAAATTGTCTTGACCGACATTGCTTTCTTCACCGCTGTTTGATTTAGTTGTGTCATTCGCTTTTTTGTAAACATAGTGGTATGTTGTGTTTTCTTCGGTGGGCGGTGTGTTCACAGGCTCATTAGTTTCCTGTTTTTTTTCTTCGCCGAATTCTTTTTCATCAAATTCGCTCATTATTTTAACTCCTTTTTGTATATAGGGCTGTATTGTTTCGGCAATGTAAATGTAAATCTTGCCATATCTTCGCTGTTGCTTTCTGCACGAACTTTGCCGCCGTGCATTTCAATCATCAGCTTAACAATATACAGTCCAAGTCCTGCGCCTTTTGAATCAAGGCTGCGACTTTTGTCAACTTTATAGAATCTTTCAAAAACTTTTGAAAGTTCTTCAGCTTTAATGCCTGTTCCGCTGTTTTCAATGGCAACTTCAATTGTTGAACCTAAATCTTTAAGTTCAACTTTAATGTAGCCGCCGTCATTTGTAAATTTAACAGCGTTGTCAAAAAGATTGTAAATGGCTTGATAAATCATATCGGGGTCGGCAACAATGTATGTTGGCTGTAAATCCTCAAGCCCTTTAATTTCAATATTCTTATTTTCTATTTTTTGCTCAAATGTTAAAAGAATGTGTATTATTTGGTCTGTTATTTCGTAATTGCTGGGCTTCATTTCCAGGTCGCCGCTTTCAATTTTACTCATATTTAGCATTGAAACAACAAGCCTTGAAAGTCTTTTAACTTCTCCGCTTACAATTCCTAAATAATATTCCTGTTTTTCTTTCGGAATAGTGCCGTCTAATATTCCGTCAATAAATCCGGAAATAGATGTCATAGGTGTTTTTAATTCGTGGGAAACGTTTGAAACAAAACTTCTTCTGGAACTTTCAAGCACATCCAGTGAGTTTGCCATATCATTAAACGCTTTGCCTAAATCCGCAAGTTCGTCTTCGCCTGTAATTTTAACACGGTATGAAAAATCACCAAGAGCAAATTTCTTTGCCGCATTGCTCATTTGTTTAAGGGGCGTAACCATTCTTTTTGTTAAATAGTATATGGCAACAAATGCAAAAATAAGGCTGAAAAATGCGGAAATTAAAAATAACCTGATATAACCGAATGTAAGCGATTGCATTTTAGAATCGGTAAGGGCAAAAACCGTGCCGATTATATCGCCGTCGGAATAAATAGGACAGCCGACTATAAAATATTTAACGCCGTAAAGATTTGCTTTTTCTACAATAGAGCCTTGCTGGTAAACAGTTGAAAGTACGTGGTTGCTCATAACAAGGTCGTCATGTTGGCGGCAACTTTCAAAATGGTCTGTTGAAAAAGATGATGTTGCTTTTTCTTTGCACATAATTATGTTGCCCTCAACATCGCAAACAAACACATCCGCATCAATAGATTTTGAAACTGTTGCCAGCGTTTCGCAAATAAGCTCTTTTTCCATGCTGTATGAGCTGTTCATATCCTGTGTAATAAGGGTGGTAGAAACTGTGCTGGAAATTGAGGCTGTGTTTTCTTTCAGTAAGTTAGTTTTTTCATCTGTTGTGTAATTGTTTATTAATGCAAAAACAGAAATGCCTAAAATAGTTAAGCTAACTAAAAATATTATTACAAAAAGCGTTAAATATTTTATGAAAATGCTCTTATTGTACGGAAAATTCTTTTGCGCAAAGTTTTTTATTTTCTCTTTTGCTTTCATAATTATTCCTTGGTTTCAAATTTGTATCCAACACCCCAAACTGTTTTAAGCGCCCATTTGTCTGAAGCACCTTCAAGCTTTTCACGAAGTCTTTTAACGTGTACGTCAACTGTTCTCGAATCGCCGTAATAATCAAATCCCCAAACTTCGTCAAGCAACTGGTCTCTTGTATAAACTCTGTTTGGATTTGATGCAAAATGGTAAATAAGTTCCAATTCTTTAGGCGGTGTGTCAACAGGAACGCCTTTAACTTTAAGCTCGTAGTTAACAATATTTATTTCAAGGTTGTCATAAACAATTGTTTTCTTTTCGGAATCTGCTGTTTCGCCGTCGCCTTTTGTGCGCCTTAAAACAGCCTTAACTCTTGCCATAACCTCTTTTGCTTCAAAAGGTTTTGTAACATAGTCGTCTGCGCCTAATTCAAGACCCAAAACTTTATCAAATGTTTCACCTTTTGCAGTAAGCATAATAATCGGTGCAGATGAGGTTTTGCGTATTTCACGGCAAACCTGCCATCCGTCCATTTTCGGAAGCATTATATCAAGCAAAACCAAATCAGGAGATTTGGCTTCAAATGTTTCAACAGCCGCTTTTCCGTCGTTGGCAACAAAAACGGTGTATCCGTCATTTTCAAGATAAAGTTTAAGAAGTTCGCAAATGTTAAGATCGTCATCAACAACAAGAATTTTATTGCTCATAATGTGTCTCCTTTGTTTTATTCATTGTGATAATATTATCACTTGTTTTTGTTCATAATTTGATTATTCGGTAAACAAACGGTAAAAATTGTTAACTGTTTTTTAAAATTTTATTTACCATTCTTTACCACGCTTTTCAGCACTTTCAACAAAATCAATAAATTGCTTTGCACATCTCGGCGACCTGCCGCCTTTTTTGGTTGCCCATTGCTCGGCAACAAGAAACAACTTGTCTTTATCAACGTCAAGTTTTCTGTCGCTTGCCAGCTTTTCAACAATATCAAGAAAGTCTTTTTTGTTTGGGTTAATAAATGTAATGGAAAGACCGAATCTGTCTGAAAGACTTAATTGTTCTTGCATAATATCGTTTTTATTTATATCATTTTCTCTGTCTGAAAAGCTTTCTTTAATTAAATGGCGCCTGTTGGAAGTGGCGTAAATTAATGTGTTTGGCTTTTTGCCGGAAAGGCTTCCTTCCAGTGCCGCTTTAAGTTCTCCGAAGGAATCATCGTGGGAATCAAAGCACAAATCGTCAATAAAAATAATAAATTTCATTGGACTGTCGGAAAGTATTTCTCTAATCATTGTTAAATCGGGAATATCGCTTTTGGAAATTTCAATCATTCTAAGGCCGTTTTTTGCATATTCATTTAAAACGGCATGTACTGTTGAACTTTTGCCTGTTCCACGGTCGCCGTAAAGTAAAACGTTGTTTGACGGGTAACCTTTAACAAAGCTTTCCGTGTTGTCAATAACCTGTTGTCTTTGAAGTTCGTAATTTTTTAAATCGCTTAAAGTTATCGGGTCTGTGCATGAAAGAGGGAACAGTGAATGATTTCTCCAAGTGAATGCATTAAATTTTGAATATAAACCGTATCCGTTTTCCGCATGATATTCAATTAAGGCATCAACTTGACTGCCCCAATTTTCTTTAAGTGGTGCTTTTGCGGTGCCGGTTTCCCATTTTGGCAATGTCATAAGTACATTTCGTAAATCTTCATTTATTACGGCATTGTAAATATCCTCCGGTTTAACAGACGCAATGGCTTCAAGCTTTTCCAAATCGCTTTTAACTCCGTTTAATACGGATTTTGGCAGTTTATCAACATTTTTGCTTGCCGCCGCTTTTGTAAATGCATTATCGTCTTTCAATATAAGCTTTGAAACATAGTGCTTGAAAGATTCATGCCTTGTAACTGCTCTGAAAAATTCGCTTTGTTTTTCCAAAACGCCTTCGCTGTTTATGTTTTGCAGTAAATCAAGCAATGCCGCCATAACCGGATCCTGCTTTAAATCATAAACACAAAGTGCCTCAATGTAAAATCTTAATTCTTGTGCTTTATTCATTTTCTCCACTTCCATATATCGTATTATTTATAATACCGTGTTATATGTTTATATAATAAAACATTATATTAGTGTTGGCAAGAGATTTAAACTGATTTTGAGTATTTTTACTAAATATTTGAATAAAATTAACCTGTTTTTGTTGTAAGATGTTGGACAACTTGTTGACATTTGTTGTACAAGTGTGATATTATATTTGCAAAGAAGGTGTATCTATGGCAAAATCCAAAATGTTGGCAGACAGTACGGCACAGCAAATCCTTAAAATGATAGAGGTGGAAAACAGGTTTTCTGTTGGCGATAAGCTGCCTAATGAAAATGAACTTTCACTTGAATTGGGCGTTAGCCGTTCTACTTTAAGAGAAGCAATAAAAATTTTAACAACAAGCGGCGTGCTTGAAATTAAAAGAGGCAAAGGAACATTTGTTACCTCTAATACTATTATAAATACAAATGATTTAAGCGATATTGCTTCGGGACTTGACGACTTGTTTGAAATGAGATTGATTTTTGAGCCTGATTGTGCGTATTTGGCGGCAGAAAGGGCAACAGATGAAGAAATTAAAACTATTTGTTATTATGGCGAAGAGATTGAAAAGAAAATAAAAAGCGGCGAAGACAGAACTTACGAGGAACAGAAGTTTCACGAAAGTATTGCAAATGCAACTCATAATTCGTTTGTTAAGCAATTTATGCCTATTATATTTAATGCAATTAAAAAAGGTGTAATTGTTTTGACTAAAGATGATACTGTAAGTGAAAACAATCTTAATGACGACAGAATGATTATGGAGTTTATTAAGAAGCGTAATCCGGAAGGCGCAAGAACGGCAATGAGGCTTCATATTTTACATGCTATTGAACATTTGTAAAAAAAATTAAAATAGTTATTGACATTAGACATCATACAAGCTATAATGAAAATTGTAAAAAATGCAATGCGTAGTCATACAACGCAAAGCACTTTAAATATTATGCTATTACGGAGGAAATAAAAATGGCAGAAGCAAGAATTTTTTATCAGTCAGATTGTAATCTTGATTATTTAAAAGGTAAAAAAATCGCTATTATCGGTTACGGTTCACAGGGTCATGCACATGCCCTTAACTTGAAAGAATCCGGTTGCGATGTTATTATCGGTTTGTACGAAGGCAGTAAGTCTTGGGCAAAAGCAGAAAAACAAGGCTTTAAAGTTTACACAACTGCAGAAGCAGCAAAACAAGCAGATATTATTATGATTCTTATTAATGATGAACTTCAGGCAGACGTTTATAAGAATGAAATTGAGCCAAACCTTGAGGAAGGCAACATGCTTATGTTTGCTCACGGCTTCAACATTCATTTCGGTTGTATCAAACCGCCTAAGTTTGTTGATGTAACTATGATTGCTCCTAAAGCACCGGGTCATACAGTTCGTTCAGAATATCAAGTAGGCAAAGGTACTCCTTGTCTTGTAGCTGTTGAACAGGATGCTTCAGGTCATGCTCTTGATGTAGCACTTGCATATGCTCTCGGCATCGGCGGTGCTCGTGCAGGTGTTCTTGAAACAACATTCAGAACAGAAACAGAAACAGACTTGTTTGGTGAACAGGCAGTTCTTTGCGGCGGTGTTTGTGCTCTTATGCAGGCAGGTTTTGAAACACTTTGCGAAGCAGGTTATGACCCAAGAAACGCTTACTTTGAATGTATCCATGAAATGAAACTTATTGTAGATCTTATTTATCAATCAGGTTTTGCAGGAATGAGATATTCTATTTCAAATACTGCTGAATACGGCGATTATATTACAGGTCCTAAGATTGTTACAGAAGATACAAAGAAAGCTATGAAGCAAATCCTTACAGATATTCAAGACGGTTCATTTGCAAAAGAATTCCTTCTTGATATGAGCCCTGCAGGTCGTCAGGTTCACTTTAAGGCTATGAGAAAACTTGCTTCAGAACATCCGTCAGAAAAAGTTGGCGCTGAAGTTCGTAAGCTTTACAGCTGGAACAATGAAGAAGACAAGTTAATCAATAACTGATTAAACTTTTATGCAGGTGCAGGTTACTGCACCTGCTTTTTGTTTTTATTATCCCTTGTTTACAATATATTAAAACGGTAAAGAGGAAAAATTATGTTAAATCATACCGATGGGCACAGACAAAGAATCAAAGAAAAGTATTTGCACAGCAGGGAAAGTCTTGTAAATGATTATGAGGTTTTAGAGTTACTTTTAACTTATGCTATTCCAAGGCGTGATGTTAAGCCCATTGCCAAGGAGCTTATTAAAACCTTTGGCAGTTTAAATAATGTGCTTAATGCAACCGTTGATTCTTTATCAAAAGTAGACGGAATCGGAACAAATGCCGCAATTTTAATTACTCTTATTAAAGAACTTGGAAAGCGTGGTAATAGAAGTAAAAATAACGGCGTTGTTGAATTTGCGGGTGTTTTGCAAATGCAGCAATATTTTTGTAACATTCTTGCAAATGAAACTGTGGAAAAAATAATTTTTGTAACTCTTAATAATTCAAATAAAATTATATCTTGCAGGGAATTTGGTGAAGGTAGTGTAAATAAATTAAGTATAGACCCTCGTAAAATTTTAGAAGTTGCATTAAACGATAATGCGGCTTCAGCTGTTGTTGCACACAATCATCCCGGCGGCGAGGCTTTTCCTTCCGCTCAAGATATTAATTTCACATTAAAATTGCGTGATATGCTTGATAACATTAGTGTTAAATTGTTAGATCATATTATTGTGGGTGATGAATCTGTTTGCTCAATGAAAATTTCATCACAGTTTTCTCAGTATTTTAAATAATGGGGGTGTGTATATGTCTGTGGACGGCGGGAAGCCTTTTGATTGGGGAAAAACCTCAAAAGATTATGCCAAATATCGAGATGTTTATCCGTTAGAATTTTATTCTGAAATTGTTAAAAGAAATTTGTGTATAAGCGGTCAAAGTGTGCTTGATATAGGGACCGGTACAGGCGTATTGCCACGAAATATGTATTCTTATGGTGGAAAATGGGTTGGTGCAGACGCTTCAAAAAATCAAATAGAGCAGGCAAGAATTTTATCTGTCAATAAAGACATAAAATATGTTGTTTCATCTGCAGAAGACTGGGCTTTTTCTGATAATGAATTTGATGTTGTTACCGCTTGCCAGTGCTTTTGGTATTTTAATCATTCTGTTTTGGCACCTAAAATTTATCGGTTTTTAAAGAAAAACGGTAAATTTGTTGTTCTTGTAATGAATTGGTTGCCTTTTGAAGATAAGATTGCCGCTGCAAGCGAAAAACTTGTTTTAAAATATAATCCGTTGTGGAGCGGATGTAATGAAAGGGTTTCACCTATTGAAATTCCGATTTGTTATAACGAGTATTTTGACTTGGTTTATCATAATGAAATTAAAATGAATGTTCATTTTACCCGTGAGGGGTGGAACGGAAGAATGAAAGCTTGCCGTGGTGTAGGTGCATCTTTGACGGCAAATGAAATTTTCGCATGGGAAAGGGAGCATTTAAAAATGCTTAATGAAATTGCTCCGCCGGAATTTAATGTTTGTCATTATATGGCAATTGCCGAATTAAAGGCAAAAAAATAATGCAGTATGTTTTTAGCATACTGCATTATTTTGTCTGTATTAATTCATTGCGGAGTTACGAAACATTTCATTAATTTCGTAAAGCAAATATTTGTGCTTGGGTAAATCTAAATTGTAATCGTCAATCAAAATTTTGTCGGCACATTTGCGGCATTGCTTCAGTGTGTCAATATCATTTAACATATCTGCTATTTTCAGGTCAGGCAAACCGTGTTGTCTGCTGCCGAAAAAGTCGCCGGGTCCACGTTGTTTTAAATCTTCATCGGCTATTACAAAACCGTCGGTATTTCGTTTCATAATATCCAGCCTTGCCTGTGCTGTTTCTGTTTTACAGTCTGAAACAAGAACGCAGTATGATTCGTCATTGCCTCTGCCTACACGGCCACGTAATTGGTGCAGTTGCGAAAGTCCAAATCTTTCGGCGTTTTCTATAACCATAACTGTGGCGTTAGGAACGTCAATTCCAACTTCTATAACCGTTGTGGCAATTAAAATTTTAATGTCGCCGTCTGAAAAAGCAGCCATTACCCGCTCCTTTTCGGCGGCTTTCATTTTGCCGTGAATCAAACCTAAATTGTAGCCTTTAAATACCGTGTTTGCCAAATGTTCAGCATAATTTTCTGCGGATATTAATTCGCTTTCGCTTTGTTCTACAAGGCTGCATACAATATATGCTTGATGGCCGTTTGCAACGGTTTTTTTAATAAAATTGAATATTTTATTATGGTAAGACGAGTCAACAACGGCGGTATGAATCGTTTGTCTGCCGGGGGGCAATTCATTAAGAACGGAAATATCCAAATCGCCGTAAATCATAAGTGCAAGTGTTCGGGGAATAGGTGTGGCGCTCATAACAAGAGTATGAACATTTTTGCCTTTTGATGCCAATGTTGCACGTTGGTTAACGCCAAAACGGTGCTGTTCGTCGGTAATAACAAGGGCAAGGTTTTTAAAGTCTACATCCTTTTGTATAAGGGCATGGGTGCCGATTATAAAATCAATTTCGCCGTTTGCAAGCCGTGTTTTAATTTTATGCTTTGCTTTTGCGCCGGTGCTTCCCGTTATTAACTCAATGTTTATGCCGCTTTTGGCTAAAAGATTTGTCATGGTTTCAAAATGCTGTGTTGCCAAAATTTCCGTGGGTGCCATTAAAGCACATTGAAAACCGTTTTTTACTGCAGAATAAACGGCACCTGCGGCAACTGCAGTTTTGCCGCTTCCTACATCTCCTTGAATTAATCTGTTCATAGGTGTGTTTTTATGCATGTCGCATACGCAATCTATTATTGCTCTTTTTTGTGCTCCTGTAGGTTTAAAAGGTAAAAGTTTGTAAAATTCAGGTGTGTAATCGTGCTTCAAAATTAAATTTGTGTTTTCCTTGTTTCTGCTTTTAAGTTTTAAAAGACCTAATTGTAAAACAAGCAATTCTTCAAATATTAATCGTTTTTTTGCTTTTTCCAGGTTTTCAAAATTATCAGGAAAATGAATTTGTTTTATTGCAAAATCACGTGGGGCAAGGTTGTACTCCTTTAAAAGCTCTTGCGGCAGCGTTTCAATAAATTCCGGCAGATTTTCAAGTGCGGTTTTAATAACTTTTGCAATGGCTTTTGAATTAAGTTTATCTGTTGCCGGATAAATTGGGTGTATGCCAATATTGTTTTTTGCCGGTTCAATTTGCGGTGAGGTCATTTCGGCACTTGTTAAATTCTTTTTTATTTTTCCGAAAAGTATATATTCTTCATATTGCTTTAGCGATTTTGCTAAAAATTTGTTGTTGAAAATCGTTACGTGAATAATGTTTTTACCGTCTGTAAAATCACATTTGAAAAGGGTCAATCCCTTGCGAATCAAATGTTCTTTAACAGTAGTTGCCAAGGTTGCTTTAATGCAGGCGTTTTCACCGTCTTCGCATGTTTCCACAGTCATTTCTTTAGACCAATCACGGTAATCACGCGGGTAATAATTAACCAGGTTTTTAACGCAAGAAATGCCGAGCTTATTAAAAAGCTCGGCTCTTTTTTCTCCAACACCTTTAACAAATTTTATATCATCGCTAAGATTTATCATTTTTACTCCACAGAAATAATAAAGTAATAAATCGGCTGGCCACCGTTAACAATGCTTATTTCAACGTCGTTTCCGTATTTTTCACGAAGTCTGTTTTCAACGGCAACTGCAGTTTCTTCTTCAACTCCTTCGCCGTAAATAACGGTTATGATGCTGCTTTGGTTTCGTTTAAATATTTTTTCTGTTGATTTAAAGGCAATATCTGCAATGTCGTTGCCCAAAAATTTGATTTTGCCGTTACAAAGTCCCATAATTTCGCCTTCTTTAACAGGCTTTCCGTCTACTTCGCTGTCTCTTGCGGCAAAAGTTACTTGGGCTGTGGAAACGTTTTCAGCAGCCTCCATCATATTCATTTGGTTTGCGTCTGCATCATCACATTCATCAAACATCAGCATTGCCGAAATTCCTTGGGGAATTGTTTTTGTTTGAAGTACACGTACCTCTCTGCCTTCGGCGAGAGGAATGGCTTGCTCAGCTGCCATAATTATATTTTTGTTGTTAGGCAAAACAAAAACGGTTTTGGCTGGCGTTGCCATAATTGCGTTTAAAATATCATCTGTTGACGGATTCATTGTTTGACCGCCGCTTACGGTTATATCTGCTCCAATATCTTTAAATAATTCGCTTATTCCGTCGCCTGCACAAACTGCCACAAATCCGTATTCGTTAACAGGCTCTGCTTTAGGCATAACCGGTTTCTCACCTTCTTTAACGCCTTCATTTGCATTTCTGTGCTGGTAACGCATGTTATCTATTTTAATGTTAATAAGCTGTCCGTATTTTAATGCAGCTTGAATAACGTTGCCGGGTTCGTTTGAATGAACGTGAACTTTAATAATGTCGCTGTCATCAACTACAACAACGCAATCGCCTATTGATTCAAGGTAGGCACGAAGTTTAAGTGGATCCGTAGCATTTGCAGTTTTTGATTTTTCAATAAGAAATTCAGAGCAGTAGCCGAATTCTATGTCGCCTGATGCACTTGCAACAGTTTCTTTGCTTGGGGTTGAAACAGGCGTAACTGCTGAACCTTCAAGAGGTTGAATTATTGCATTGTTGTCAAACACGCTTTCAAAGCCCTGAAGAATCAAAACAAGACCTTGACCGCCGGCATCAACAACACCTGCTTTTTTCAAAACAGGTAACATCTCCGGTGTTTTAGCTAATGCTTCCTTTGCCGCTTTAAGTGCCGCAAAAGAAACTTCAATAGGGTCGTTACTTGCTTTTGCAATTTCTGTTGCTGCCTCCGATGCTTCTCTTACAACTGTTAATATTGTGCCTTCTGTCGGTTTCATAACGGCTTTATAAGCAGCTTCAACGCCTTTGGAAAATGCTTTTGCAACTGCCTTTCCGTCTGCCTCGTCTAAATCTTTAAAGCCCTTTGAAAAACCTCTGAATATAAGTGAAAGAATAACGCCGCTGTTTCCTCTTGCTCCTCTTAAAAGGGCAGATGCACATCTTGATGAAGCGTCTGCAATGGTGCAGTCATCGCTTAAAACAGCCATTTCTTTTGCAGCTGCACCTATTGTCATACTCATATTTGTGCCTGTATCACCGTCCGGAACCGGGAAGATGTTAAGGGCATCAACAGCTTGTCTGCTGTTTGCAATGTTGTTTGAGGCGGAAATTATTCCGTCTCTAAACATTTTTCCTGTAATCATTGAATAATCTCCTTTAGTTGATTTCGTCTACGTAAACGTTAACGTTAGATACCTTTAAATCTGTTGCGGATTCTACAGTATAACGAACTTTGTTAGTAATACTGTCTGCAATGGCATTTACGTTAACACCATAGGAAACGGAGATATGAAGGTCTATTGTAAGTGCGCCGTTAACGCTTTTTACAACAACTCCTTGGTCGGAATTATCAATGTTTTCAACTCTGTTTTTAAGAATTGCTTTTAAACTTTGCATGGGTCCCGAATTAACCATACCCGTAACGCCGAAGCATGATTGAGCCGCTTGCCCAACAAGTTTTTCAAAATATTCATTAGTAATTTCTATATATCCGTTTGGATTTTCAAATTTAATCATAAATGAACCTCCGTTCATAAATTTTGATTTGCTGATTAAAGATTATAATATATATTTATTTTTTAATCAAGTAATAAAGTGTAAACAATAATTTAAACAACGTAAAGTAAGGATTTGATATAAGAAAATGAACCTTTTTTATGTTGTAAAATACCAATTTTCTATATTTCCGAAGTAATCAAAGTTTGTGCTTTGCACATCACCGTTCATGGCCTTTGAAAAGCACACCATTCCCTTTCTGTAAAGAAGGGGAACATAGGGCATTTCATTTGAGAATTCAAGTAAAAATGTGCCGAGCTCACAATCGCCGTTTTGGTAGTCGTTGTAAACTTTTGCAACATCGCCGTTTGGGCTTATTCCAAATCTTGTTGAGCCGCCATCTTTGAAAAATGAATTAAGGTTCATATCGGCAGGAATTTTTGTTTCGCCTATATAAAGGTCAAAATTTTCGTTTGAAACGTATCCTTCATATTCTTCAAATGTTACAGATGAAATTGTTACGGTAAATCCTGCGTTTTCAAGCTGTTGTGCCACAAGCTTTGCGCAAGCTACACGGTCGGAATTGTTGTTGTTAACAAGTAAATTTAATGACTTGTTTGATTCGCCGCTTTGGGAAATTGCTTGTTTTGCGGCATTAATATCTGCTTCTTTTTCAAACAATTTTGTTTGTGAAAGTTCAAATTGCGGGTTAAAAATACTTGTGGCAGGTTGGGCAAAATTGCCGTAACCGCTTTTTACAAGTACGCTTCTGTCTACAGCTAATGAAATTGCTTTTCTGATATAAGGGTTAGTCGTTATTCCGTTTTTTGTATTTAAACCGATGTAAACCAAATTATTCATATTAACAAGTTTTTTGTTTGCACTTATTTTTTTTGAAGAATAGTTGCTTAAATCTCTAAATGCAAAACTTATGTTTCCTATATTAACGGCATTGTCTATGGAATCAAGTGATGTTATATTTTCTAAATGAATTGTTGTTATTTTAGGTGAAAATCCGTTTGATTTATTAGCTTTTAAAACCAAATCGCCGTTTTCATTGTCAAAATAATATCTGCCGCTTCCTATTGGGTATCCATTGTTGTCTTCATCATTGCAAACAATGGGGAAAGTTAACAGGTTTTGTGCATATGCATTTGGATATTCCAAATTAAAAACAACCGAATTTGAAGAGTCGGCACGGCAGGATTTAATACCTGAAAGAGTGTTACCCCAATATTCTGATTTTTTTGCACTATCAAACGACCTTTCAATATCATCTGCCGTTATTATACTGCCGTTTGAAAACGTTAATCCGCTTGTTATAACAACATTAAGGGTTGTAGAATCGGAATAATTATAGCTTGACGCAATGTTTAAAGATGATTTAAAGTTATCGTCCAAATTAAATAAACTTTCAAAAACAAGTTTGTCTAAAACCTGGTTGTTTTGTGTTACAGCGTCAAATGGGTTTAAGCTGTCTGCCTGAGTGTAGCTTAATTTAAAGGTGTTATTATCCTCGGCAATAACTTCAGATTGCTGTGTAGGTGCCGCCGTTGTTTCTTCAGGCTCAGTGTTGCTTGAAGAACATGCACTGAATATGGAGGCAATTAATATAAGTACAAGTGTTATTGCAAAAAATCGTTTTGCCATTATTATCTCCTAAAAATTTTTGTGTAAATTGTTTTTCCTGTTTTGTTGTCTATTTCAAACAGGCACCCTTCTATTGTGCAAGGACCGTCATCATTTTTAAAACGCACCGGTAATCCTGTTTTCATCTTTTCAACAGCACATTCCGGTGAAACTCCTAAAACCGAATTTAACGGTCCGGTCATTCCTATATCGGATATATATCCTGTTCCGTTAGGTAAAATTTGATTGTCGCTTGTTTGTACGTGGGTGTGTGTTCCGAAAACAACAGAAACTTTTCCGTCTGCATAATATCCGAACGCTTTCTTTTCCCCAGTGGCTTCGGCGTGAAAATCAACAATAATTATTTTTGCACCGTTGTTTTTTGCTTCTTGTACCAAATCGTCAATAATATCAAAGGGATTTCTTACAGGTTCTAAATAAACAATACCTTGCAAATTAATAACCGCTATAACGATGAATCCCTTGTCTATATAAACAATTCCTTTACCCGGAGCAGAGCTGTGGTAATTTGCCGGCCTGATAATATATTCGTTTTCATCCAGGTAATCATATATTTCTCGGCGTCGCAGTGAATGGTTTCCAAGGGTAATTACATCTGCACCGGCATTGAAAATCATATCAGCCGATTGAGGTAACACGCCGTTTCCCACTGCTGAATTTTCACCGTTTACTATTGTTAAGTCAGCATTGTAATCTTTTTTTAATTTTGGCAGTTGTTCAAAAAGATAATCACACCCTTGTTTTGAAACAACGTCGCCTATTGTAAGTATTCTCAAAATTAACACCGCTTTTTACATCAGTTTATCTGCTTTTGATTATACAATAGTTTTAAATTAAAAACAATATTATATAACTCCTTTGATAAAATATTTATGTTTGACAGATAATATATTTGGCAAATATGAAATGATTTGATTGTTTTATTGATTGCTTTTAAGAAAATAATCAAAACTGTGCAAATATGGATTGTTTAATGTATCGTTTATACAAAGAAAATCGTGAAAATCAAGCAAAATAACGAAAATAACTGCTCACTATTGACTGAAAATGAGCGAATTTGTATAATTGGGGTGTAATAAGAAATCGATTTCAATTATGAATGTGCTTTTGCATTTTCATTAAAAAGCCGTTTAAAATATTTAATCGGCTCACACATTGCATTTTGACAGGCTACGGCAAAGGCGAATCAAAAATTTTCGATTTCGGTTTGTAGCCGGAAAGGTTATGTGAATAATATGCTGACACAGGAACGAAGAAGGCAAATTTTAGGTTTGCTTCATGAAAAAGGCTCGGTAAGTGTTAACGACTTGGCAGAGTATTTTGATTCAAGCGAGTCAACAATAAGGCGTGATTTAACGGCTCTTTCCGAATTGGGAAAACTTAATAAAGTGCACGGCGGTGCAACCGCATTGCCACAGGAATTTTTAAAAAATGAAGATTCCATGCCGGTTAAGTCTTTAAAAAATGTTTCTGAAAAGAAAAAAATAGCCGAATATGCCGCATCGCAAATTAATGATGATGATTTTGTTTTTATTGATGCAGGCACAACAACCTTTTTGATGACAAATTATCTTGAAAAATCAAAAGCCACTTTTGTAACAAATGGCATTGCTCATGCAAAATCCCTGGCAGAAAAAGGTTGCAAAGTTTTTGTTATAGGCGGTGAACTTAAAGAAACTACCGAGGCGATTATAGGTCTTGCGGCAGCGTCAAATTTGCAAAAATATAATTTTTCAAAATCGTTTATCGGTGCAAACGGTGTTAGCGAAAAGCAAGGCTTTACTACGCCGGATACAGATGAAGCAATGCTGAAAGCCGTGGCTATAGAACGCAGCTTTGTAAGCTATGTTTTGGTTGATTCAACAAAGTTTTCAAAAGTATCAGCCGTAACATTTGCTTCTGTAGACAGTGCTTGCATTATTTGTGATAAATGTGATAATGAACAAATTAAACAAAAGGGTATTGTTAAAGAGGTGATTTGAATTGATTTATACGATAACCTTTAATCCTGCGCTTGATTATGTTATGAATGTTGGTTCAATGCGAACAGACGATATTAACAGAACAAAAAGTGAGGAAATTTATTACGGCGGAAAAGGTATAAATGTTTCCGTTATTTTAAGCCGATTAGGTGTTGAAAATAAGGCGTTGGGATTTTTGGCAGGTTTTACGGGAAGGCAAATTGAAGAAATGCTTAATGCAGACGGCATTAATACAGATTTTTGCTTTTTAAAAAACGGATACACAAGAATTAATGTTAAAATAAAAGCACAAACGGAAATTGATGTTAACGCCAACGGTCCTGAAATTTCAAAAGAAGATATTAATCGTCTTTTTCACAAGCTTGAAAGTATAAAAAGCGGCGATTATCTTATTATGGCAGGCTCTATTCCAAAATCAATTCCAAATGATATTTATGAGCAAATTTCAAAAATGCTCTATGAGAAGGGCGTTAATCTTGTTGTTGATGCAGAGCAGGATTTGCTTATGAATGTTTTAAAATACAAGCCGTTTCTAATTAAACCTAATCATCACGAGCTTGGCGATATGTTTGGTGTTATTACAAAAACAGATGATGAAATTGAATTTTATGCTAAAAAGCTTCAAGAAATGGGAGCAAGAAATGTTCTTGTTTCCAGAGCGAAGGACGGCGCAATGCTGATTGATGAAAATTCATGCGTTCACAAAATCGGAAATGCGTCAGGCAAACTTGTAAATTCGGTTGGGTGCGGAGACAGCATGGTTGCCGGATTTACGGCAGGCTATATTGAAAAAGCCGATTATGCATATGCATTAAGGCTTGGTGCCGCTTGCGGAAATGCAACAGCGTTTTCAAAGGGGCTTGCGGAAAAAGATGAAATTTTAAGCGTTTTTAACAGCGAGTTTAATTCTTAAAAGGGGGAAATTGAGATGAAAATTACAGATTTACTTAAAGAAAACGCAATAAATTTAAATGTAAAAGCCGTTAGTAAGGATGATGTGATTAATCAACTTATAACGCTTCATGAAAATGCGGGAAATCTTGCAAATGTGGAAGAATATAAAGCCGCAATTTTGGAAAGAGAAGCAATCGGTTCAACTGCAATAGGCGACGGAATTGCCGTGCCGCATGCAAAGTCTGAAAGTGTAAAAACTCCGGGTTTATCGGCAATAACGGTTGAAAACGGTGTTGATTACGGTGCACCGGACGGTAAGCCGTCGGATATTATATTTATGATTGCCGCTCCTTTAGACGGTGATTTACATCTTGAAATTTTATCACGTTTAATGGTTATGCTTATGGATCCCGAATTTTGTGATAAACTTCGTAACGCAAAATCGACTAAGGAATTTTTAAATATAATCGATAAGCAAGAGGCTGTAAAATATCCTGATGAGCAGGAGCAACAGCCTGTAAAGCAAGAGGGTTACAGAATTTTGGCTGTTACAGCTTGCCCAACGGGTATAGCTCACACATATATGGCTGCCGAGGCACTTGAGGCGGCAGGCGAAAAAATGGGCTATCCTCTTAAAGCCGAAACTAACGGCTCGGGCGGTGCAAAAAATGTTTTAACAAAAAAAGAAATTCAGCAGTGCGACGGTATCATCATTGCCGCAGATAAAAATGTTGAAATGGCAAGGTTTGACGGCAAACCTGTTGTTAAAACATCTGTTTCAAACGGAATTAATAAGCCGGAAGAATTGATTCAAAAAATCATTGACGGTAAAGCTTCCGTTTATCATGCAGAAAACTCCGATTCTGCATCTGCTCAGGATGATGAGGGAAAAGAAAGTTTTGGCAGAAAATTATATAAGCATCTTATGAACGGTGTTTCCCACATGCTTCCGTTTGTTGTAGGCGGCGGTGTGTTAATTGCGTTGGGATTTTTAATTGATACTATTGCCGGTAATGCTGATGTTGGTGCTAATTTTGGTCAAACAAACGGATTTGCTTCTGTTGTGTTTTGGATTGGTAAAGCTGCATTTTCATTTATGCTTCCTATACTTGCAGGTTATATTGCCCAGTCTATTGCCGACCGACCCGGTTTGCTTCCCGGTATTGTTGGCGGTTATCTTGCCACAACAGGTGCCACACTCGCTTCACCTACAGGCGATGATAAAGCGGTTTCGGGCTTTTTAGGTGCACTTTTTGCAGGTTTTGTAGCAGGTGTTCTTGTAAATCTTCTTAAAAAAGCATTTAGTTGGCTTCCAAAATCTATGGATGGCATTAAACCGGTATTTATTTATCCGCTTTTAGGTACATTCCTTATGGGTGTTGTAATGCTTTTGATTAATCCTGTTATCGGAGTAATAAATACAGGCCTTTCAAACGGACTTTCATCTTTGGGCGAAACAAGCAGAATTTTGCTTTCAATCGTTCTTGCAGCAATGATGGCAACCGATATGGGCGGTCCATTTAACAAGGCCGCATATGTTTTCGGCACTGCCGCTATTGCAGACGGAAATACTTGGATTATGGCAGCAGTTATGATTGGCGGTATGGTTCCACCTATTGCCATTGCTCTTTCAACAACATTTAATAAGAAAAAATGGACTGCAGATGAAATCAAAAACGCTCCTGTAAATTATATTATGGGACTTTGCTTTATTACAGAGGGTGCAATTCCTTATGCAGCATCAGACCCACTCAGAGTTATTCCGTCTTGTATGGTAGGTTCTGCTGTTGCAGGTGCGGTAACGGCATTGTTTAATTGTGCTTGCCCGGCTCCTCACGGCGGCATATTCACATTTGCGGTTGTTGAACATCCGCTTGGTTATTTCATTGCTTTGGTTGCAGGTTCAATCGTTGGCGCATTAATGCTTGCGCTTCTTAAAAAAACAAGAAAAGAAGAGGTTAAATAATTATGATTTCAAAGAATTATAAAATCATAAATAAAATGGGATTTCATATGCGCCCGGCTAATGTTTTTGTAACTGAAATGGGCAAATATTCATCTGATATTAACATTAATTTTGATGGTAAAAAGGTTAACGGAAAAAGCATTATGAATATTATTGCCGCTTGTATAAAGTGCGGCAGTGAAATTACTGTTGAATGCAGCGGCAGTGATGAAAATGAAATGCTTGAGGCTGCAGGAAAGCTTATTGAATCCGGCTTCGGCGAAGAATAAAAAATAAGGCAGGCTTATGCCTGCCTTAAAAAGGGGTTGCTGTTATGTTAAAAGGAATCGGTGCATCACAGGGTTACGGAATAGGAACGGCCGTTATTATAAAAGATTGCAAACTTGATTATTCATCCGTAAAATATACTTCTGCACAACAAGAGAAGGAAAGATTGCACGGAGCAGTAGATAAGTTTATTAATGAAACTAAATCGCTTGTAGAAGATTTAAAAAAAAATGCCGGCGATAAGGAAGCAGAAATACTTGAAGGTCATATTGTTATGCTTCAAGACCCTTTTATGCTTTCGCAAATGGAGGATACTATAGATACGGGAGCGGTTGCGGAAAAAGCGGTTGATACTGTCTGTACTATGTTTATAGATATGTTTTCGTCCGTTGATGATGAATTAACAAAGCAAAGAGCGTCTGATGTTAAAGATATTAAAGACAGCTTGCTTAAAATTCTGCTTGGTGTAAAGTCTGTTGATATAACAGCTGTTGAAAAAGGTTCAATACTTATTGCTAAGGACTTTACTCCGTCTATGACATCCCAAATTAATAAAGAAAATGTTTTTGCCATTATTACCGAGGTAGGAGGCGTAACGAGCCACAGTGCTATTTTGGCACGTGCTATGGGAATTCCTGCCGTGCTTTCTGTTCTGGATGCCACTGAAATTATTAAAAACGGTGAAAAACTTGCAGTTGACGGTTTTAAAGGTAAAGTTTTAATTAATCCCACAGCACAGGAACTTGCTTTTTACAGCGAAAAACAGCATGAGTATATCAAAGAAAAGGAAAGTCTTTCCGAATATTTCGGCAAGGCAACAATAACAAAATCAGGCGTTGCCAAAAAGGTTTACGGTAATATTGCAAAGGCAGAGGATGTTCAAAATGTTATTCAAAACGGCGGAGAGGGTATAGGACTTTTCAGAACCGAGTTTTTGTTTATGGACAGAGAAAATGCTCCCACCGAGGAAGAACAGTATGAAGCTTATTCAACTGTTGCAAAGGCTATGGCAGATAAGGAAGTAATTATACGTACGCTGGACGTAGGCGGTGATAAAGCCATTGATTATTTGTCTATAGAAAAAGAAGAAAATCCGTTTTTGGGTTATCGTGCAATCAGATATTGCCTTGATAACGTTGAACTTTACAAAACTCAATTAAGGGCAATTTTGCGTGCTGCGGCAATAGGCAATATTAAAATTATGCTGCCTCTTGTAACAACTGTTGAAGAGGTTGTTCGTGCAAAAGAATTAATAGAAGAATGTGCAAAAGAGCTTGAAAGGGAGGGTGTTTCATACAAAAATGTGCCTGTAGGCGTTATGATTGAAACACCGTCTGCCGTTTTTATTTCGGATTTGCTTGCTAAGCATGCGGCATTTTTTTCAATAGGCACAAATGATTTAACAGGTTACACAATGGCTGTTGACAGGGGTAATTCAAAAATTTCATATTTGTATGATGTTTTTCAACCGGCTGTTTTGCGTGCAATAGAAATGACAATAAAAAATGCAAAAAAAGCAGGTATTCAAGTTGGAATGTGCGGTGAGGCGGCAACGAATGAAAAATTAATACCAAAGCTTGTTGAATGGGGTCTTGATGAGTTCTCGGTAACTCCGTCTTCTATTTTGGTAACACGAAAAAATATTTGTAATTGTGATTAAATATATGAATTTACAACAAAAGGAACCAATCATATGATTGGTTCCTTTTGTTTGCGTATTTTTAAATTTGGTACCATTTAATTTCATTTGGCTCAAGGTGAAGATCAAAACTTGAACCGTCGCCAACATAAACAGTAGTATTCTGCGGTTCGTAAGTGTTATTAACAACGCAGTATTTATTGTTTTTAACATAAGCGTGAACTTCAACATTATAGTTTGTTGAAAACCACTTATTAAGTTCGTTTTCTGCCGAAGCAGACCAAAGCACGGCACGGTAAAGCACACGACTGTTTTCAAAAGAGTAGGGAAGACCGCTGATATAAACGCCCCTGCCTTTTCCGAATTCTTTAACAGCCATTTGAACTTCTTCTGCGTGTCTTACGGCAAACGGAAGTTCTGTTGCATTTTGAATAAGAACGGTTGTTCCTTCAAGAGCAACAATATTCTTTTTGCCCTCACCAAAATCAACGTTTCCGTTTGTGTCTTTAAGAATAAAGTGGTCTCTGTGTTCTTCAATGTTGTATCTTCTGGTATTAAGTGTAAAGCCGTTTTCTTCTTCAACACCCAAAATGTCGTCAAGCTGGAAGAATTTGCCTTGCCAATGGTGTGCTGCCGGCTCGCCTACACCAATAAATCCGCCGCCGTTATAAACAAATTCTTTTATTCTTGTAATAACCTTTTCATCACACCAATGTTCGCCGCCTGACTGTGCTGTGTCGGCATCGCCTACATTAATTATAACGTCAAATTGTTTAAGGAAGTTTTCATCATTTTTAATATCGTCAAAATTAATAAATGAAACATCAAATGGCGCACCGCTTAATGCCTCTATAATTCCGAAATAAGAATAGTTTTGTCTGTAGTATAAACCGTGGTGAACCATATGATTTGACCACGCACGCATTTTTCCCCAGCAGTTAAGAACGGCAACTTTTTTTACACAATACGGCGTTACACCTTGAATATTATCGTAAAGTGTGCGGAATTCGTTGCAAACATCCTTAATGTAATCAACAAATTCAGGAAATTTAAGAGCAAGTTTAAGGTAGCCGCCATAACCTATTCTTTGAATAGGACTTCTTAAAATAGCACGCCTTGCCGTTACCCAGTTAACTTTTGCTTCGTAAATAGGGTCTCCGCCTTCGTGAAATACATCGGGGAAGAAATACGGTAAAAATCTGCCTTCTGTATATTTAACGTTTTTAATATCGCTGAAAAGGCGAAGTGTGGCACCGTTTCCAACACTTCCTACAACTGCGTCTAAGCCTATAGATGCAAATTCATCCCTAAACGGCTCCATAAACATCATGGCTTCTTTGCCGTATTCATGAACAATGTTAACCATTTCTTTTGCAAGCTTTGCAACTTCTCTTCTTTGGAAAGCCTGAAAATCTTTAAATTCCTTTGACGGAATACGGTATGTGTTATTCATATATCCCTGGTCAATAATAAATTCAGGTCTGAATTTATAGCCGACTTCTTGTTCAAACTGTTCTAAAATATATGGGCTTACAGATGCGGAATAACCAAACCAGTCTACAAATTTTTCTCTTGCAAGTTCGTCAAATACCAATGTGAATTGGTGGAAAAATGTGGTGAATCTAACTACGTCAACATATTCGTGAGTGTCAAGAAAACGGCGAAGTCTTTCAAGTGAATGTGCCTTTGTTTTAGGCTGGCGAACGTCAAATGTAATTTGGGGTTCAACGTCTTTCCATTCGTTAACAACTGCATTATACATATGTACCGGGTCCCACATAATATATGCAAGAAAACTTACGGTGTACTCGTGAAATAATTTTGTTTTAATAGAAACATTGCCGGTTGATTCGTCATAACTCCAGTCATTTGTGGAAACGGTTTCGCCTGTTGTTCTGTCTATAACTTCCCACCATCTTTTAATGTCATCTCTGCTGTTTACTTTAAGCATGTCAGGGTAAAGATGGTCCATAAGATGTATTTCAAGCGTGCTTTCAACAGCCGTGTGAAACGGCGTCATTATGTACATTTGCTGAATTTCATCAGGGTTCGCTTTTGCCCATTCGTTGTCTTTACGTGTTGTGTAATATGTTGCGTAAATTTTAGCTCCCGTGTCTTTAAGCTCTTGGGGAAATTCCGTACCGTCGCAGTCTCTTATTGCATCTGCGCCCCAAACATTCATAATATCAAGGGTTTCTTTAACAACATCCATATCTGTAGGAATTGTTACTCTGCCTTTGTTTTGTGCCATAAAATTTTACCTCGTTAATCTTCAAGTTTTACTATTTTGTTGTTTTCAAGTTTCATTTTTCCATGCATTCTTTTTCTTTTAAGAGGAACGCCCTTTAAAATGTAAAACTCATTATTTGCAACGTAACCGTCCGGATTGCCGGCAGGGCTGAGCAAGCCGCCTAAATCCTTGTAGCTAACGTTATTTTTATATGTGCTGTGAACGGCTTCACCAAGGCAAAACATCATACAGCCGCCTTCGTTGTGTGCCGAATAGTTGTATTGATAAACAGTGCCGTCTCCCGAATCGGCATCGTAAGCCATTCCGTCTTGGTTAAGTTTTGTGTCTACGGCGTCGTTGTATTGAAGCAGTGCGTCCTTGCATTTCCAAGGCCAAATCGCTGCCGCAACTTTACCCATTCGTTTGCCCGGGTTGCTGTAAATTCTGTCATTCATTTCAAATGCGCAGGAATCTGAAATATTATGTTCAACAAGTGGCTTTAACGCATACATAGGCGTAATTGCATCGCCTCCTGCAAATTTAACATAGTTGTTTGAAATTAAAATATTTTCATTGCCGTATTTTTTAAATGTGTCTTCTGCAAGCTCTTTAGCGGCAAATTCTTGATGCTTGTATGAATAACCTACGGCTATGCCCCAGCGGCTTACGTTTTTTACAAAGCAGTCGCAAACCATAACGCCGTCATACCTTGCAACACCGGTTTTGCTTTCGTCGGCAGGTTTGAATGCGGTCATATAAATGCCGCCGTTGTTCATGTGCTTGTTGTAAACATTTCCGTTAATATCGTGAATAAATAAATTTTCAAGTGTTATTGAGTGAATTGTACCCCTGTTTTGAGCCACAACGGCAACGCCGGTTCTGTCTGTTTTATTCGGGTCTGAATATGCTTCAGCCGTTGTGTATTCTTCTTTATTTGTTATTTCAATATTATGAATAATAATGTTTTCAACATCATAAAGAAGAATGGATGATGAAACGTCTCCTTTATAAACATGTCCGGCAAAGTCAAGGGGTGTGCCGTAATCTTGGTACCAAATGCCGGCACCGTTTGTATTAATACACGGCAGTTCTTCACCGTTGCCGTAGGATGAAATTTCAATTTTTTCGCTGTTTATGTTGCCGCAATTTTTAAGGTGTAAAAATTGGTTTTCAAAAACAGAACCGTTTTCAAGCAAAATTTTATCACCCGGTAAAATTTCAAGTTCATTTATCTTATCAAGAGAAAGAAAGGGCGTTTCGGCAGATAAACCGTTGTTTTCATTACTTCCGTTAAGAGAGCTTACATAATATGTTGTTGATTTCATTTTCGTATTCTGCCTCCCTTAATTTTTTATGAATTATTGTTTTAACCTCACGGTAAAAAAAGCGGTCTTTATTGTATCGTGTAAACAAATCTTTGTTATTTTTATAAAAATCTTTTTGTTCTTTGTTAGTTATTTCTTTATATTGGTAAACTTTTTTTATTCTGCTGCTTTCTTCTGCAAATTCAAGTTTAAATCTTGTAAGTTCATATTGAAGATATGCATTGAAAGAGAATTTTGTAACACCGTAAACAATTTCGTTGTTCTTTAACATTTTTTCTCTTTTTTCGTTTTCTTTTTCACAGCGTTCTTTTGCTGCTTCCAAGCTGTCGTCATCAATAAGGTTAAGCCTTTTTGCAAAGCATAAACATGCTTTAATGTGATTTAATTCTTTGCTGTCGCAAACATAAATTTTCATAGCTTCCTCCCGAAGATTTTTGTAACACGCTTTAAGTAAGCAAAAAAGGATAAACAAAAATAAGCCTCTCAAAACCGTCTTTTATATAATAACTATTTTATACATTTAATGCAAGTTAATTTTATATTAAAAATCGCCGGTTTAAAACTAAACAGATTAAATCGGCGATTGCTGTGTAATTGTAGGGTTTTTCAAACATAATTGTTGTGGTGAAAATGCGTTCGCTTTCGTTGTAATCCCACTCAAAATCACCGTTATATTTTTTTAATGTGTTTTTAATGCTTTTTGTGCCTAATCCGTGCATTGCCTTGTTGGTTTTAACGGTGGTTAAATTTTTGTTGATAACTTCGGGTTCGTTATCACAGCTGTTTGAAACGCATAAAACATCAAAATTATTAATTCTTTTTGTTTCTAAGAAAATGCTTCTTCTTTCGGAATTTTTTGCCGCTTCAACAGCATTGTCCATAGCATTGCTTAAAACAGCAACCAGGTCATAATTTTCAACGCATTTTAAGTTTGAAAGTTTTATGTTGAAATTAAAGTTAATGCCGTTTAATTTGCATTCGGTGCAGTATTTGTTAATAATAACATCAAGCGTTTTGTTGCCGCTGTTGCAAATACTGGCGTGGGCCTTTAATCTGTTTGTCATTTCAACAATATATTTGTCTATTTGCGGATTATCGTTTAATTCCTGAATTGCAGATAAATGTTTTTTGGCGTCGTGTGCGTAAATTTTTAATTCTTGGTTTTGATTTTCAAGAATTTTGTAATACGTTCTGTCAAGTTCATTTATGTTAAGTTCGTTTTGCAGTGTTAAAAGTTTGTTTTCCTTTTCAATGTTTTTCTGGTAAGAGAAAAACAGGGCTATTATTGATATAAACAGTACGCAACATAAAATTGCAATGGCAATTTGAAAATTTTCGGCAATTTCCGTTTTTGCGCAAACATTCCAAAACATAATTAAAACGGCAACTAATGTTAATGGGTAAAAATAAAGCCCTATGGGAAATTTGAATGCGGTTTTTTCACGGTTAACAAACCTAACTAATATTATGCAGGTTAAAAAGTAAAGGGTTTTGCTTACTGTAACATCTAAAACGAAAAATAAAATATTGTTTAAATATTCTGTTGTTTTTGTACCTGTAAACGCTGAAATAATAAATATTGATATGAATTCAAGTGCGTTTGAAAAAGCATCAAGTAATATAGAATAAAAGAATGCTCTGCTGATTTTTATTTTAAAGCATATAGCAGCAAATAAAAAATTTATTATCAAAAAATATAATACATTAAACCAAACCAAATTGGAAAGAAAAATGTTAAAAAACGCACCTGTTTCAAAAATAATTGCGCCGATAACTGCCACTAAACGGTAATGCATTTTTCTTTCGCCTATTTGGGAAAAGAAAATGTAAGAAATAAACATTTCTAAAAAACATGTTATGCAAACAGCTATGTTATAAACCATTAATTTGAATAACCTTTCTCATTACAACCCAAAATATTTAGGCTGTTAATGCGTAAATTCTAATAGTTACATACTTTTAATGTAGTCAAACCAAAATGAGTGAAACGCTGCTTGCTTTCTTGACGCTATTGGCAGTTTAATATCATTGTTTAAACAAAGTTCTTTGTAACTGTAATTGGTAATATAATGTAAATTTATTATAAAGCTTTTGTGAGTTGAATAAAATTGTGATTGAGGCAAAGTCTTTTCCCATTCGCTTAAAGGTTTTGTTGCTCCGTATTCGGTACCGTCTTTTCCAAACAGTTTTGTTTTTCTGCCGTCGCTTTTTATGTAAACAATATCATCTAAATTAACACATTTTTGCTCTGCACTGCCAAAAACATATAAATTTACTGTGGAACGGTCAATAAGTTCCAAAGCCTTGTCAAGTCCGTTGTGTAATCTTTTAAGGTCAAAGGGTTTTTCAAAAAATCTGAAAATTTGCAAATCCATTGCTTCATCTTGATATTCATCAAAATTTGTTACCATAAAAAGTACAACTTTGCTGTTTCGCCTTTTTAATTCTTTTGCCAGTGTAATACCGTTAACCTCAGGCATTTGAATGTCAAGAAAGGCAATATCAAAAATTACGTCAGAATTCATAACCTTGTCAGGGTGTGTGGATACATAAAATTTTGGGTTTATCGGGTTTAGTTTAAAATAACTTTCTATTTGATACTTTAATTCTCTTATACATCGTTCTTCATCATCACAAATTAATATGTTCATAAAATCACCGCAAAAAGTCCTCATTAAAACAATAATAAAAATAATTTTATCATTATTTTAGTTTTTCGTCAAATTTTCTTGTTCCTCCGAATAAGTGTTTACC
>CAKSWS010000008.1 GCA_934512155.1 uncultured Eubacterium sp. | reverse complement strand
CAGCAGGTGATGTAGAACACGCTGGAAATGTAGTTGTGAAAATGAAAAATTGAAGTAGTTCGATAACTTCCAGTTTGCCGGTATCTCAAATAGAATATAAACAACGAAAAGCACCGTAGAAATTTGCTAACCGTCAGCCAACATATGAAAAATCATTGATTTTGTTGTAATGAAGTTTTTTTGAAAAAAGAAACGATTATTTACGAAAACGAGCCGAGATGTGCGTATCTCGGCTCGTTTTTCTTATGGGTATGTAGACCTTTTTTCGTTAATTTTATGTTTTTAATGTGTTTGACCGCCCACTATACATATTTTTCAAATCTCGAAAGTGGCTTAAATAGGGCGTTTTGAAAAATTTTAATGCAAAAAAACACCAACCTCTGCGGCAGCTTCCATCTTAAATCTGTTAAGAGCTTCTTTAGCTTCAGGTACTGTGTTTTTAGCCATTACAAATACACCTCTTTTTCTTAGTTTACTGGCAAAATCAAAAATTAATTTGCCTTGCAAAATGCAATTTACAAAATAAATTTTGACCTTGCAAATATAGTTTATGAAGCGTATTCGTTTTTACAAATGAAAAATTTTTACAATTATTAATTCAAATAATTATCGAAACATATTTTACTTTTTACAATAAATATTTGCTGTTTTACGCAAAATGCATTTTAATATTTGATTGAAAATGATTGTATTTTTAAAAATCTATTGATTTACAATGTGATTTTTTGATTAATTAAGTTTAAAAAGAATATAATCAATATCATAAATAATTTTATATGTTTTTAATGCTTATTAGCGATTTTATATAATATAATTTTCAACGTTTTTGTTATGTACTTTTATTTAAATCAATGTTTTCAGAAGTGCTTCGCAGCCTTTGAAAATATCGTTGTAACACTTTTCAAAATTTCGTGTATACCATGGGTCGAATACATCAGCGGTGCTGCCTGTGTATTCCATCAGTTTGTGTATTTTATCATTACTGTTGTTGTCGAAAATACGCTTCATATTTTTAATATTTGCACTGTCCATGCCTATAAATAAATCGTATTTGTTATAATCGCTTTTCTTTAATTGAACGGCTTGTTTGCCGACAGGATTAATTCCGTGGTGTTCAAGCACCTTTTTAGCAGGGGGGTAAACAGGGTTGCCGATTCCGTTCCAAATTTCCTCTGTGCTGGTAGCGCTTGAGCATATAATAAAATTGTTTTGCAAATTTTGCCGTTTTACCATATCTTTTAATATAAATTCAGCCATCGGCGAGCGGCAAATATTGCCGTGGCACACAAACATAATTTTAATCATATTTTTATAATAATTTATGTAAACATTTTTGTCAATTAAACTTTTATTCTGTTGGCATTGAAATAGGATGTTAAATATTGTATAATTTTTTAAGTAAATTATTTTGGAGTGCATTATGGGCAGAGCGTCAACAAAAAATAACAAAAACATTTATCAAATAGCCAGGGAAAATAATAATTTAACATTGCAGGATGCGGAAGATTGCTTAAACGGTATTTCAAAGGAACGTCTTCACCGCATTGAATATGAAACAACTCAGCCCAGACCTGATGAAATTTTGGAAATGGCTGATAAATACAAGGAACCGGCAATTTGCAACTATTATTGTTCTCATGATTGTGAAATAGGCAAAAAATATGTGCCGGAAATCAAAACAAGCGATTTGTCGGAAATTGTGCTTAAAATGTTGGCTTCGCTTAATTCAACTCAAGACAGGCAAAAGCGATTAATTGAAATTACAGCAGACGGTAAAATTGAAAAAGACGAAATTAAAGATTTTATTACAATTCAAAAAGATTTAGAACAAATTTCTCAAACTGTAGAGGCTCTTCAGCTTTGGGTAGAAAAGAAATTGCATGACGGCGGAATTGATTTTGACGAATATGTAAAACAACTTGATAATAAATGATTTAAATGCTTTGAAATTTTGTGTTTCAAAGCATTTTGTTTTTGAAAAATAGGAATGTTTATTTTGCAGATTTTGTTATTTATTGTTGTTATTAAATTTGATAATATTTAATTGTCAAAGGAAAAGAGCGGTTTTACTCTTTCAATTATATCCCCATAATTCTCACTGCTCTTTCCTTTGAAATTATTTTAAATGTGCAGAGGTGAAAAGTTTTAATGGCAAATTACGTTACATATACAAGTGATAAAAACAAAATTGTGGCATTGCTTTTGTGTATCTTTTTAGGCGAAATAGGCGTTCATTATTTTTATGTGGGCAGAATCGGAATGGGTCTTTTATATCTCTTTACAGGCGGTTTATTTGGCATCGGCTGGATAGTTGATATTATAAAAATTGCCACCGGTTCATTTTACGATAATGTGGGCGTTCCTCTTCGTGATTAATAAAAAAACAGCACTTGTTCAAAATTGAACAGGTGCTGTTTTGCTTTTTATTCTGTTGTTCTTGTGCAATAAACAACATAACGTTGAGTGTTTACACGGTATGGATGGCAGGTAATAAGGGTTATTATGTCTTCGTTATCTTTAATTGCAAGCTCGTTTACGTCTGTGGGTTCTATTATCTTAATTTCACTTACTTGATAAACAAGGGTTTCCCTAAAATTTTCAAGGTAAATTTTGTCGCCCGGTTCCAGCTTTTCAATATGCCTAAACATTGCTGCTTTGCCATATCCTCTGTGTGCCGCCAAAACAGAATTTGTGTTTTCTCCGCCGATAGGGTAGGAGGTTTGAGTTAAATGCGTTGCACCTTTTTTTAGCGTTTCATCATTAGAACCTAAAATAACAGGCACGCAAATATTTATTTTCGGCACAGTAAGGTAGCCGATAACATTGTTGCTTATGCCGTATTGCGTTAAATCAATATCAGGCTGTGAATAAGAAAAAGGGTCTTTCAAATCAGCTTGTTTATTTTGGTAAAGCTCTTCGTTTCGTTTTTGTAATTCTGCGTAAAGCTTATCTAAATCATTAGTTTGACAAAATTTTTCAAATTCAGCTTTTGCACTGTTTGTTTTTGCATTGTAAACAGTTTGGCTTATTTGCGGAAAAAGCAATACCGCACCGCCGATAAGTATTATAATTATTGCAATGGCAAGGGCGATTTTATTTTTTTTGGGTGTTTCCTTTTTCGTCATTGTTTTTGTCCTTTTTTGAACGCTTTTTATTGTATAAATATGTTGCAACGCCTATTAAAATAAGAATTGGAAAGCTGATTGCAATTCCAATAACATAATATTTGTATTTTGCAAAAAATCCGCCGTCGCTGTCTTTTGTAGAAGCCTCTTTTTCAGGGTTATATTCTGTTCGCTCGCCTTTAACAAGCAAGCGGTGTGAATTAACACCATAAGGCGTGCAGGTTACAAGCGTAACTAAATCCTTACCTTCTTCGGCAGAAAGTTTATCCAAATCCGTTGGCAAAATAATATTGATTTCGCAAACTTTGTAAGCCAAAACTTTATTTAAAACGTGAATATAAAATTCATCTCCCGCTTTAAGTTCTGTTAATCTGGTAAAAAGCTCTGCCGTAGGCAAGCCTGTATGACCTGTTAAAACAGGGTGGTTGCCTTCTCCGCCTATGGGAAGTGCCGTTGATTCAATATGACCAACGCCTTTTTCAAGCACCTCGTCGCTTGTGCCGTGGTATATCGGCAGTTTAACGGAAATTTTGGGAATTTCAATATAGCCCATAATGCCATCGCCGGCAGTGTTTAAAACATCGGTGTAATTGCCGGGCAATGCATAACCGCTTCCCGGCACAAATGGGTCGTGCACAGGGTCGCCGGCAAGGTTTTCGTTATAAATAATTGCCTTTTGCATTTCTGCATCTAATTCTTCTTCTGTTTTGGCTTTAACGCTTTCATCATAAGTGTTTATTGCTTGGGTGTGGTTAATGTCTGCCAGCTTGTTGCTTATTACCGGATAGCTGAACACACATAAACCTGCAATAACAAGCAAAAAGGAAATTATGTAAATAAAAACACTGCTTTTTTTATTCTTATTTTGTGTTTTTTCTTTGCTTTTTTTCACGCTTATCACCGTTATTATGGAGTAAGTAAAAAGCTGTAAATACATTAAAATAATGTATTTAATTTTGCTTCTTTCTTAATTTTGTGGCTTTATTATATACTAAACATAAAAAAATAACAAGGTGCGGTTTTTCCGCACCTTGCTTATTTTTTATTTGCTTGTGTTAATTATTCTGCTGCGTCTGCTTTTTTAGAGTTTTTGCGAATAAGAACAATCATAACTGCGCCAAGAGCAATAAGTGCAATACCGCCAACAGTGAAAAGGATTGTACCCATACCGCCTGTTGTAGGTAATTGGAATCCGTTGCTGTTAGGAATTGAAATTGTTACAAGGCCGTTTTCAAATTTAACAGAGTTGTCTGCGTTTTCTGCAACGCCGTCGTTATCAATATCTTTTACTGTAAGTTCAAAAGCATCTCTTGCAATGTTGTACTCAGCAGGAGCTTTTGTTTCTTTAAGGTAATATGTACCTTCTGCAAGACCTGCTAAAATAAGTTTACCGCTATCGTCTACTGCAACTGTTGTAACAGCTTCACCTGTTTGTGTTGCGTCTGCTTTTTTGTAGTTGCCGTTTGTACCTACAAATGAAATTTTGTTTGTTAACTCTGCATCGCTGTAAACTTCAAATTCAGCGCCTTTAAGAGCCGCATTTGTTTTTTTGTCAACTTTTGTTAAATCAAAGCCGAAAGAGTAAACTGTTGTGCTTGAGTTAAAGCTTTCCCAAGGTTCAGTGCTTGCATATGGGTTGTTGCTGTAATCAAGGTATGCTGTGTTTGCATTACCTGTGTTGCCGATTACTGCGTCTTTGTTTACAGTTGCTGTGTATTCAATTCTGATTTGTTTGTAAGCCTTAATTTTTGCATAGTCAAAGCTAAGTGCAAAATCAACTGCATCATTGTTTGGTCTTGCCTGTGATGTTGTGTAAGCGTCTGCAGCCAATTCAAATGTTTGACCTGCTTCGTCAACGCCGTAAACTTTTGAAATTGCGCCAAATGTTAAACCTGCTGCTGCCTTATCGCTTACAACATACTTTGAGTTAAGTGAAAGTTCAGGATATGTAGGAATGTTTGTTGTGATTTCAAATTTAACAGTGTCGCCAACAGAAGCATTTGTTTTAACAACTTCGCCATCTGCTGTTACAATCTTCTTTTCAATGTTTGTTGTTGAAGATTTTTCTGTAATTTCAGGATTTTCAAGTTTCCAAACGTTTGCGTCTCTGTCATATGTAGGAACAATGTTTGCAGCGTTTGCTCTGTAAACTTTCTTACCGCCTTCAATAAGGATTAAATAGTTACCCATATCAAGGTTGTTAATTGTGCCGTTACCTGTAACAGAACCGGCAGCTGCTAATGTAATGTTACCGTTTCTGATTTCACTTGCAATTTGGTCATATAATGTTGTAGATTTATCAGTGCTTTCTTTAATAGGGTTAAGCACATCTGTGTTTACACTGCCGTCTGCATTAACAACACCCGGGTATTTTGTATTTACGAAATCTCTGAGTTGTTGGTTGTTTACCCAATAAAATTCAGGGCTTTTAGGTGCTTTTGCTGTGTAGTCATAATCAACTGTAATAAGCTGATATGCTGTTGCAGTGGCATCTTCTTCAAGACCTGTTACTGTAATGTAGCCTTTAGCATTTGACGCAGGCATATCTGTTGTTGCGGCAAAAGCACAAACAGATGTTGTTCCGAACATCATAAGCAAAGCCATTAAAAATGAAGTGATTTTGGTTAATGTGTTTTGTTTTTTCATCATTTGTTACCTCCCCAATAACATAATTTCCGTTGGAAACCTTAACCGCACAAGATGATAATATATAATTTTGTCAAATTCAAGTGTTTGTGCAGCAGTTCTATGTTTATGTAGAAGATTATGGTTTTTTTTCCATTTTTTTGTAGATATTACACAAAAACTGTGAATTAACATTGAAAAAGTCGTTTTTATTTTGTTAATAATATAAACTATGCGAGCTTTTTGCGTTGATATAATAATTGAAGTTAACAAAAAATGAAAATTTTATTCATATTTTCTTAACTAAATCGGGCAAATATTCGGCGCTTTTCGTGGGTTATATACAAATTTCATTTTTGTAAAAATGCAAATTTCGGCACTTTGCCGTTTTTTGCAAAACCTCTTGAATAAAATAAATGCTGTGTTAAAATACTTACCGAATAAATATAAGTAATAAAAATGCGTAATTTTTGAGCATTTGAGCCAAAAAGTAACTGTTTATGCTTTGTATTAAAAAATTTTCGGGAGGTGAGCATTGTGGCTAAAGTTTCAAAAAAAGTAATTTCCGTTTTGCTTGCACTGTTAACTGTAATGGCTGTTTTACTGCCGTGCGTAAGTTTTGCAGATGACAGCAGTGGAGTCGCAAGAGCCACAGTCAATCCCGTTACTGTTCACTGTTATGTTTCTATTGATGAGGAATGGACAGAAATTAAAACAGTTACCGTTACTGACGATATTTCGGCAAAAGTTTTCGGCGGCTCGGCTACTCAAACCAGATTTTATATTACTGCCGAACAGCTTGAAGAGATTTTTGGAGAATACGGATTTGCAGCAAAACAGTTTAAAGGCGAATTAACTTTTGCTCACACCGATTCTTATGGACCTCAAACGGTTTGGGCAGATGTAAGTCCTGCATACAGTGATGATGTGGGTCAATATATTGTTCCTCTTGGTTGGAATAAAGAAAACAGAAATGTAAACTATTTGTATTATCTGCCTAACGGACCTGTAAAATCAAACGGCAGCACAGCTAAAAGCTTTGCTGCTGATAACAGCGATGGATTTGGCGTTAATAAAACAAATTCATTTTACACAATTAAAGTTGCAGACCCTAACGGATATATTCCGCCGGACCAATTTGCGGCGCTTATTTATGATGAAATGTTGATTAAAGGCAGTAATACAGATATTGTTCTTCCTTATGTTGACGGCGTAACTTATTTAACTCTTGACGGTAAAACAGAAGCCGATTTAAAACTTACTCAAACAGTGGATAAAGATGCAGGCACCGTAACTGTTTCTGTAACCGATATAAGCAGACCTGTTTATATTGTTGCTTCAAAACCCGGCGACGCACTTCAGGCGTCTATTACATGTTATGTTGCCATTGACGGCGAGTGGCAGTTGGCAAATGTAGTCAGCTCGTTAAATAAAAAGAATTTCGGCGACGGAAAAACAAGGTATTATTTAACATCTGATGAGCTTGAACAGGTTTACGGTAAATACGGATTTGACGCAAGTAAATATAGCGGTGAACGAATTTTCCCCCATGCCGATACAAATAGTTTAAATACTATTTGGGCAGACACTGTACCTGTAAAAAATGGTGCCGGCGGATATGATATTCCGTTTAGTTTCAGAACTCAAATGTTTGTGTACTATTTGCCAAATAATATAGAGGGCAACGATAACTATTTTAATACATCAGATAAAAACTATAATACTGATTTAATAACGGCAAATTCATTCTTCACGATTAAGTGTTCCGACCCTAAAGGATTTTTGACGGACGGCACAACGCTTCCTGAAGACCAAATGCTGTTTTCAGGCGACAGCACCGCTGTTACTTTACCTAAACTTGAAGGGGAATCAACTTATAAAATTGTTAACGGTTCAACAGGTGAAGCACTTGATGTTGAAACAACTGAAGATGCAGAAAACAAAACAATAACAATCAAGATTGATAATATTAAATGCCCGGTAAGAATTACAACTTCTTCAGGCTTGCCAACGGTTATTTACAACACAACCGTTTCGTCATCTCTTGTAAGGTTAGGTCAGTTTGATTCAACAAGGCAGGTTATTGTTAAAGACGGCACGGTTAAAAATCAAACTCTTTATTATGATGAGGTTGAGGTTGGAACAGGAGATTATACTCTTCTTGATGTAGATGATGACACAGCAACCGTAACTATTAACGATAATAATCGTGAATTTGTATATTCATTCGTTGGTTGGAGAATAGGCAACGGTGTAGATGTTTATAAAGCCGGCAACAGCTTAACAAGGGCATTGCTTCGTGCCGAGGCAGTTAATAATGAAGTTACGCTTAATGCTGTTTGGAAAGGTACGGATGGTAACAACAGAATTACTTCAACAAACTTTTTTGTAAATTTGGATTGTGAAATAGTAGATAATATGAGTAATGGCTATAAACCGCAGCATGCGAATAAGTACACTCCTGCTGTTTTTGCAACCCGTGCTTTTGGAACGGAAAATATTCCGGTTTCCGGTGATATGTCATATCAATTAGTTGCACCTGCAACATCCGAATCAACGGCATATGAGGTGGATAAGCAAATTCGTTCATCTGCCGCAAACCCTATCAGCGGTGTAACTCTTGAGCAAATACCTTCGGATGAAGCTATTCTTAAACAGATAAGAGAAAGCAATGCGGTTATTACTGTTGCCGGTCATACTATTCCTCACGAGTATATTACATCAGATTACTTTACTTTGCGTTGGGCAACGGTTAAATATGAAAAATCCGACGGCTGGCATGTAGACGGTGTGCTTGTTGCAAAATCGGGAAGACTTGTTGTTTCCAAAACTTTTGCAGGTGATGATGAGGCTATTCAGCAGGTTAAAGATAACGGATTTGATATTACTGTTACTCACATTGAAAACAACACAATAGTATCAGACTATGTTTTGTCTTTAAATTCTGCCGAATCTGAAACAGATTCAACAAAAACAGGTTACACTTCTTATGATGCGGTAACAGATACTTATACATGGTCATTGCCGGTAAGGCAAGGACGTGAATATTGTATAAAAGAAGAAAATTATACTCTTGATTTGGATAAGTGGAATAATACAAACAGGTACACAATTTCCAATTCAGACAGTGAAGTTAGCGGTTGGAAGGATTACCCGTCGGATACAGGTGTATTTGTTACTGCAGAGGCGTATCCCAGTGATGTTCCGGATTTAGCCTGCCAAATTGTTTCGTTTCAAAATATGTATGTTAAGTCGGGCTTGCTTTCTGTAATTAAAGCCGATTCAACAACGGGCAACGGCTTGAAAAACGTCTCCTTTAAACTTAGCAAAGTAAGCGGTCAAAGTATTTCTCTTTACAAAAAACCAAACACAAGTGAATATTCAACAGACACAAATGCTGTTGAAGAGGGTTACAGTGAATTTATTGCCGATAATACAATTATTACAGACACAAACGGTAACTTTTGCATTAAATTGGGTATTCACGGCGACGGCACATTAACGGAAAGTTATTATTTAACCGAAACTGTACCTACCGGTTATGAAGGCCCTAAATATATTAAAATTACCGTAACGGATGACGGTAAGGTTGAAATGGCTCAAGAAGTTGTTGAATCAACAATTCCGTCAAATGAACCGTGGTTAGACGGCGTGGGTTCTTCTGTTTTAACAATTTATAACCGTTCCAAGCTTTTAACATCGGTTAAAGCCGAAAAGCAGTGGGATGAAACAGACGATAATGAAAAAGAACCCGTAACCGTAGAACTTTGGCGAAACGGCGCAAAATTGACGGCTTCCGAATATACACAGGTTTTAAGCGCCCAAAATAATTGGATTTATGAATGGAACGACTTACCCCTTTATATTGACGGTGCACCTGCTGTTTATTCAATAAGGGAAGTAAAAATCGGTTCTCTTTCATATGATGCCGGTGCAGATACCGACGGCTATGCCGATTATATGGTAACTTACGACGCTACTTTGTATAAAGAGGGAAGCGACGGCGATTACAGAAAAGATGTTACTTGGTATGATGATAACGGTGAAAAGCATTATGCAGACCATGCATATATAAAGGTTCACAACGTTAAAAACAAAGGCTTAATAAGCTTCAGCAAGGTTGACGAATTGGGCAAAGCACTTGCAGGTGCAAAATTCGGTTTGTATTTAGATGCCGAGTGCACTAATTTGTTGGAAACGGTAATTTCCGGCACAGACGGATTTGTTGTTTTTCCTCAAAAAACAGGCGGCACGTATTATATTAAAGAAATTGAAGCTCCCAATAATTACGAGCTTGACGAAACGGTTTATAAAGCTTTTGTTCGTGGCGGAATTGTAACAATAACGGTTAATGACGGCAGTACAATTCCAATAACCAAAATAGTTAATAAATATATCGGCGGAACAGAAGATTTTTCGTTTATTAAAACAAATTCAAGCAAAGAGCCGCTTGGCGGAGCCGAATTTGCTTTATATAAGCTTGAGTGTACAGATGAAAGCCACAACCACACAAACGATATTCTTAATGTAAATTCAAAGGGTGTACTTGCAGATGAATATGCACAGTGCTGGGTTCTTGCGGACAAGCAAACATCTGTTTCAAAAATCGGTCTTGTAAGTTTTACCGATTTGAATGCAAAAAGTATTTACAGGCTTGTTGAATATAACGCTCCGGATGGGTACAAAACTCCCGACGGTCAGTGGCAATTAACTTTTGACACAGATGGAGAAACTGTTGAACCTGTTATAACGGCAATAGGTAATAAGGTGCCGGCTTTTGAAAAACTTACCAGGGGTATTGCTCCTTACAGACTTTACAATTACAGGTCAGGCGATTTGCCGGTTTCGGGTAATTCCGGCGTTTACGGATACCTTGCAGCAGGCTTTGTTACAGCTGCAGCAGGCATAGCATTGTTTACGGCTCAAAAATTATCAAACCGTAAAAATAAAAAAAGAAAATAAATTCTATAATTAATGTCGTTTTAATTTATTAAAGCGGCATTTTTTTGCATAAAAATTTATAAAGTTGACAAAATGTTTAATAGTGGTAATATTAAATTAACATTTATGCCGTTTGGTAAAGGAGTAAAATTTATGGCTAATAAATATGCAGGTACAAAAACAGAACAAAATTTAAGAGATGCATTTTCGGGCGAATCCGAAGCAAGAAACAAGTATACTTACTTTGCTTCAAAAGCAAAAAAAGAAGGTTTTGAGCAAATTGCCGATTTGTTTTTAAAAACAGCAAATAATGAAAAAGAACACGCAAAAATGTGGTTTAAAGAATTAAACGGCATCGGCGATACGGCAGAAAATCTTTTGTCTGCTGCAGAAGGCGAAAATTTTGAGTGGACGGATATGTATGAAAATTTTGCAAAAACGGCAGATGAAGAGGGCTTTCCCGAACTCGCCGCAAAATTTCGTTTGGTAGGCGCCGTTGAAAGAAAGCATGAGGAACGCTATCGTGCATTGCTTAAAAATGTTGAGATGAATGAAGTTTTTGAAAAAAGCGAAGTTAAAATTTGGGAATGCCGTAACTGCGGCCATATTGTAATCGGTGAAAAAGCACCTGAAATTTGCCCTGTTTGCGCTCATCCTCAGGCATATTTTGAAGTGCATGCCGAAAACTATTAATTAAAAATATAAAATTTTGCACCTGCAACGGTATTGAATGCCTTGCAGGTGTTTTTATATGCATTATTTTAAAAATCTGTGTTATATTTTAAATGTTTTTTTATATTTTTATATGCTAAAATTGTTTTGGAGGAATTTGTATGAAAAAAGTTATTGTGGTTTCCAAAACACATTTAGATTTAGGATTTACAGATTATGCAAAAAATGTTTATGATAAATATTTAAACGAATATATACCCGGTGCAGTTTCTCTTGCAAATGAAATGAACACCGAAAGCAATAAAAAATTTATTTGGACAACAGGCTCGTGGATTATTAAAGAGGCGCTTAAAAATTCAACCCCCGAAAATAAAGAAAAACTTGTTAATGCTCTTAAACATGGAAATATAGTTCCACATGCTTTGCCCTTTACAACTCATACCGAACTTCTTGATGAAGACTTGACAGAATATGCCGTTTCTATTGTTGATGATATTGATAAAATTAGGGGTAAAAAAACAATAGCGGCAAAAATGACGGACGTTCCGGGGCATACAAAAGCGCTTATTCCTTATTTGCAACGCCACGGTATTAAGCTTTTGCATATAGGAGTTAACGGCTCTTCTGCCCTTGCAGATGTTCCGCCATGCTTTTTGTGGCGATATAACGGCTGTGAGGTTGTTGTTATTTATTCCGGCGATTACGGCGGCGCTTTTTCTTGCAATTTGATTGAGGAGGTTCTTTATTTTGACCATACACTTGATAATCGAGGTACACCGTCGCCTGAAAAAATAACAGAAAAGTTAAATAAAATTGCCAATGAATTTCCCGGCTATGAAGTGCAGGCAGGTACTATGGATGAAATTGCACAGCTGTTATGGGAAAAGCGAGATAAATTGCCTGTAGTAACTTCTGAAATAGGGGATACGTGGATTCACGGCAGTGCGTCCGACCCTTATAAATCTGCCGCTTTAAGAGAACTTATGTCATTAAAAAAACGTTGGCTTGCTGAAAATTCAATGGTAAAAGGCAGTAAAGAATATAATGAATTCTGTGATGCGCTTCTTTGTATTGCCGAACATACCTGCGGCATGGATATGAAAAAGTACTTTGCCGATTATGAGCATTATTTAAAACATGATTTTCAAAAAGCAATGGAAAAGGATGTTGTTAAAATTCATCATCCGTTCAGGGATTTTCCTCAAAATATTTATACTGTTGTTGCACGGCATACGGGTGAATACAAGCGGGGCTCTTACAAAATTGCACAAAGCAGTTGGGCAGAGCAAAGACTATATATTGAAAAGGCGGTAAATGCTTTAAGTCAAAATCATAAGGAAAAGGCAATACAGGCATTAGGAAGGCTTATTCCGGGTCATCCCATTGAATCCGATGAAAGTTTTAATATAAAACTGCCTATTATTTGCGGCAACTGTCAGCTTAAAATAAATGAATACGGCGGTATAGAATTTCTTAGTATAAACGGCGTTATTTTTATTGAGGCAAATGAAAATCCTATAATTGAGTATCGCTCATTTGCTAAGGCTGATTATGATTTTTGGCTTTCTCATTATTCAAGAAATCATAAGGAAAACAAAAGCTGGCTTTACGGCGATTTCGGCAGACCGTTGTTGAAATATGTTGATGGAAAATATCCTACCGGCAGTTATTATTATAAATTTGAAAAAGCAGAAAAGTTTGACATTAACACAGGATGTTGCATTGTGGTTACATTAAAGTGTGAACAGCGGCTGTGTGTGGAATTGGGAGCGCCGAAAACAGTTCAAATTACATATAAATTAAGCAAAAATGATTTAAAGTTTAATGTTTCTTGGTTTGAAAAAGAAGCAAACAGGTTAACCGAAGCAATTTATTTGCATCTTTATCCGCAAACAAATCAAATTATGTTAAAGAAATTAGGCAACTTAATTAATCCTTTTGACGTTGTTGGTATGGGGTCGAAAAAATTGCACGCCGTTCAGTCTGTTCAATTTAAAAAACAGGGTAAAACGGTTAATGTTTATAATCTTCATTCACCTCTTTTTTCACTTGGTAAAGGTAAAATATTGGAATTTGACGATAAATATGAAAATCCTGAAAAAGACGGAGTTTCATTTGTGCTTTACGATAATGTTTGGGGTACGAATTTTCCCCTTTGGTACAGCGAAAATGCAAGCTTTGATTTTGTAATATCAGAATAATAAAAAACGGCACATACTGTGAACTGTTATCAGTGTGTGCCGTTTTTATATATGTTAGATTGATTTCTTTTTAAAATTAACCGCTTTTTTATAAATTAAAATTGAAATTGCGGCAACAATGAATTCCGTAATCCAAAAGCCGTGCCAAACGCCGATTGCTCCGAATATTTTGCTTAAAACAAATGCACTTGTAAGCATTACGGCAATATATCTTAATATGGAAATTATAAGGGATTCAGTGCCTTTTCCAAGTCCCTCCAAAGCTCCTGAAACAGTTACGCTCACAGATGAAACAATAAAGCCTATACTGATTATTCGCAGCGCCGTTTTGCCTATTTCTATTGTGTCGGGATTGGTTGAAAACAAGCCTATTAAGTTTTGCGGAATTGCCAAGCAAAGCACAGTGCCTATTGTCATAACCACGGCAATTATTCCCAGTGCCGTTTCAAAAATTTTTTTAACTCTTTTTGTTTCGCCTGCACCGTAATTATAGCCGATTACAGGACGCATTCCCTGCACAACGCCGTTTGCCGTTAAGTATAAAAATGTTTGTAATTTGTAATATGCTCCTAAAACAAGTACATAGCTTTGAGAAAATGCAGCTAAAATTCCGTTTAATGCAGAAATTTGAACAGACGGCAGTGCCATATTAAGTGTTGCCGGAATACCTATTGAATACAAACGTTTTGTAATTTGCCTGTCCGGTTTCATATCTGCAAATTTAATTTTTACAGGTATTTTTTTAACTGCGTAAAACGCCAAATATCCTACAAGTGTTGCTCCTTGTCCGATAATTGTGGCAATGGCGGCACCTTTTATTTCCATTTTCGGAAACGGTCCTAATCCGAAAATTAAAACAGGGTCTAAAATAATATTTGTAACACAGCCTATAATCATGCAAATCATTGAAACTTTCATTTCACCTACGGCTTGAAATATTTTTTCGAAACTTATGGATGTGCAATACACTATTGAAAAGGAAAGTACGATGTTGCCGTATGTAATTCCGTTTTGAGCAACTGATTCATTACCTGTAAAAAGGCTTAAAAATTTCGGCAACGTTAAAATTAAAACTGCCGTTAATATAATTCCGTGAAAAATATTAAACAAAAAGCCGCAAGACGCCGCTTTGTTTGCCGATTGTTTGTTTTGAGCACCCAAATGGTATGCAATAACGGCGTTAATTCCTATTCCAAAACCAACCGAAACGGCATTTACAATGTTTTGTACAGGAAAAACAAGAGAAAGTGCAGTCATGGCGTCCTCACTTATTTTGGCAACAAAATAACTGTCTACAATATTGTAAAGTGCATTTACAAGCATAGAAATTGTCATTGGTAATGCCATTGATAAAACAAGGGGCAAAACCGGCTTCTCTTTCATATATGTTTGTTCCGTAAAAATCACCTCATTTTAAAGAAAAAACCACACGGCAAAGTTTGCACTTTGCTGTGTGGCGAAAATAAAACTTTAAGTTTTAGAAAAATCCACTCCGTAAAAACGGTTTGGCAGTATTATAACAATCTGTTACTAAAGTGTCAATATTATTTTTTCTTAAAAAGGGAATTTTTAACAACACTCATTGGGTCTTTAATAAGCAATATTACAACCCAAATTATTGCACCCAATGCAACAACGGAAAATCCTAAAAATGCGTCGTTAATCATATCCGAAACAGCCGGGGTGAAATATTCGGCACCTAATTCGGCATATTCAAATATTGCGTCTACAAACCACATTATTGTTGCACCCCAAAATAAACAACAGGGAACGGAAAGCATAAGTTCTTTACGTTTTGGAATAAAATACCACAAAACGGTGCTGATAATTGCAGCAAATGCCGATATTAACAATGTCATTATTCTTTTACCTTTGCAGCTTTTATTATTTTTGTTTCTTTAATTTTAACAACTGCAAGCACAGCACACCAAACAGCCGTTGTTAATAATGCCATAGAAATACCCACAGTTGCCATTTCGTGCAGCATAACCGCTGTGTCTTCAGGTGTTGAGGCTGCAGTCAAAAACGGAAATTTAAGCATAATTTCACCATGCCATAAATGTTCAAATGCAAGTAAAATCGAACCGCCCCAAAGTAAATTTCTAAGCCAAGAAATTTTTCTTGAAAGAGAAATTTTTTCTACCTTTTCTACAGCACCCTTAGGTGTTTTGTATTCAAGAAATTCAGGTGCACTTTCTTTCTTTTTAATAATTTGTGTTACTGCCGTTGCTATAATTGCTTCTGCAACAGGAACCGCAAAACAAGCCATAATTTACCTCCTTTTACATATTGAATAATATGTAAACTAATTGTTGCTTTACGGCTATATAATAGCTTTTTAACATACTTTTGTCAATGGAAAATGAATGTAATTTTATTGTTGAAACGCACAAATTTATTGTTCATATTTTAACAAATCTAACAAAATTGTTAAGATATTCTTACATCTATTGACTTAAATTTTTTTAGATTGTAAAATGCCTTTGAAATATTAATAAATTGTAAATAAAAGGTGAATTGTATGGATGAAGTTAAGATTTTGGAAATAAAGCAAAGTGTTTTTAAAAACAATGATGACCAAGCGGCGAAACTTAGAAAAAGTCTTAAAGAAAAAGGTGTTTTTCTTCTTAATTTAATGTCTTCTCCCGGTTCGGGAAAAACCACAACTTTAATGGCAACTATTAACGCTCTTAAAGATAAACTCAAAATAGGTGTTATGGAAGCTGATATTGACAGTGATGTTGACGCAAAAAAAATTGCAACTACCGGCGTTAAATCAATTCAACTTCACACAGGCGGAATGTGTCATTTGGATGCCGAAATGACAAGGCAGGGTCTTGAAGGGCTTAATACAGGCGATGTGGAACTTGCAATTCTTGAAAATGTGGGTAATCTTGTTTGCCCAGCCGAATTTGATACCGGTGCTGTTAAAAATGCTATGATATTGTCTGTTCCCGAAGGAGACGACAAGCCATTAAAATATCCGCTTATGTTTTCTATTTGCGATGTTGTTTTAATTAATAAAATTGATGTTCTTGAGTATTTTGATTTTGATGTAGAAAAGTGTACTGAATACGTTCATCAAAGAAATCCGAAGGCAAAGGTTATTCCTATTTGTGCTAAAACAGGTGAGGGAATAAATGAATGGGCTGATTGGCTTTATGATGAAGTTGAAAATTGGATTAAAAAGTAAGGGGGAGAAAGCGTGAGTGAAACAAAGTTCGATACAATGAAGCCCAAGGGCAGAACTTATGTCAGTGCCGAACGTGTAATGCATTATTATGAAAATCACAGCACTGAACAGCCAAGGGAACTTATTTTAAAATTGGGTAAAAAAATTACCGATAGAGTTCTTTATAAAATGCCGTGGATGCCAAAGGTTGGCAAAACATTAACCGTTAATGACCCCGAATACTGGGGACTTGCGGCAATGGTTACAGATGAAATGGCAGAGGTTGCACTTCAAATGAAAGTTCATAAGGGTATGACAATGCCTGAAATCGTTAAAGCAACAGGCAAAAGTGAATCGTATCTTGAGAAAATCCTGGGCGAAATGGCGCAGGTTGGACTTATTGAATATAACTGGGAAAATCCACGGCGTGAAAAACAATATGTGTTGCCTATGTTTGTACCGGGCAGTGCAGAGTTCTTTAATATGAAATGGGAGCAAATTTGCGAACATCCCGAGGTTGCCGGATTTTTTGAAAGAATGACGCAGCTTCCTCTTGAAGCTATTACTCCTATGGTGCCTCCCGGAGGCGCAGGAATAGGCATGCACGTTATTCCTGTTGAAAAAGCTATTGAAACAGAAAATCAATCTGTTCCTATTGAGCATATTTCACACTGGCTTGATAAATATGACGGTAAATATGCCGCAGGTCCTTGTTCTTGTCGTTATTCACGTGCCGCACTGGGCGAGGGTTGTGCAGATGACCCTGAGGATTGGTGTATCGGCGTAGGCGATATGGCAGATTATCTTGTTGAAACAAACAAGGGTCATTACATAACACGTGAAAAGGTTATGGAAATTCTTCAGCGTGCAGAAGATAACGGCTTTGTTCATCAAATTACAAACATTGACGGCGAAAATAAAATTTTTGCTATTTGTAACTGTCAGGTAAAAGTTTGTAATGCACTTCGTACATCTCAGCTTTTCAACACACCTAATATGAGCCGTTCCGCTTATGTTGCAAGGGTAGAAGCAAAGGATTGCGTTGCTTGCGGCAGATGTGTTGAATATTGCCCTGCCGGTGCTGTAAAACTCGGTCAAAAACTTTGTAAAAAAGACGGTTCAAAGGTTGAATATCCAAAGCAGGAATTACCCGATGCAGTTAAATGGGGCAAAGAAAAATGGAGTCCCGATTATCGTGATAAAAACAGAATTAACTGTTATGATACAGGTACGGCTCCTTGTAAAACAGCCTGCCCGGCACATATTGCTGTTCAGGGATATTTAAAAATGGCTGCTCAGGGCAGATATACAGATGCTCTTGCGTTAATTAAGAAAGAAAATCCGTTCCCTGCTGTTTGCGGCAGAGTTTGTAACAGACGTTGTGAAGACGCTTGTACAAGAGGTACTATTGACCAAGCTGTAGCTATTGATGAGGTTAAACGATTCATTGCACAACAGGATTTGGATGCGGAAACAAGATTTGTTCCTAAAAAGGTTATTCCGTCAAATCGTGGCGAATTTAATAATAAAATTGCTATAATCGGCGGCGGTCCGGCAGGCTTATCGTGTGCATATTATCTTGCAACAACAGGTTACAGACCTACTGTGTTTGAGAAAAATGAAAAACCGGGCGGCATGCTTACATACGGAATTCCGTCTTATAAATTAGAAAAAGACGTTGTTGATGCAGAGGTAGATGTTATTCGCCAATTAGGTGTTGAAATTAAATGCGGTGTTGAAGTTGGCAAAGACATTACTCTTGATGAATTGCGTGCTCAGGGTTATGAAGCCTTCTACATTGCAATCGGTTGCCAAGGAAGCAGAAAAGCAGGCATTGCAGGTGAAGATGCAGACGGCGTTATGAGTGCTGTTGAAATTCTTCATAAAATTTCCGAAAATCATGATTTGGATTTTGCCGGCAGAAAGGCTGTTGTTATCGGCGGCGGTAACGTTGCGGTGGACGTTGCACGTTCCGCAAAGCGTTGTAATGCAGATGTAATCGGTATGTATTGTCTTGAAAGCAGAGAAGAAATGCCGGCATCAAATGAAGAAATATTTGAAACTGAGGATGAGGGCATTACAATCAATAACGGTTGGGGCCCTAAAGAAATCTTAACAGAAAACGGAAAGGTTACGGGCATTGTTCTTAAAAAATGCATAAGCGTTAAAGATGCAGACGGCAGATTTAATCCTCAATATGATGAAAATGATATTGTAACTCTTGAATGTGATGATGTTTATCTTTCAATCGGTCAAAGTATTGTTTGGGGTGATATGCTTAAAAATGAAAATGTTGAGCTTGGCAGAGGTAACGGTCCTGTTGCAGACAGTTTAACATATCAAACATCACAGGAAGATATTTTTGTGGGCGGTGATGTTTACACAGGTCCTAAGTTTGCTATTGATGCCATTGCGGCAGGTAAAGAGGGTGCCGAATCAATTCACCGTTTTGTTCATTATAATGCCAGTCTTACAATCGGCAGAAACAGGCGTGATTTTATTGAACTTAATAAAAATGATATAAAAATTGAAAGTTATGATAATTCTTCCCGTCAAATTCCGGATACAGATGAAAACATAGACCGTAAAAAGTCGTTTAGAGATGCCCACATGCCGTTAACGGAAGAACAGGTTAAAATTGAAACAGCACGTTGCCTTGGCTGCGGTGCATCTGTTGTTGATGAAAACAAATGTATAGGTTGCGGTATTTGTACAACCAAGTGTGAGTTTGACGCTATTAAGCTTCATCGAGACAATCCTGAATGCAGTACAATGGTAAATTCAGATGATAAAATGAAAGCAATATTGCCTTACATGCTTAAAAGGCAAATTAAAATCAAACGTGCGGCAAAAGGTAAATAAATTATGCACGAGCTTGGTATTGTTTTTCATATTATAAAAAGTGTAGAAAGCGTTGGGGCAGAAAATCAACTTAAAAAGGTTAATTCCGTTACAATCGAATTGGGCGAGGTTTCCGGCGTATTGCATGAATATCTTGATGATTGTTGGAATTGGGCATGCAGTAAAAGTGAGCTTTTAAACGGTGCTAAGTTGATTATAGAAGTAATTCCGGCGGTTACATATTGTGAGGATTGCCAAAAAACGTATGAAACCGTAAAATACGGAAAAACCTGCCCATATTGTAATTCATCAAAAACCTACTTAACCTGTGGAAATGAAATAAACATTAAAGAGGTTGAGGCGATTTAGAAAGCTAAGGTTCACTTTTTGAGCCTAAATATATAATTTAAGGAGAGAAATAAAATGTTATTTCAAATCTATGGCGAAAATTCATTTTATCAGCTTATCGGCTGGGTTTTAGTTTTTGCCGGCCTTGTTCTTCTTAACGAGGTTGCACGTCGCTCAAAAGCAGGCGGCATTGCTCTTTTTCTTGCACTTCCTGCAGGTTTAACAGTCTATTTTATTGCTGTTGCCATTGGTGCAAAGTCAGGTGCGGAATGGGCAGTTAATAACCAAACCTACCTTTATATGAACGGTTGGTTCCATTATGCAAAGCTTTATGCTGCAACAGCAGGCTGCATCGGCTTTATGATGCTTAAGTACAAGTGGAGCATCGGTAAAAAAGATTGGTTTAAAGTTTTCCCGTTTGTAATCGTTGCGATCAACATTCTTATTGCTGTTGCTTCTGATTTTGAATCTGCTGTTAAAGGTGGATTTACAGGTGGCTGGTGGCTTTCATCAGAAGGCGTATTTATTTACGGCGGCTGGTGGAACTGGCTTAACGGTATTGCCGGTATCATCAACATTTTATGTATGACAGGTTGGTGGGGTATTTACTCTTCCAAAAATCAGCAAGATATGCTTTGGCCGGATATGACATGGTGCTATATTTTGGCTTATGATATTTGGAACTTTGAATATACATACAACAATCTTCCTTCACATAGCTGGTATTGCGGTCTTGCACTTCTTCTTGCTCCTACGTTTGCAAACGCATTTTGGAATAAGGGCGGTTGGATTCAAAACCGTGCAAACACACTTGCACTTTGGTGTATGTTTGCTCAGGTTTGGCCTCTTTTCCAAGATTCCGAACCGTTCGGCGTTCTTACAACCGTATATCCTGAAGGATACACACCGTCAATGATGTTAGATGGTATTTCACCTGAAACAATAGGTGCAGCAAATCCAAAAGCACAGGCTGTCATTTCAATTCTTGCTCTTGTTGTTAACGTTTGTGTTCTTGCTGCTATTATTAAGCGTTCTAAAGAACAGCACAAGAATCCTTATAAGAATGAAATCTTCACAGATCAGCAGGATTATAAGAAAGCTCTTGCAAGAGCAGCAGAAGCAAATAAAACAGTTGCTTAATTTAAATATTAACAAAAGCCCGCATTTGCGGGCTTTTTTCTTGTTTATTTAAAATATTTATGATATATTATTTGTTAAATTAAAGATTTGTCGGTGAAACTATGATAAAAAATATTATATTTGATTTAGATGATACATTGTTTGATTTTTCAAAGGCAGAAAGAGAGGCTGTGGAAAGAACGTTAACGGAACTTGGCATTAATGTTTGCGAAAATCATTTGAACAGATACAGCGAAATTAATTTGGCCCAGTGGAAATTGCTTGAACAGGGTAAGTTAACACGTGACGAAGTTAAAGTTAGGCGTTATGAGTTGCTTTTTAAAGAATTTAATATTAATCAGGATGCTGCTCAAACTACTGCAATTTATGAAAATTATCTTTCTCAAGGGCATTATTATTTAAATAATGCTCAATCTGTTTTAAAAGATTTAAGCAAAAACTATAATTTGTTTATTGCCTCAAACGGTTCGTCGGCTGTTCAATACGGCAGAATTTCAAACTCGGATTTAGAAAATTATGTAAAAGGTATATTTGTTTCTCAGGAAGTCGGTTACAATAAGCCGGATAAAAGATTTTTCGATTATTTATTTAATGAAACCGGTATAAATAAAAATGAAACAATTATGGTTGGTGACAGTTTGTCATCAGATATTCAGGGCGGTGCTAACTGCGGAATAAAAACAGTTTGGTTTAACAGAAAAAAAGATGAAAATAATACATCTGTTATGCCAAATTATGAAATTAACGATTTATCGGAACTTTACAGTTTAATTGTAAGTATTAAGTAAAAACAAGCAAACAAAAAGGTGCATTCTCAATTTGAGAACGCACCTTTAATTATTTTGATTTTGTTTATTATTCGGCTGTTGTGCTGTTTTCGCTGCTTTTTTCTTCTTCGCTAAGTTTTTCACGCATTGCAAGCACTTTTTCATGAACTTCTTCTTTTGTTTTTCCTGTTAAGTTGTAGAAGAAGAACGGAACACCTGCAAGGAACATCATAATACCGTGAACCACTGTGTAGAAGAATAAAAGCATAATCTTTGTGTGAAGGCTTTGTTCTTGGGCAACGCCGTTAACAGCCTGTGCATATTCAATAATCGGAATTTTTGTTCCGTAAAGAATTTTAGGAGCAAGTGCAGATGCTATTGTTCCCGATACCATTGTGCCAATGCCGATAACAAACGGCAGCGAAGCGTCAAGACGTTTACCCGTGTGAAGCTCAATGTCTTCAAGAACATCTGCTTGGAACATTGTCGGAAGAAGGTTTGAAGCACCGAATTGTAAGCCGATAAGGAACAAGAAAGCAACAAACACAATTTGCAGTGCCGAACTTGGGTGCTTAAAGTAGGTGTAGCCCACCGCAAATGCCGCTGTGTTTGCAATAACGGAATAAATTCCGCTTGCAATGTAAAGCACTTTTGAGTTAAATTTTTTTAGTAAAAAGTTGATTATAAGCATACCGACTGCCGTTCCTATACCGGTAGGTAAACCGAAAAGAAGGAATTTGCCCGGTCCCAAAAGGGCTTCTGCAAGGAAAATACCCATATATGTTGAAACGCCACGGAAGCTCTTTAAAAATTCTGAAATAATAATTGCCCAAGCGTACTTGTTTTTAATAACATCGCCGTATCCTTCAATAGGATTTTTCTTTTCATTGTTGTATGTAATTCTTTCTCTAACGGTTTTCATACCCAAAAGCATTGTTATAATGCCAAATACGCCGCAAAGAGATGCTACGCAAATGTAACGCAAGCCTTTGTCTTTAACCATAAATGCAAGTACAAGCTCAACAACAAGCGGTGCTGAGTTACCGATAGCAGAAACAATACCTCTGAAAGACATTAAGGTATCTCTTTCTTTCATGTTGGGCGTCATAACAATGGCAACTTTGTTAACACAGTCGCCAAAGTTTGTGCAAACAGCCCAAGCAACAGCAACAGTTACAAGGTAAATCATAAGTGTGGAACCTGTAATCCCTTTAGGTGCCCAGAAAGAAAGAACAAGGAAAATGCCTGTTGGTATTGCTACAAGAAGTGCAAGCGGTCTGAATTTGCCGCTTTTTCCTGTTTTTCTGCCGTCAATATACATTGCAATAAAGAAATTAAGAATAAACGGAATTACCGATGTTAATGTGTTAAATAATGAAACATCATTGTCCGGAAGTGATAAAACGTTAATTAAATAGTCGCTTCTGTAAGAACCTACAGCACCTGTCATCATTGTGTAGAAGAATACAGCCACAAGGTAAAGTATAAATTCTTGCGGCTTCAGGTGTTTTTGATTTGATGGTTTTAAAGTTGTTTCTGACATGATTTTTACCCCTTTATATCATGAATTTATTAAACATTTTGCCAGTTTATATTAAGTATGTTGTTATAATCACGTTGTTTTTCATCGCCTATCATTGAAAGCACAAATGTTGTTAAATCTTTTAATTGCTCGTTATTTGCCCCTACTTTCTTTTCAATTATTTTTAACACAGGTTTAAGCCTTTTAAGAAGCTTTGACATTGCGTCATACATCGGCGTTCCTTTAACATAAGGTTCATCGCCCACAAAAATATTGCGCACAAGTTCAATGCCAACATCTTTAACAAGCCTGTTTTTAATGCTTTTGTCAACTTTAAAGCATAACAATCTGCCTAACTTTTTAAGAGTCAGCTTTTGTAAAAGTTTGCCTGCAAAGGTAACAGGATTTCGTAGTTTTTCTTTACCTTCACTGCCGCCGAATTTACCCATAAATTTATCAAAATCATAAGCCATAGCGTCAATAATATCGGTTATCATTCTGTCAAACCGCCATTGTAAATATTCACTTGCTGTTTTTCCGCCTTTGTCCCAATCAAAATCATTAATTGTAAACGATTTTATGTCAATTTTGTTGTCCGGTGTAAATGTAATCTTTCTGTATGCACAAGGGCATCCCACAAAGCAGCCGGTTTGCACATCTGTAATTGTGTTTCCGTTTTTTGTAGTGTAGTCGGTTACCGCCTGTGCGTGCATATGACCTGTGAAAATTAAATCAAGTCCTGCGTCGGCAAATTGATTTGCACGTTTTTCCCAATCGGTAAGTTTTGCATCTTCAATAAAATTCATTACCGGTGAAAACGGAAGCAATGGGTAGTGAGTCATTGCAAATATGTAATTTCCGCTTTTATGCGCATTTTCAATTTGTTGTAATGCCCATTCCATTTGGTCATCCCAAAGGCCTTTAAAACTTTTACAATCACCGTCGCAATTTAATGCAAGCAAACGAATACCTTCTGTTAACTGCACAACGTATGACATTGATTTTTTGTGTTCGCTTATTGCTTGGTCAAATCCGTAGTGATGGTACATACCACGCAAATTTTCTCTGAGTGTTCCCTCAACGGGTATACATTTATTACCCACAAATCCACACGGGTTTTCTGCGTAATCGTGGCGTGCCGTTATTAAGTAAACGGTTTTGCCGTTTTTTTCAAGATATTCAAGTTTTTTTATAAAGCCTTCATGGCTTGCCTGTTCACCTCTGTAAACTAAATCGCCGGGAATAAGAACAACGTTTGTTTCTTTATCATCTGCAATTTGTTTAAAACCGGCATCAATAATAGCCCCTGTTTCCGCAACACATTTTTGGTCGGTTCTGCTGCGTTCTTCATATGCTTCACCTTCGGCTCCTAATGACGCTTCAAAATAATGTGGGTCGGTAACAAGAAAAAATGAAAACGGTTTTTTCATTTTGATTACCCCTTTTAGTTGTATAAGTATAAAATACCACTTAAAACACTTGGCTTAAAGTGGTAAAATCACATATAATGTTTAAAAAATCACACTATGCGTTTTTTCTTGTCAATTTTCTGTACGCAAGCGGAGAGTAGCCTGTGATTTTTTTAAAATTTGCGGAAAAATACTGCTGGTCGGTATATTGTAATTTTTTAGAAATTTCACCAACGCTTATATCAGAATGGGCAAGGTAAGCTTTTGCCGTTTCCGCTTTTCTTTCCAAAAAGTATTGGTACGGTGTTTTGCCGTACTTTTCTTTAAATACGTTTATAATATAGTTTTTAGAATAGTTTATACTTTTACATAAGTCGTCTAAATTAAAATCAGTTTCAACAGCGTCGTCAAGTTTTGATTTTATTATGTGCGGTAAATCTTTATTATCAAGTAAATTTCTGTTGCGTATGTACATAAATATTTCAATAAGCAGCACGGTTATTTTATCTACCATTAAATCGTAAGGAATATTTTCTTTGGAAATCCTGAAAATTTCTTCAAAATAATTTTTAACGTTGCAATTTTTAAATAAATACGTGTTTTCCGGTAAATAACAGTCAATAAAGCTTTCGGCAAGCTTTCCGTCAAAGGCAATCCAAAATTTATGCCACGGGTCTTTACTGTCGGCAACATATCTGTGGTCGCTTCCGAGTTTTAAGAAGAAAATATCATCTTTTTCAGGGCGTAAATGCTGACCGTTAATATCAAGCGTGCCGCAACCGTCTGCAATAAATTCCAAAGAGCAAAGGTCAGAATTTGTTCTCACAATTTCGCTGGATTTGTCGCAATATGTTTCACCCACCATTCGCACAATAAGTGGTGAGCCTTCTTCAATGTAAGGGAAAAAGTTCTTAAAATCTTCAATCATAGTTATTATTTAAACATTTTCTTTAATTTTTTCACTGTTAATAGGCTATTAAAAGTGATATTTTAATGATATAATAAATATTCAAATAAATCAAGTCTATGAATTTTTATAACGGAGGGCAATATGTCAATTAATATTTTAAATAACATTTTTTCTCTTGAAACACCAAACAGTCAATATGTTGTGGGAATTGATAAATATGGTTATAATCATTGCCTGCATTGGGGAAAAAAGTGCGATATTTCTGATTTTGTAATTGAAGATACAAGCGATGAAAATTCAAATCATTCCATGGCAGACGCATTTAAACAGGAATTAACGGTTTTCGGCGGCACAATGTATCGTGATTGCGGCGTTAAAGCAACTTTTGCAGACGGCTGCCGAGAAATTGAACTTGATTTCGCAGGATTTGAAATTGACAATAATAACTTAAAATTAATTTTTAATGATAAATATTATCCTCTTTCCGTGTGTGTGAATTATCAAATTTGTAACAACAGTGACGTAATTACAAAATGGTATACAGTTGAAAATAACGGCAATGAAAAAATTGTTTTTGAAAAGCTTTTCAGCGGCGAATTTTCTTTGCCTTCAAAAAAGCCTTATGTTATTCAAAACACAAACGGTGCATGGGCAGGTGAGTTCTTAAAAGCAAAAAGCACATTGGAAACAGGCACCCTTATTTTTGAAAGCCGAAAGGGAACATCAGGGCATAATCAAGCTCCGTATTTTATTGCACATCAAAATGCAAATGAAAATATGGGTGATGTATATTATGCCGCTCTTGCTTACAGCGGAAATTTTAAGGTTGAGGCAAGCAGGGATTTGTTCGGCACAACAAGAATATTGATGGGAATCAGTGATTTTGACTTTTCTTTTGATTTAAATTCAGGCGAGAGTTTTGAAACTCCAAAAATATTTTGCGGTTATTCTTCTTGCGGATTCGGCAATATGTCTCGTCAAATGAACAAGTTTGCCGTTGAAAATGTGTTGCCTAAATCATTTAATAAAAAAATATTGCCGGTTCTTTACAATTCTTGGGAGGCAACAGGATTTGATGTTTCTGCGGCAGGTCAAATGAAATTGGCTGAAATTGCGGCAAAAACAGGTGTTGAATTGTTTGTTGTGGATGACGGATGGTTTGGTGAAAGAAATAACGACAATGCAGGTTTGGGCGATTGGTTCGTTAATGAAAAGAAATTTCCTAACGGACTTGATGAATTAATTAATTATGTAAATTCACTAGGGATGGATTTTGGAATTTGGTTTGAGCCTGAAATGGTAAATAAAAATAGCAAATTGTTTCGTACTCATCCTGATTGGGCATATCATTATGATACAAGAACTCCGCATGAATTGCGTAACCAGCTTGTGCTTAATATGACAAGGAATGATGTTAAAGAATATGTTTTTAATTGCCTTGACAGCCTTGTTTCAAATCATAACATTAAATATATAAAGTGGGATATGAACAGACCGCTTTCCGAAACGGGTGCAGAAAATCTTGAAAATCCTAAAATGCTTTGGTATAAGCATACAATGGCGGTTTATGAAATTGCAGACAGGTTAAAGGCAAAGCATCCTCAACTTGCTCTTGAAAGTTGTTCTTCAGGCGGCGGCAGGTCCGATTACGGCGCACTTTGCCATTTTGATCAGGTATGGACAAGTGATAATACCGACGCTATAGACAGAATGGTTATTCAAAAAGGCTATTCTCTTTTAAACCCTATTAAAACAATGCGTGCTTGGGTAACGGATATTGCAGGCATTAATAAGCCGGCAAGTCTTGATTTTAGGTTTAACATTGCTATGCAGGGTGCGCTTGGTATAGGCGGCAATTTAATCAATTATACTGATTCGGATATTGAAATTTGCAAAAAAAATATTGTCTTTTATAAAGAAATAAGAAATATTGTTCAGTTTGGCAATCTTTACAGAATTATGGATATTGATGATGATGAAATTCTTGTTAATCAGTATGTAAATGACGGCAAAACAAAAAGCGTTTGCTTTATTGCAGCCAATGGAACAAGATTTTTTAAAAAGAAAGTGCCGCTTTTCTTTAATGGTCTTGCAGAAAATAAACGCTATGCTTTTGATTTTTGTAATATGCATTACGAAAAGGGCGGTGCATATTTAATGAATCACGGAATTGATATTGAAGTGCGTGGCGTGGATTATAATAAAATAATTGTTTTAGAAGAAGTTTAAATTATGAAACCGATTTTAAAAAGCGATAATTTTGAAATTGAAAAGGCGTTTAATTGGGCTGTTGATAAAACAGCCCAATTTGTTGTGTCAAAAACCGTAAACGGTGAACGAAACAGGGGCGACGGCGGTAAATGGTACGGTCCTGATAATCGGGTTATAGACAAACCTTGTGAACTATGGGCAAAGCCGGCGGATTATATGCCGTCTTTTTGGGCAGGTTATTATGACAGAACAGCGTTTTATCTTCGTGATTTTGTTCATCAGGCGGCAGGGGCTCATTTGGTGGGTTTGGATGAAGAAATATATAATATGTATATGACTTTTATAAACAGTGCCTGTGAAAAAACAGGGGGATATGCTTTGTGGTCATTTAATTTTGACGGCAGTGTTTATTATATGGACACGCCGAATTATAATTCTTTTGTGCGTGAAATAACAGGTCAGTTTGAATTGTGTGAATTGGCTTATAAACTTTTTCTTTGGACAGGTGATGAAAGATATGTTACCGATAAACGCATTTTAAATTTTATTGATTATATATTAGGCGACTTTATTTTAAAAAATGATAAAAATAAAAACGGTATTCCGGAGGGTAAAGGAAGTATTTGGGCAGGCAGTGCATCATATAATGAGCGTGGCGCTTTTACTGCCGAAACGGGAGATGAAATAGCCGCTTTGTATGCCGCTTTAAAAGCCTATTCTAATATATTGCGTTTAAACGGCATGGAAAACGAGTCAAAATTTCAAATGAGAAGGGTACAAAATTTAAAAAACTACTATAATAACAAGTGGAGTTTTGTGGAAAAAAGCGATAAATTTGCTTTTGCGGCAGATAATAACGGAAATAAGCAATATATTTGGAAAAATGAAAATGATTTTCTTATGGGTGGGGAATCGCTTGTTTTTGTGCCTGTAAAATATTTAACTTATCCCGGTGAAAGAACAAATAAATTGCTTGAATATATTGATGAGTGCGAGGAAAATCCCGATTTAAGGCAAAGTAATATTGAAAGTTTAACTTATTTGCCGGATGCATTTTTTGCTTACGGTAAAGGCGACTTGGCATATAAATGGATGAAATATATTTTTTCCAAAAAAGATTTACCACACGAAAGAGCGTCGCAGGGTTTGAACGGCGATTACCCTGAAATCAGTTTTACTCTTATTGAGCAAACTGTTTGCGGTTTGGGCGGAATAGTTCCTACGGAAAACGGAATTTGTATTTTTCCTTCTATGCCAAATGAAATTGATTATTTGGATTTTAAACATTTGCCTGTGTGCGGCGGATATATAAATGTTAAAGTTTCAAAAACAAACGCTGTTATTTATAATTGCACCGGCAAATCAATAAATATTAAATGCAGGTGCAAGGAGTTAATTGCTTGCAATAAAGAACGAGTTAAAATGTTTTTTGATTAAATTTATCACGCAAATTATTGTTTTTTAATTTGCGTGATTTTTTTATGGATATTAAACAGCGTTTGTTGTATAATTATATTTGACATAAATTTGACATAATCATAGTTTTTATTTGAATTAAAATGTTTAATCTAAACAAATGTATTAATGATTTTTTGGTAATAATAATAAAAACAGGAGAAGATTATGAATATATTTTCTTTAATTTCAATGTGCGGCGGACTTGCCCTTTTCCTTTACGGAATGAGTTTTATGGGCGAGCAGCTTGAAAAACTTTCCGGTGGTAAAATGGAACATATCCTGGAAAAAATGACAGATAAAACATATAAGGGCGTTCTTTTGGGCTGTGTCGTTACCGCACTTATTCAATCGTCATCGGCTGTAACGGTTATGACGGTTGGTTTTGTTAATTCCGGTATTATGGAACTTTCACGTGCCATCGGCGTTATTATGGGCGCAAATGTGGGTACAACAATTACTGCTTGGATGCTTTCTTTAACAGGTATAAGCGGCGACAGTTTGTTTATAACCTTGTTAAAGCCGTCTTCATTTGCACCTGTTCTTGCACTTATAAGCGTGTTTGTTTTAATGTTTTCAAAAAATGAAAAGCGTAAAAGCATTGGCGGTATTCTTGCCGGTTTCTCAATTCTTATGATTGGTATGACTCTTATGAGTGATTCCATGTCCGACTTGGCAGATAATCCGAATTTTACATCTATACTTTTAAAATTCAGTAATCCGGTTTTGGGCATTCTTGTGGGTGCGGCTTTAACTGCCGTTATTCAGTCTTCATCTGCGTCTGTGGGAATTTTACAGGCACTTGCAATTTCCGGTGCAGTTCCGTTTGCAACAGCCTTTCCTATTATTTTAGGGCAAAATATAGGCACTTGTATTACAGCAATTTTGTCTGCAATCGGCACAAGCAAAAATGCAAAGCGTGCAGCTTGCGCTCACTTGTATTTTAATATTATCGGCGTTATTTTGGCTTGCATTTTGTTCTACGGTGCAAATGCAATTTTTCATTTTTCATTTATTGATAATGCAATTTCAGCTTCTCAAATTGCTATGACCCACTCAATATTCAATGTGGCTTCAACATTGCTGTTGCTTCCGTTTACAAAGCAACTTGAATTTCTTGCAGTTAAAACAATTCCGGCAGGTAAAGAGGAAGACAAAAAGCAAATTGCTTTGCTTGATGACAGATTCCTTATCAATCCGTCCTATGCTGTTGAAAAGTGCCGTGAAGTAACTGTGGAAATGTCTCAAATGGTTGAAAAAACTGCAATTTGTGCTTTATCAATCATTAAAAATTATACAGATGAAAAAGCAGAAATGATTAAAACCAATGAGCGTGCAACAGATAAATACGAAGAAATTTTGGAATCTTATCTTGTTAAAATCAGTTCTAAAAATTTATCTGACGAAGATAGTAAAAATGTTTTCATTTTGCACCATGCCATTGAAAATCTTGAAAAAATCGGCGATTACAGTGAAGATATTTTAAAAACAAAAAAATCACTTAACAAACGTAATGTTCAATTTTCCGAAAAAGCAAAATATGAATTAAGCGTTATAATGGCAGCTTTAACAAAAATTATTAATCTTACAATGGAATCGTTTAGGTTTAATGATGTTTCCAAAGCAAAGGAAATTGAATCTTTGGAAGAAGTTGTTGATAAACTTAAAAAGCAACTTAAAAACAGACATCTTAAAAGAGTTGAAGAGGGAACGTGTTCTGTTGACCAGGGATTTTTATATCTTGATTTGGTAAATTCAATAGAACGTATTGCCGACCACTGTGCAGACTTGGCACTTTCAATGCTTGAACTTGAATATGGCGATTATAATGTTCATTCTTATGTTCGTGATATTAAAGCAACGGATGAAGAGTTTATTGAAAACTTAGATGCTTATCTTGAAAAATATTCATTAAATTAAGTTTAATTTTGTTAAAATCCGTTTGGTGCTTTGTTTGGCTACAGTAAAGTACCGTTAAAATATTATTTTGGATTGTGTTTTGTTGTAGCCTGAAAGGTTATGGAAATATTTTATGGCTCTTATTTATATTCTTGAGGATGATGAAAGCGTAAGAGAATTGGAAATGTACGCTCTTAAAGGTAACGGCTATGATGTGCGTGGATTTGCCGAGCCAAAGCATTTTTATAAGGCACTTGAAAAGGAAAAACCTGATTTAATTATTGTTGATGTTATGATACCTTATGAAGACGGGTTAACCGTTACAAAAAAAATAAGGTTAAATACGGATTATAAGGAAATTCCTATTGTAATGGTTACGGCAAAGGATTCTGAACTTGATGCGGTAAGAGGTCTTGACGCAGGTGCAGATGATTACATAACAAAGCCGTTTTCGGTTATGATTTTTCTTTCTCGCATTAAGGCGATTTTGCGCAGAACATCAAAAAGCCAAAGCAGAGAAACTTATGTTTACAAATCAATTAAGCTTGATGAAAATAAGCGTAAGGTTTATTCTTTTGATAATGAAATAGAGCTTACATATAAAGAGTTTGAAATGCTTAAGTATTTAATGATGAATAAGGGCATTGCCGTTACAAGAGAGCAACTTTTAAATTCTGTTTGGGGTTACAACAGTGAAAGCGAATCCAGAACGGTGGACAGCCACATATTAACTTTGCGGAAAAAATTAGGCGAAAGCGGTTCGCTTATTGAAACTATTCGCCACGTGGGTTACAAGTTGGGTGATTAATTTTTAAAGGGTGAATTTTTATGACGGTAAGAATTTTTAACGGAACTGTAATTTCATCTTCCGTTGCCGTTTTATTGTCGTGGGCGGCAACCGTTTTAATTATTGTTTATAAACTTAAATTAAGCGGCTCGCAGGTTTGGAATCTTATTTTGTATTCTTTGCTTATTATTGTTCCGCTTCTTGTTTTAATTATTTTAATTTCTTTCGGAATTGCCAGCAGGGTTACAAAAGGCATAATTAACAAAATAGAAAAAATGGGCGATGATGTTGAGCATATTAAAGATAATTGCAATTTTGTTGAGTTAAGTCCGTTTGTTGAAAAAATTCAGCTTCAGCTTGAAGAAAAAGAGAAATTAACAAAGGTTAAAAAGAAGTTTACGGCAAATGTTTCTCATGAATTAAAAACGCCTTTAACTGCTATTTCAGGTTATGGTGAACTGCTGCAAAGTCAAATGGTAAGCCCTAAAGATACTGCTGAGATCGGTGCAGTAATTTATAAAGAATCACAAAGGCTTATTAATTTAACACACGATATTATTCAGCTTTCTCAGCTTGAAGAATATGATTATAAACCTATAATAGACGCTGTGGATGTTTATGACGTTGCATCTTCCTGCATAAAAGCTCTTTTTGCACAGGCTGCAAAAAAAGATGTTACTCTTAATTTAACAGGCAGCAGTGTTGCCGTTAAAGGTACCAGAGCATTAATTGAAGATGTTGTTTATAATTTGGTTGAAAATGCAATTAAATACAATAAAAACGGCGGCAGCGTTTTTGTGGATATTAAGGATGATAATGATAAATGTATATTGTCTGTTAAAGATACGGGAATAGGCATTCCGGAAAAATATCTAAGCCATGTATTTGAACGCTTTTTTCGTGTTGATAAATCACGTTCAAAAGAAACAGGAGGCACAGGTTTGGGGCTTGCTATAGTTAAGCATACGGCAGAATATTTAGGTGGCAGCGCAACCGTAAAAAGCAAACTTGATGAAGGTACAGAGTTTATTATAACGTTACCCAAGCCTTGATAATTGAGCCGGGATATGATAATATAAAAGAAAAAATTCCAGGTGAACTATGTCTATTAAACAGGGTGAATATTTAAAAAAATTACGCATTGAAAATAATTTAAGTCAAGAAAAATTAGGCGAAAAATTAGGGCTTTCAAGGCAGTCTGTTTCTAAGTGGGAACAGGGTAATGCGTCGCCGGATATTGATAATATTATGAAACTTGCAAGCTTGTATAATGTTTCGGTTGAATCAATTTTAAACGGCGAAGAAGATGTTACCGATATAAAAAATGAAGATAAAACTACTTTTCTTGATGCAGATGCAAATAATAGAACGGTTGAAGAAAACAAAGCTGAAAATGAAAAACCTGTCAAGAAGAAAAAACACAGAGGTTGGTTTTTTGTAAGCTATCCTGTTTTAATGTGTATAGCATATGTTCTTCTCGGCATATTCTGTGCGCCTCAAGGGTGGTATTACGGCTGGCTTGTATTTTTAACAATTCCTCTTTATTACACATTTGTAATTGCCGCTGAAAAACATAAACCAATTATTTTTTGCTATCCTGTTTTAATGGTTCTTGTGTATTTGATAGGCGGATTCTTCTGTTCCCTTTGGCATCCTTTGTGGGTAATATTCTTAACCATTCCGTTATTTTACATAATTTGTGCTAAATCAAAACATAAAAATAAATAGTTGCAAACGCTTGATTTTTGGCTTAAAATCAGGCGTTTTTTGTTTGTCAACCGCCGGTTGACATAAATGTAAACCAAAGTTGGTAGAAGATTTTGCGATTTTAGGCTATTATGGCATCACAACGAAAAACGAAATGCCAAAGGAGAAAAATATTATGGCTATATATAAAAATGAACATTTTGGAATCGCAAGAAAAATCGTATCAAATATGACGTCTGAAAGTTGGCAGGATATTCCTCACGCAACAATGAGTTATGAAGCAGACGTTACAGAACTTGTTAAACAATGTAAAAAACTTAATGACATCAGTGATGAAAAAATAACAGTAAATACATTAATGCTTAAAATAATTTGTGAAGGATTAAAAGCTGCTCCCAAAATGAATTGCACACTTGATTTTAATAAAAAACTCGTAAGGGGTACATTAAATTATCATGATCAAATTGATATTTCAATGCCTATGATTTTAAATACAGGAGAAATGATGACAGTTAATATGCATGATATGGGCAATAAGAACTTAGATGAAATGACACGTGAAATTGCAAACACAGCACGCCGTGCAAATAATTCCGATATGAATGAAGTTATGTTTGAAGTTTCGTTAGACAATACCTTAACGGGCTTGAAGCAGGGTAAAATTCTTCAGGCGTTAAGAAGACTTTACGGTTCAAAGATGCCGGGTAAGCATAAAGTACATACTCTTTCAGGAGATGCAAAAAAAGAATATTATTCCATTCCTATAAATCACCGTTTAACAAAGCATGATATTGAACAGGGCACAACAACAATTTCAAATTTAGGTTCTGTTTACAGAGCCCAAAAAGGTCAGTGTTTTCTTCTTGAAATTATTCCGCCTCAGGTTTCTGCGTTTGCAGTAAATGCAATTCAAAAAAGACCTGTTGTTGTTGAAGATGAAAACGGTTGCGATAAAATTGAGGTTCGCAAGATTTTACCTATTACTATTGCAATAGACCACAGGGCACTTGATTACGGCGATTGCGTTCCGTTTTTTAAAAAACTTGATGAAATCTTTTCTAATCCTGAAATAATCTTTTCTTGGATAGATGAAAAAGAAGAACAAGAAGAAGTAGCATAAGGCATAAAAAAGCAACCCGTTTTAAGATTAATAATCTTTACGGGTTGCTTTATTTTTTTATTTATTTATTTATTGTTTTATTTTCATCCATTTGCCGAAAACGGTGTATAAGATCATCATTGCAGAACCTAATGCCCAAGATACAGGATATATAAGGTAAATGTAATTAATAGAATTAAAGTGTGGCAAAACAAACTGAATCCATGCAATACGGAACAGACACATTGAAACAAGCATTATTAACATTGGAGGTATGGTTTTGCCTGTACCTCTTACAGTGCCTGCCAAGCAATTTAATATTGCAAGCAAAGAATAAAACGGGCAAAAATATTTCATGGCTTCTTTGCCGTATGAAATAACCGCAGGGTCAGATGTAAACAATCTCATAATAGGAGTTGAAAATGAAAGAAGTAAAATTCCTATTATAACAGTGTAAACAATACCCATAATAAGGGTGCTTATCATTCCTTTTTTTACTCTGTCCAATTTACCTGCGCCGTAGTTTTGACCAACAAATGTTGTGCTTGCCATTGCAAAGCTTAACACAGGTAAAATGTTAAAACCGTCAATTTTTAAATACGCACCGAATCCTGCCATCGCTGTTGCGCCAAATCCGTTAATACCCGATTGAACAAGAACATTGGAAATTGAAATAACCGTGTTTTGCAATCCGGTGGGAAATCCTGTTTTTAGAATTTTTAAAGATGCGTTTTTTTGAAGTCTTATTTTTTTAAGCGAAACTTTATAATCTGCGTTAACACGCATTAAGAATAAAATTGAAAGCACACAGGAAATAAATTGGCTTATAACAGTTGCCGTTGCGGTTCCGTTTATACCCATTTTAAATACGGCAACAAACAGTAGGTCAAGTCCTATGTTGATAACGGATGCATATGCTAAATATCTAAGAGAACGTTTGGAATTGCCGGCGGCGTTCATTATTCCGGCGGCCATATTGTAAATAACGTTAAAAATTAATCCGCCAAAGTAAATTCGTAAATATGTAACCGAATCATCTAAAATTTCTGCCGGCGTTTTCATCAGCACAAGCAACTCTTTGCCGAAAATAATGCCGCAGGCAGATAAGATTAAACCTATTATAACTGCAAGAGCTAAAGATGAGTGAACGGCAAATTGAGTTCTCTTTTTGTCGTTTGCACCTAAATATTGTGATGTTATTATTCCGGCACCTACTGCCGTACCTTGGCTGAACGCAATAAGTAAATTTATTAAAACCGTTCCCGAACCTACAGCCGCAAGTGCATTGCTTCCTATAAGATTACCAACAACTATTGAATCTGCCGTGTTGTAAAGTTGTTGAAGTAAATTTCCTAAAATCAGCGGCAGGGAAAACAGCAAAATACTTTTTGTAATGCTGCCTTCGGTCATTAAATTTGTATTTTTGTTTTGCATTATTCTGCCTCCCGGATGTATTATAGTCTTTAATTTATTAAGTATCAATATGCATTTTTACTAAATTAAAGTATAAAAAAGACTTAAAGGTTTGTACCTTTAAGTCTTTTTTATCAGCTCATATGAAATGGATTGTTGCCGCTTATTATTCCTAATCCCGTAGGCCCCGTTTTTTTGTTTATTCCTGTGTATACACAGTAGTATTTGTTGTTTGTGTAAAACAGGCTGGAACGGTAAAGGCCCTTGTCGTCCCAATGGTCGCCGTCTTTGTATGGGGTTAAAAGCAGGCGTGCTTTGGTGTAGTTTTCGTTGTCTGTTGAAAATGCATAGTAAAGAGACATATGCATGTGGTCGTCATTTGTTTTTGAAAAAGCGGAAAGCAGCATTTCATAACCCTTTGGTGTGTGAATAACATCAAAGTGCCAGCTTCGTATGTTGGGGTTTTCATATTCAACATCTATAATTTTTGGGTTGCTCCAATTAAATGCGTCTTTGCTTTCGTAATAATTAACTTTATGACCGTTAATGTCTATTGCCCACATTTTATATGTGTGGTTTTCGTAAACTAAAGCAGGGCTTAAAAAGTCGTGCTTATTCATGTTTTTGGAAAGCATTGTTTGCTGTTTGTCAGACCAGTGTACACCGTCTTTTGTTGTTTTTCTGTAAAGAGAAACTTCGCCGTTCGGTCTGTCATAAAAACGCCACCAGCATTCAAGTTCGCCTGTGTCGCTGTTGTAAACAAGCTCTGTGTCTGAATTATAACATTGGCTTGCTTCATACTTTTCAGGTACCGGCTCTAATGGATTTGTAAAGCCTTTGGGCTCTTCCCAGTTAACCAAATCGTTGCTTGCAAGAATGTGTGGGTTTTCGTAATAGTCGTTGTTTCCTTCGTAAGGTGTAAAAGCACACCAATATCTGTAACCGTTCCATTCTTCGTCAAAAGGTTGAATTGACGGGTGGAAATTATATATATTGCCGTAGGCGTTTTTCATGTAAAGGGGTTTGTCTGCATTTTGCGAAAGATTTCTTACAATTATTTTAATTTTTGCCGATTTTACACCGCAGGTTGCTGTTACGATGCAGTCACCCTCATTTATTGCTCTGGCTTTTGTTCCGTTTAAATTTACAACGCTGCTGTCTGAAGATGTGAAATTTATACTGTTCTTTTTGTCGGAATCACAGTTTACGTGGTAAATTAAATTTTCGTATGAACCTTTGTCCATATATAGTATATCTGTTGCAGCTTCAAATGTTTCGGGATTTTCCAAAACCGTAATTTTAAGCGTATCTTTTTTGTTTGTTGTGGAAACCTGAATTTCTGTTTCACCGGAGTTAACGCCTTTTAATATTCCGTTTTCAACGGTGGCAATATTGTTATCGCTTGATGTATAAGCAATTTGTTCATTGCTGTAATACGGAGTAATTGCCGGTTTAAGTTCGTACTCTTCGCCTGCGGTCATTGTTATTTTTCTTTTTTCAAATCGCAATGCGTTAATTAAAACGGTGCTTTCGCTTTCATTTGTTAAACTGCTGTTTTTAATGTATCCGTTTTTAATCTCTTTTTCGTTAAAATATACTATTTTGCTCCACTTTTTTCCCTTTGCCACAATTTTAACTGTGGCATTTTCGGGAACGTTGCCTTTTGGTATTCCTAAAAATGACGGGTTCGTTTTAATGTTTGTTTCACTTTGAACATTTGCCGTGGAACAAGTATATGAAAGCTGAAGTTTTTTAAATTTAATATTGTTTGCACTGTAAATACCTGTTAGCGTAAGTGCACAGGCAATTAGAATAATTGCAGTAATTATAATGGGTTTTTTATTGCTTTTCATTTAAATGTTAACCTCTAAAACCATGCTTTTGCGGAAATTCCGCTTATTTGCCAAACTTTATTTTGGTCGCTGTCGTCGTTTGTTAAAATGTATTTAATTTTAATGTAACCGCTGTCTTCTCTTTCGTCTGAAACATCTTCGTTATCATCGTTTTTGTATGTGTAGGTGTATTTGTAATTAAATGTACATTTTAATTCAATTTCGCAAAATCCACTTCCTGAAAGAACAGAGGGATAATCGTTTGCGTCATATTCGTTTGTTGCGTCTGTAAGTGTAAAGTTTGAAATTGTTGTATTACCTGAAAATACATCTTCTTTTATTGATTCAATATCATTTTTAAATTCCCCGTTTTTGTATTCGTCAAAAAGCGGTAAATTTGTAAAATCTTCATTGTCTGTTGCAACATTGTTATAAAGCAGCGGAATATATTGTTTTGTTTGCTCAAACAAACTGTTGTAAGTTTCTTCGTTAATATCAAGATTAATAATTGATGTGTTGTTTCCGTTTAAAACGGTAACTTCTGTTTCTTTGTTATTTGCAAATTCATTTTCAACTTTAACTTTGTATACTCCTGTGAATATATAATTAACGGTATAGGTAAGTTGATTGTCAACTTGCTGTGGAATTTCAAGGGGTTTGCCGTTAATCGTTACAGTTGAATGAAACGGTACGCATATGTTTAGGCTGGCAAAACAATCTTGTGTAGGTAAAATGCCGTATTTTGCAAGTTTTCCGGCAGAATTAAATTTTTTTGCGGCGGTTAAATAAAAAGTTCCGCTGCTGCCGTCTTCACAAATGTAGTTGATGCTGAAATAAATTTTGCTTTTATCATCACTTATTTTGTCTGTTTCAATTTCATAATCTGTTATTTTTGATTTTGTAAGCGCCAAGGCTTTTGGATTTTCGTTGCAATAAGCTGAAAAATCATTTTTACTTATCAGCGTAGTTCCGTCAAAATACAGAGCAGAGTATGCTTTGTTCCATTTTTCATTTTCAATGCCGCTTATATAGTTTTTAACCTGCATTTTTGGATTGTGGGCAGGAGATATAAAAATGTAAGCAAAGAAAATAAACACTAAAATTAGAAGGCTTATTATTACAGTGCCTATAATTTTTATTGCTTTGTTTTTCTTTTGCTTTTCTTGTTTTTTCATCTGCTTTTGCGTTTTGATTGTTTCAACCTCTTCCGGCGAAACCGCTTGCGTTTCAAATAATTCAAAATTAAAATCGTTGCTCATTTTTACCTCGAACTGTATTGCTTTATGTAGTACAGTTATAAAATATCACATAGTGTTATTAAAGTCAATAAAATAGTACACATTAAATGTAATTATTTTCCTATAAAAAAGTTAAGAAAAAATTAAAAATTAAATTGAAAATTTCCTTCTGTTCTGTTATTATTTTTTAGAAGAATATTATTGTTGAAAAGGCGGTGAAAAAAAATGAATGAATTTGATTATTTTATTCATCTTGTTTCCTGCCATTTAAACGGTAAAAAGCCTGTTGGCTTTGAAAATATAAATTGGCAAAAAATTTACAATTTGTGTGAAAGGCATGATGTGTTGCCGCTTGTGGCTTATGAAATAAATCTTTTAAATAAAAATTTTCAGCCCGATGGGGAAATTGCCGAAAAATTTGAAGCAAAATTAAACGCTGCATTCAAAAATTATGATTTAAAAGCAAGTGCCGTTTCATCATTTATAAATGTTTTAACATCAGTCGAGGTGGCTCATTTATTAATAAAAGGTGCTGTTTTGCAAAGCCTTTATCCGGTGCCGGCACTTCGAGCAAGCCGAGATACCGATGTTATATTAAAAGAATCCGATTATTCACGTGCTTTTGAATTGCTTTGTGAAAAGGGGTTTGAAACAGAATCATCAGCTCAAAATGATTCATGCCTTGTTTTTGATAATCAGCGTTTTGAAATCTATACAGAGCTTGAAAATATTAATGTGCAAAGTAAAATTTATTTTTCTACTCCTTTTGACGATATAAGTCAGTCAAGCGGTTTTACTTATAAATTAATGCCCGTTTATCATTTGATTTATATTATAACTCATATAGCTCATCATCTTAAAGAGGGTGGAGTCGGCTTAAAAATGTTAACCGATGCAGATGTTGTTATAAGAAATTACCCTGATTTTGAGTATATTAAATTTTGGCAGATTTGTAATAATATTAAAATAGAAAAAACCGCAAAGGTTATTTTTGCTTTGTGTAAAAAATGGTTTGACACTCCTGTTCAGGTTGATTTTTCTTTTGAAAATAATGATAATTACGTTATTTATGATGAACTTGCCGCCGTTATTTTAAACAGCGGTGCAGATGAAGAAAATTTAGGCTTTATTAGTAATGGCGAAAATGATAATTCAAAAGGAAAATTAAAAAAACTATTTGAAAAAATGTTTTCAAAAAATAAAAAACAGCAGTTTGTTTGCAACAGCATAAATGATTTGCAAGCAGATTTATTAAAGAGAATGGAAATAGGCGATTAAAAAACAGTGATTAACTGCACGTTTGGCAGTGTTAATCACTGTTTTTCTTGTTTAATGTTCGTCTTCCAATACTGCATGGGCACATTTAATTCCGTCTACTGCGGCTGAAACAATTCCGCCTGCGTAACCGGCACCTTCGCCACAGGGGTAAACTCCTCTTATGTTGCATTGGTAAATATCATCTCTTAAAATTCTTACACTGCTGGAGCTTCTTGTTTCAGGTGCTGTCAAAACAGCGTCATAAAGATTAAAACCGTTTAATTTTTTGTCCATTTCCACAATAGCCGATTTCATTGTGGCAGATACTTTTTGCGGTAAACATTTGTCTAAATTTGTAAGCGTAACACCTGTGGGGCATGTTGGGTTAACATTGCCCAATTTTGTGCTTTCTTTTCCTGTCAAAAAATCTCCTACAAGCTGTGCAGGCGCTTTGTAATTACTGCCGGCAAGTTTAAACGCCGTGTTTTCGATTTGTCGTTGGTAGTAAATACCTGCCAATGGGTGTTCGCTTGGAAAATCCTTTGGCTCAATTCCTACTAAAAGGGCACTGTTTGCGTTTTCTCCGTCTCTTGCCAAAGAACTCATTCCGTTAACAATAACTCCTTCTTTTTCACTGGCAGCAGCAACAACCGTTCCGCCCGGGCACATGCAAAATGTGTATGCACCTCTTTCATGCAAGCCGTGGCAGGCAAGTTTATAGTCTGCCGCACCCAATTTTGGGTGGTTGGCAAATTTTCCATACTGCGCTTTGTTTATAAGGCTTTGCGGGTGTTCTATTCTTGCACCTACCGAAAATGGCTTTTGAATAATTTCAACACCTAAATCATAAAGCATTTCAACTGTGTCTCTTGCACTGTGACCTATTGCGGCAATAACACTGTCTGCCTCTATATCATATGTTTTGCCCCGGTGGGAATATGTTACGCCCTGCACGAATTTGTTGTAAACAATAAGCTTTTCAAGTTTGCATTCAAGCATAACTTTGCCGCCTAAATTTTCTATTTTTTTTCTTATATTTTTAACAACAACGGCAAGTCTGTCTGTGCCTATATGCGGCTTTGATGAGTATAAAATTTCCTCCGGTGCACCTGCTTCGTAAAGTTCATCAAGCACTTTACGTATATATGGGCTTTTAATTCCCGTGGTAAGTTTTCCATCTGAAAATGTGCCGGCACCTCCCTCACCAAATTGTACGTTTGATTCTTCATTAAGTTTTCTTTTTGTCCAAAAATCATTAACGTCTTTTTGCCTTGCGTCAATATCTTTTCCTCGTTCAAGAATTACAGGGCAAAGTCCTGCCTCTGCAAGTATAAGTCCTGCCAGCATTCCTGCCGGGCCGAACCCTACAATAATCGGCTTGAATTTGGAAACTCTTTTGTTTTCCGGCATTTCGTAAGCATATGGCTTTGCAAGTGAAACCTTGTTTGATTTGCATTTTGAAACTATTTGGTTTTCATCAAGAGAAAGAGTTGCGTCAACCGAATACGTAAAGTGCACGTCTTCCTTTTTTCTTGCGTCAACGCTTTTTTTGAAAATTGTAAGTTTAGTAATATATTTTTCGTTTATTTTAAGAATCTTTGCTGCTTTTTTTCTTAAAAGTTCTTCGCCCTCGTCAAGTGATAATTTAATTTCATTAATTCTTATCATTTTCAGTAATTTCCTTTGCTGTTTCTATTCCGCTGTGCCATGCAAAATCCAAGTTAAAACCGCCGCATTCAAATTGTTTGTCTAAAATTTCGCCGCAAATGTAAAGATTGGGAATAATATTTGATTCAAAATTTGTAATTTCATTTACAGGCACGCCGCCGTTTGTTATTTGGGCAAAGTTAAAATCTTTGGTGCCTGTTAATATAAGCCGCCAGTTTTTTATTATTTTGGGGCATTTTTTTAAATCGCCGTTTGTCTGTTTTATTATAATGTTGTTGAGTTTGCTGCCTAAAATCCCTTTAAAATCGCCAAACTGTTTACCGTGGGTTTCCAATTCGTTTTCGGAAATATCAGGGGTTAAATCAATAACGGCAATGCATTTGCCTGGTTTTTTCTTTGCAAATTCTTTTGCAACAATGCCTGAAAGGTTCATGGCTGCAATGCCGGATATTCCGTAATCGGTAAATAAAATTTCGCCTGTTTCACTGCCTTTTACGCAACCGTCAGTTTCAATGGAAATTTTGCATTTTGTGCGGGTGCCTTTAATTGCCCGTGGGTGTTTGCTGGAAGATGTTAGTTGCACAAGAGCAGGGGAGAGCGGTGTTATCGTGTGCCCCAGTTGTTTTAGTAAATCATATCCGCTGCCGTTTGAGCCAAGATTTTTTTGTGCCTTGCCTCCTGCGGCAACAACTACGGCATCTCCTTTAAAATTTCCGCAGTCTGTAATTACGGTTAAATCTCTTTTTATTTCTTTAACCGTGCAGTTTGTAATTATGTTAATGCCAAGATTTTCACAAGCGCTAAGCAAAACTTCTAAAACCGTTTCTGCTTTAAGCGAATATGGGTAAATTCTGCCTTCTTCATTCCGTGTTACAAGTCCTATGGAGTTGAAAAAATTAATAACTTGCTCGTGATTTTCGGCATTCGTGTTTGTTAAATTGCACCTGCCGTTTCCTGTGGCAAGGATTTTTTTGCCGGGTGTATCAAGTCTTTCAAGAATTGTAACATCTGCATTTGCGTTATTCTGTTTAAGTTTAATTCCGCAGGCAAGACCGGATGCACCTGCACCTACAATTATTGTTTTCATTTATTCTCCGTCAAATTTTACAGTGTGAAAAGTTGTATTTGATTTACTGATAATTCATTCGTTATATAAATGTTTTATATATAATAATATAAAATACAAACAATTGCAAATTTTTTATTTGAAATTTCTTGACTTGCGGTAAATACTGTGTTATAGTAATTACACCTCGTAAAGGGGCTAATTTTTTTGCCCTTTTTTCTGTGCGTTTATTTTTGTGTTACGCCCGAGGGAGATTATTTATCGAAATAAAAACGGAGGTGCCAAAATGAGAGTTAAAGTTACTTTAGCTTGCACTGAATGCAAACAACGCAATTATAACACAATGAAGAACAAAAAGAACACTCCAGACAGACTTGAAATGAACAAGTATTGTCCGTTCTGTAAAAAACACACTCTTCACAGAGAAACAAAATAACGGAGGATAGCAATGGCTGAAGAAAAGACTTCAAAAAAGCCTGAAAAAGAAGCAAAAGCTTCTAAGGCTGATAAGAAAAAGTCCAAGAAAAATCCATTTAAATCCATCGCTTCATTCTTTAAAGGTGTAAATGCAGAACGCAAAAAAGTAGTTTGGCCTACAGGTAAAGAAACACTTAAGAATACAGTTATTGTTCTTGTAGTTGTTCTTATTGCAGGCGTTGCTATTTACGGAGTAGATACACTTCTTTCTCTTGGAATGAAGGGAATTAAAAGTCTTGCAACTAATGAAACAACCGTAAGCGAAACAGCAGAGGATACAACAGCATCTGAAACAACAACTCTTGTTGCTGAATCAACAACTGCCGCAGAATAAGTTGCAAATTAGTTTTACGGAGGCTCAATATTAATGGAAGAAGCTAAATGGTATGTTGCACACACGTTTTCAGGTTATGAAAATAAGGTAGCAAGCAACATTCAAACTGTTGTTGAAAATCGCAATCTTCACGATATGATTCAGGAAGTTGCAATTCCCACAGAAACAGTTAAAGAACTTAAAAGCGACGGCACTGAAAAAGAGTATCAAAGAAAATTGATGCCCGGCTATGTCTTCGTTAAAATGATTATGACCGATGATACTTGGTATATCGTTCGTAATATAAGAGGTTGCACCGGCTTTGTTGGCCCGGAAGGCGAGCCTCAGCCTTTAACAGATGAAGAGGTTAAGAACAACAGCCTTGAAAGAGTAAGCTTTGAGGTGGCATATGCTGTCGGCGATATGGTTAATGTTGTTGACGGACCGCTTGAGGGCTTTTCCGGAACTGTTGATTCAATAGACGCCGAGAACAACAGCGTTCAGGTAACGGTTTCAATGTTTGGCCGTGAAACATCTGTTGAATTTGAACTTGATCAACTTGAAAAGGTTGACGATTAATTATTTTGGTAATTAGCAGTATATCTGCTTGTTATTCAGCATTCTTTGCTGAGTGGGAGGGGGATTGCTTCCCCGCCATACCACATTATTTAGGAGGAAAAAATTATGGCTCAAAAGGTAGTAGGTTTAATTAAACTTCAAATCCCTGCAGGCAAAGCAACTCCGGCTCCACCGGTTGGTCCTGCACTTGGTCAGCATGGTGTTAACATCATGGCTTTCACAAAGGAATTCAATGAAAGAACAAAAAATGACGCAGGTCTTATTATTCCTGTTGTTATTACTGTTTTTGAAGACCGTTCATTTACATTCGTAACAAAAACACCGCCTGCAGCAGTTCTTATTAAAAAGGCTTGCGGAATCGACAAGGCTTCCGGCGTTCCTAATAAGAATAAGGTTGCTACAATCACAAAAGAGCAGGTTCAGCAAATTGCTGAAACAAAAATGCCCGACCTTAATGCAGCATCACTTGAAGCTGCAATGAGTATGATTGCAGGTACCGCTCGCAGCATGGGTATAGTAGTAGAAGACTAATTCCCCGTGTGGGAGGAAAAATCCGATTAACCACTGGAGGTAATTTTAATGAAACACGGAAAGAAATATACAGACGGTGCAAAACTTGTTGACCGTTCAAATTTATACAGCAGTGCAGAAGCACTTGACCTTGCTGTTCAAACAGCAAAGGCAAAATTCGATGAAACAATCGAAGTTCATGTACGTTTAGGCGTTGACTCTCGTCATGCAGACCAGCAGGTTCGTGGCGCAGTAGTTCTTCCAAACGGCACAGGTAAAGATGTAAGAGTTGCTGTTTTCGCAAAAGGCGATCTTGCAAAAGCTGCTGAAGAAGCAGGTGCAGACGTTGTTGGCGATGCAGACCTTGTTACAAAAATTCAAGGCGGCTGGATGGATTTTGATGTTGCCATCGCAAGCCCTGACATGATGGGATTTGTTGGTCGTTTAGGTAAGGTTCTCGGCCCTCGTGGTCTTATGCCTTCACCAAAAGCAGGCACAGTAACAATGGATGTTGCTAAGGCTGTAGCAGAAGCAAAAGCAGGTAAAATTGAATACCGTCTTGATAAATCAAACATTATTCACTGCCCAATCGGTAAGGCATCATTCGGCACAGAAAAGCTTCTTGAAAACTTTAATGCTCTTCTTGACGCTGTTATTAAGGCTAAACCGGCTGCTGCAAAAGGTCAGTATATTAAATCTTGTGCAGTTGCATCAACAATGGGTCCCGGCGTTCGCATTAACCCAAGCAAAGTTGGCACAGGTGCTGCAGACGCTGAATAATTTTATTAATAGTATTGACAAGGCATAATCCTTGTGTTACAATACATTAGCTGTTCAACCAAAGACAGCAGGTGCCTTTTTGGCGTAAGTTTACCGCCTGCCGAGGAATGAGCATTTTGAGATTATGTATTTTATATGTAATTATTAAGAAATGTTGTGCATTCCGGTCTTCGGAATGCACTTTTTATTTTTGGAAAACAGCCATAAAAAGCCCGTTTTAAACGGCAAATAATTATGGAGGTAAAATAATGCCAAGCACAGTAATTCTTGAAAAGAAACAAGCACAGGTTGCTGCTCTTGCAGAAAGAATTAAAGGTTCAATCGCAGGCGTTATCGTTGACTACAAGGGTATTAATGTAGAAGATGATACAAAGCTTCGTAAAGAGCTTCGTGAAGCAGGTGTAGAATACACAGTTGTTAAAAACTCTCTTCTTAAAAGAGCTGCCGAATCAGCAGGCCTTGAAGGTATTGACCCTGTTCTTGAAGGCACAACAGCAATCGCAACAAGCACAGATGACTATGTTGCATCAGCTCGTATTCTTCAGAAATATGCTGACGGTCATGATAATTTCACTGTAAAAAGCGGTTATCTTGACGGCGAGGTTATCGAACTCGCTAAAATTCAAGCTCTTGCAAAACTTCCTTCAAGAGAAGTTCTTCTTGCAACAGTTTGCAGCGTATTCAATGCTCCTATTGCTGCTTTTGCTCGTGCAGTACAAGCAATCGTAGATAAGGAACCTGAAGAAGCAACAACACAGGAAGCTCCTGCAGAGGAAGCACCTGCAGCTGAAGAAGCACCGGCAGCTGAATAATTCCGGTAATTTACTTTATTTAATTTAAAATTTACTTTATGGAGGAAATAAAAATGGCATCAGAGAATGTTACAAAAATTGTTGAAGAACTTAAAACTCTTACAGTTCTTGAACTTTCAGAACTCGTTTCAGCAGTAGAAGAAGAATTCGGCGTAAGCGCTGCAGCAGCAGTAGCAGTAGCAGCACCGGCAGAAGGCGGCGCAGCAGCAGCTGAAGAAAAAACAGAATTTGACGTTGTACTTACAGATGTTGGTGCAAACAAAATCCAGGTTATCAAGGCTGTTCGTGAAGCAACAGGTCTTGGTCTTAAAGAAGCTAAAGAAATCGTTGACGGCGCTCCTGCAACTGTTAAAGAAGCAATGCCTACAGCTGATGCTGAAGCTCTTAAAGCAAAGCTTGCTGAAGCAGGCGCAACAGTTGAACTTAAGTAAGTTTAATTTTTGCATTATAAAGGAACGACATTTGTCGTTCCTTTTGTTTTTTGTACTAAATGCTTGACAGGTTTGATATAATATATTTGCGGCAATATTTTGCCCATTACTATAATTATTTAAGGTGATTTTATGTTTGAAAAAATTAATTTCAGAGATGTTAAAGAAAACGTTATAAAGCTTATTGCAGACGATTGGGGACTTGTAACCGCAGGAAACAGCGATGGGTTTAATATGATGACTGTTTCTTGGGGTGCAGTCGGTGAACTTTGGGGTAAAGATATGGCAACGGTTTATATTCGCCCCCAAAGATATACAGAAGAGTTTTTAAATAAAAACGATTATTTTACTTTAAGTTTTTATCCTGATGATAAAAAAGATATACATAAAGTTTGCGGCTCAAAAAGCGGCAGAGATGTTGATAAAGTTGCTGAAACCGGCTTAACACCTTGTTTTGACGAAAATGCTCCTTATTTTGAAGAAGCAAAACTTGTTCTTGTTTGCAAAAAGGTTGCAAAAAGCAAGTTTAATCCGGAGGATTTTATTGACGATACTATTAATGAAAAATGGTATAACAATGATTTTCACTATATTTATTATGGAGAAATACAAAAAGTGTTGATTTCAAAGTAAGAATAGTGTATAATATCTTTACAATTTAAGCGGTTGCATTATTAGCGTAGCGTATGGGCCCTGTGCGACGGGATGCTACGAACCTTGTCAGGCGGGGAACCGAGCAGCAATAAGTGGATTATTCTGTGCGCCGCAGACAAGTCTGTACGTTACGTTAATAATGTAACCGCATTTTTTATGTAAAGGAGTGGGAAAGTTGTATCAGGCATTATATAGAAAATACAGGCCTAAAGTGTTTGCCGATGTTTACGGTCAAGAGCATGTAACTTCAACACTTGTTAATGAAATTAAAGAAAATCGAATTTCCCACGCTTATTTATTTACCGGTTCTCGTGGTACCGGTAAAACAACGTGTGCTAAAATTCTCGCTAAAGCCGTAAATTGTGAAAACAGTAAGGATGGCGAGCCTTGTAACGAATGTGAAGTGTGTAAAGGTCTTGATGCAGGCACTATTTATGACGTGGTTGAAATTGATGCCGCTTCAAATAACGGTGTTGATAATATTCGTGATTTGCGTGAAGAGGCAAATTATACACCCAGCAGAGGTAAGTATAGAGTATATATTATAGATGAGGTTCATATGCTTTCTCAGGGCGCATTTAATGCTCTTTTAAAAACTCTTGAGGAGCCGCCTGCACATGTTATATTTATTCTTGCCACAACAGAGGTACACAAGCTTCCGGCAACAATTCTTTCACGTTGCCAACGTTTTGATTTTAAGCGAATACAGCCTGAAACAATGGCAAAACGTTTAATGCAGGTTGCCGGATATGAAAATCTTGATTTAACTCAGGAAGCTGCTATTTTGATTTCTCGTATTGCAGACGGCGGAATGAGAGACGCTTTGTCAATTTTAGACCAATGTGCAGGCAGAAATGAAAAAATAGATGAAAACCTTGTTTCAAAGGTTGCCGGTATTGCAGGCAGGGAATCAATATATAAATTATCTGAAGCTGTTTGCTCCAAAAACAGCGGTGAAGCACTGAATATTATTGCCGAACTTCACCAAAACAGTTATGATATGGAGCGTCTTTGCGTTGAAATGATTAATCATTTCAGAAATTTGCTTATTATAAAAACAGTAAATAAAAGCCGAGAATTAATCATTTGTACAGATGATGAGTATAAAACAGTTTTACAAATAGCTGAAAAATATACTTTGCCCGGTGTAATATTTGCACTTGATTTGTTTCAAGATGCACTTGTTAAAATTAAAGGCGGCGCAAATTCAAGAATTGAAGCGGAAATGACGTTTATTAAGTTGTGCGAACCTAAATTAGAACAGTCGCCGGATTCAATGCTTGAAAGAATATCTGTGTTAGAAAGAACAATTAAAAACGGTGTTACCGTTAATAATTCTGCTCCTGCCACAATTCAAAAAACACAGCATGTTCAGCCTAAAACTGTCAATATTGTTGAAAAAGAAAATGATGTTGTTAATAATAATTTAACGGATGATAATGATGATAAACCACCGTTTGATGTTGATTTGCCAAAGGCTGAAAAACCGTCTGTTGTTGATGACAGACCGTCGTTTGACATTGAACCGCCGGAGAATCATACAAATAATTTTCAATCCCCTGTTGAGGAAACGGCACCGCCTAAATCGCCGGTTCAGCCGCAAAACAACGGAAAACAGGAATTTCAATATTGGGCAGATTTTATGGATGCCATTTATAAATCGGATATTGCACTTTACGGTGTTCTTAACGGTTCAAAAGGTTATGTAAGAGATGAATTCTTTTTAATAGATTCAAAAAATACAACACTTAATCAGTTTATAAAGGTGCCTACACACTCAAAAGCCATTAAGCAGGCTTTATTTGATGTTACAGGCGTTCATTATAAATTAGGATTAATAAAAAAGAAAAATGATTCGGCTGTAAAAAAAGACCCTCTTGAAGATTTAATTTCAAAAGCGCAGGGTAATATTGATATGAAAGTTGAATAAATTTTAAAAATAAGGAGAAAACTTTATGAAAGCAAGACTACCACAGGGTATGGGCGGCGGTCCGCAAAATATGCAGGCTATGTTGAAACAAGCTCAAAAAATGCAGGAAAATATTGAAAAAAAACAAGCAGAACTTGAAGAAAAAGAATATGTTGTTTCTTCAGGCGGCGGAATGGTTGAAGTAACTGTTAACGGTAAGCACGAGGTTAAGGCAATCGGAATTAATCCGGAAGTTGTGGACCCTGAAGATGTTGAAATGCTTGAAGATATGCTTGTTGCCGCTCTTAATGAAGCAACACGCCAAATTACAGAGGAATCCGAAAGGGAACTTTCATCCGTTACAGGCGGACTTAATATTCCGGGACTTTAATTTTAAAAAGGGATGTGTAGACAGTGGCTTATGACTTGGCACCGCTTCAAAATTTAATAGAGCAGTTTGAGCGTATGCAGGGCATTGGTCATAAAACAGCACAGCGAATGGCTTTTTATGTTTTAGGTTTAAGCGATGAGGATGCGGTAAAATTTGCAAAAGCCATAACAGACGCTCATACTAAAATTAAACAATGTAAGGTTTGTTGTAATTTAGCAGAAGATGAGCTTTGCCCGATTTGTAAAAGTGAAACAAGAGATAAAAGTGTTATATGCGTTGTGGAAGACCCTCGTGATGTTGTTGCTATTGAACGAACTCACGAATATAACGGCACTTATCATGTGTTGCATGGCGCAATTTCGCCAATGGACAATATAGGTCCTGACCAAATTCGTGTTAAAGAACTTGTTTCACGCCTTGGCGACGGTACAGTTGAAGAAGTTATTATGGCAACTAACCCTACAGTTGAGGGAGAGGCAACGGCAATGTATATAAGCAGGCTTTTAAAGCCAATGGGAATTACCGTATCACGTCTTGCTTACGGAGTGCCTGTAGGTGCAGATTTGGAATATGCCGATGAAGTTACGCTTTCCCGTGCAATAGAGGGCAGAAGTTTAATATAAGGGGTGATAGTCTTGGTAAATGATTTTCAGGTAATAGCAAAAAATAAAAAGGCTTATCACGATTATTTTGTTCTTGAAACATACGAAGCAGGTATTGAACTTTTTGGTACTGAAATTAAATCAATTCGCCTTGGAAGAGTTAATTTGAAGGATTCATTTTGCAGTGTGGACGATGGCGAAATGTATGCCATCGGTATGCATATTTCACCTTATGAAATGGGTAATAGATTTAACCGTGATCCAATGCGTAAGAAAAAGTTATTACTTCACAAAAAAGAGATAATGAAACTTTTTGGTCAAAGCCAGCAACAGGGTTTAAGTATTATTCCCCTTGAATTGTATATAAAAAAAGGCAGAGCCAAGTTGCAAATCGGGCTTTGTAAAGGCAAAAAGCTTTACGATAAGCGTGCAGTTCAGGCTAAAAAAGATTCCGACAGAACAATAGAACGTGCAATGAAAGGCAATTATTAATTTTTATGAAAAACGTTTGCGTGCAGTGCGGCAAAGAATTTGAAATTTCACCGGCAGAAGCAAATTTTTATCAAACAAAAGGGTTGGACCTACCTAAAAGGTGCAAATTTTGCAGAGATAAAAACAGCGGCAGAAATGTTATTGTTTATAAGGAAAAGAAAAAGGCTAATTTAATTTTCGGCTTCGTTTTTCTTTTTGTTTCATTGGCTGTTATTGCCGCAGGATGTTTTTTTAATAAAAATGCGTTATTTGCTCTTCCGTTTACTCTTATTACTTGTTTTGTATTTTTTGTAACATCATCTAAAAAAGTTAAGGCAGATTTCAGCTACAGCAATTATAAATATCATTTTTATGATGCAAAAAATTTTGTAAACCATTATTTAAAGCACGGCAAGCAAGTGGGTTATGATAATATTGAGGATTATTTGCGTGGTGCAAATAATGTTTTGTTGAATAAAAATTCATTGCAAAAAAGCACCTTTAACGGGGATGTGGCTTATTATAATGCTAAAACAGGCGATTTTGTTGTGCTTTCCCGTGCAGGATATATAAGAACTTATTACAGAACAACATATAAACATTTTTTAAAACAATAAATATGGGGATGAAAGGATTTCGACAGGGTTGTTAAACTTGGTCAGCGAGTAGCGGAGTTGCACCGCTTTAAAAGTAACACTTTAAAATTAACTGACAATAATAAATCAGTAGCTTTAGCTGCCTAAGTGCAGCTTTCGTCTTACCTTTGATTGCCACGGCTTAGGATAAGGCGTCGTGTAGTGGCGAACATGAACGGAAAATCGGCTCGGTTTCCGTCAGGTATCAGAGTCTACCGTAGTGGTTCGAATGTTTGTTTTCGTGCCGTGAGGGGAATCTTTAATAACAAACTACACTCGTAGAACCCTTGGCAAGACGATTTTGGACGCGGTTTCGATTACCGCCATCTCCACCAAATATTAAAGACCCGCATAACACCTTGTTTTGCGGGTCTTTTCTGCGTTTTTAGGACTATGTAAAACCGCCTGAAACTATACGGTTGGTAACACGTTGGTAACGCATTGGTAACAAATATTTTTGAAGAAAAGGACTGATATTTTATCAGTCCTTTATATCTGTATGTATTCTATTTACTGCTTCAATTTTTGTTTTCATATATACATGGGTATATACTCTTTCTGTGAATGACTGTGCTGCCATAAGGCAACACGCTGACTATGATTTTATATCTGCCTCCTTTTCAAGCACACAATACGCTAATGTGTTTCAGAAGTCAAGTACTATATTTTCGATTTTTTCTTCACGGACTCGCACAAATCGCCTGTAAGCCGTTTTTAGTTTTAGTTCGACGAGTTACTCTATAATTGTTTAAAAATCATAGCAAATTTCATTAAAAAAGTCTGATAAATTTGAATCGTTTTAGCAATAAAAAATGTATAAATTGAATTAAACTGGCAGTTTGAAATATTCGTTAATAACTGTTTTTAAATAAAAAAAGTGAGTTTTTTCTGCAAAAACGTATTATTTTTCTGCGTTTTTGCATATTTTCTTGATATTGACACTAAAATTTTATATT
>CAKSWS010000007.1 GCA_934512155.1 uncultured Eubacterium sp. | reverse complement strand
CGTCGGTCATACCGGATATAAAATCAATAATTGCCTGAACATAAATTTCTTTTGTTTCAAGATTTGAGTAAATTTTTTTGTTTTCATAAAGCAATGCTTTGTTTTTTTGACTTTCCGGAATAACCTGCACATTGCAATATTTAACAAGCCAGCGGCTGAAATCCTTTGCCAAATTCGGATAATAACTTTCCATTTTTTCAAGTTCATCAAAACTTTTTGCACCGTTATATCCTTGAAGCAAGGTATTGAAAATAGAATTTATAACAAGCTTTGCATATTCTTCAAAATGCTTTAACCGTGGATTATTATAAATTTTTTCCAAATTAAAGCGCTTAATCTCTTCCAAATAACCGGCATAAGTGTTTGACAGGCAAATTCCCTTTTCCGGCGAGCTGTTACGGCACACATCCGAAACAAGACTGTGAATAATAACCGTTGTGTTAACGGCATCAGACTTAAAACGCTTTGCAAAATCCTCAAGCTGCTTTAAATCGGCAGGTTCCAAAAATCCAAGGCGCTTTGCATCTTCAATATCTCTGCCCACGTAGGCAATTTTATCTGCCAATTTAACAACGCATCCCTCCCAAGTATATGCCTCATACTTGCCGGGAGAATCAAAATCAGCAAAATCAATAAACTCATCACGAGGACGCAGGCAATTTGAATCAATTTCGCCGCAATGGGATATAATACCGTCTCTTACGGCATAAGTTAAATCCAAATTTTGAAAATGCATTGTTTCATCTTCCAAAAGCTCAATGCCCTCAACAAACCTTAACCCGTTTTGCTCGTGCCAAAAATTTTTATTTAAATATTTTTTTGAAATTTCACGAATCATATTTTCGCCCTTATGGCCGAAAGGCGCATGACCCAAATCATGACCTATTGAAATTGCCTTTGTTAAATCAGTGTTTAAGCCCAAAGCCGTTGCAATAGTGTAACTTACGGATTCCACATGTGCCACATGCTCCATTCGAGTACAAATATGGTCGTTTTCAATATTATAAAAAACCTGTGTTTTATGCTTTAATCGGCGATATGCCAACGAATGTAAAATTCTGGTATAATCACGGGCAAATTCATTTCTGACATCATCTGTTTTGCCATAAAGAGTTTTTTCACGGCTTATTAAATTTTGCCAATTTTTATTGTTTGAATTTGCACAAACTTTTTCAAAAGAATACATAAAACCACCTCGCAAAACCAATTATAACATTAGTACGTTTTTTTTACAATCACATTGTCATTTTAAACATAATTCATTAAACAAATCTATGCACCTTGCTTATTGATAAAAGCAGGCGATATAATATATAATTATTATAACATTTTAAAGGGGTAATTTAATATGAGTAATCAAAAAGAACTACGTCCTTTCGGTATGCGTGATAAAATCGGATACGGCTTGGGCGACTTTGGTTGTAATATGAGCTTTGCTTTTATAAACAACTATTTAATGCTATTCTATGTTACATGCATGGGAATTAAGCCAAAACATTTTGCAATAATTATTTTGCTTGCAAAAATATTTGACGCAATTAACGACCCGATTATAGGCGGCATTTGCGATTCTGCTAAACCGGGCAAAGACGGCAAATTTAAGCCATGGATTAAATGGGCAAGCCTGCCTCTTTTAATTTCAAGCATTTTGCTGTTTATTTATGCGCCGTCTGCACCTTACGGTGTTAAAATTGCAATGTGCCTTGGCCTCTATTGTGTTTGGAGCGTTTCATACACAAGTGTTAACGTGCCTTACGGCTCAATGCAATCTGTTATTACAAATGTTCCTTCTGAAAGAAACTCTCTTTCAACCTTTAGAAGCGTTGGCGCTATGTTTGCACAAATTCCCGTTATGATTATATTGCCTTTGCTTGTTTACGATGCAAATGACAATCCACGTGGCAACATCTTCTTCGTTATTGTTGCCGTTATGGGAATTATAGGATTTATTGCCTTTATTTTCACAAGAAAAATGACAACAGAGCGTATTGAACCTATTGTTAAAGATGAAAACCAAAAGTTTAATTATTTCAAAACACTCGGCTCTTTCTTCAAAAACAAACCAATGCTTGGCGTAACAATTTCATCTGTTTCATACCTTGCACTTATGATGACTGTTACAAGCTCTATGCAATATATTTTCATGTGCTACTTCAAAAACACAAAGCTTATTTCAATAGCAACAATTATTGCAGGCTTACCAACTGTTTTGGGCATAGTTGCCGTTAAACCGCTTTCAAAGAAATTTACAAAAAAGCAGCTTTGCACATATCCGTTTTTAATTTCGGCAATAGCAAGCGGAATTGCTACATTTGTAAGGTTTGAAAACCCTTATATTTGGATTGTGCTTGTAGGTATTGCCATGTTTGGTTCTGCATTCTACCTTGTTCTTACTTGGGCGCTTGTTGCCGACTGTATAGATTATCAAGAAGCAAAAACAGGCAGAAGAGAAGAAGGCTCTATTTACGCAACTTATTCTTTATTCAGAAAAATCGCACAAGGTCTCGGTGCATCGTTAATTTCCGTTGCTTTGGGACTTACAGGTTATGAATCCAGCCTTGGTGCATTGGAACAAGCACCGGGAGTACCCGAAAAGATTTATTTAATGACAGGATTATTACCGTTTATCGGTTCTATCATATGCTTATTGAGCATGCATTTCCTTTACAAACTTGATGATAAACCAATAACAACCGACGAAGAGAATTAGTGTGAAAAATCACACTAATCAAATTATATTGTTCTCAAAATTTACCGGTGGCATAATTTTGAGATGACTGAATCACAATTTATGTCTGTTTAAGCAACACAGAATTAAGGTGATATTCAGTAAACTATTTATTGCCCGAAAGGCTATGGTGATTAAAATGAGAGAAATTACTAACATTAACAAAAATTGGAAATTTACAATAGAAAGTAAAAGCGAAACCGTTGATTTGCCACACACCTGGAACGGAAAGGACGGGCAAGACGGCGGCAACGATTATTACAGAGGCACCTGCACCTATGAAAAAGCAATAAGCAAAAGCGAATTCCCTGCAGGAGAAGAATTTTATCTTCAATTTGACGGTGCAAACTCATCTGCAACCGTATATTTTAACGGTAAAAAATTAACAACTCACCACGGCGGATACTCCACATTTCGTGTGAAACTTGAAAATATTAAAGAAGAAAATGAAATAAAAGTTGAAGTTGACAATGCGCCAAACAATTTTGTTTACCCACAGTTGGCAGATTTTACGTTTTACGGCGGGATTTACCGTGATGTAACAATAATCGGCGTTGGCAAAAATCATTTTGATTTAGAATACCACGGCGCACCGGGAATTGCCGTTACACCCATTGCAAAGATTAACGATTACGAAGTTACCTTGCAAGCTTACTGCGACGGCGACGTTGAATTTACAATTACAGATGGAAACGAAGTAATTGAGACGGCAAAGGCAAGCGGTAAAAACCCATCTGCAACGGTAATAATCAAAAATGCCCACTTATGGAACGGAACAGAAGACCCATTTCTCTACACGGCGGTAGCAAAATTAATTGTTAACGATGAAGCCGCAGATGAAATTTCAACAAAATTCGGTTGCAGAAGTTTTAAAATAGACCCACAAAAAGGATTTATTTTAAACGGTAATGAATATCCGCTGAGAGGTGTTTCAAGACACCAAGACAGACCTGAAATAGGTAATGCACTTTTGCCCCAACATCACAAAGAAGACATTGAACTTATTTGTGAAATGGGTGCAAACACAATTCGTCTTGCCCACTACCAACATGCACAGTATTTTTATGATTTGTGCGACGAAAAAGGTCTTGTAATTTGGGCTGAAATTCCATATATTTCAAAACATCTTACAAACGGTGCGGAAAACACAAAGCAACAAATGACAGAGCTTATTTGCCAAAATTATAACCATCCTTGCATTGTTACATGGGGACTTTCAAACGAAATAACAATGAATGGCTCTGACCCGGCATTAATAGAAAACCATAAAATGTTAAATGATTTGGTTCACAGCCTTGACAAAACAAGGCCTTCAACCGTTGCAGTTGTTACAATGTGCAAGCCTGACGACCCGTATGTTCACATAAGCGACATCGTTTCGTATAACCATTATTTCGGTTGGTACGGCGGAAACGTTACAATGTACGGACCTTGGTTTGATAATTTTCACAAAAAATACCCAAACAAAGCAATAGGCTTGAGTGAATACGGCTGTGAAGCACTTAACTGGCACACATCAACGCCGGAACAAGGCGACTATACCGAAGAATACCAAGCATATTACCATGAAGAGCTTATTAAGCAAATTATTGACAGACCTTACCTTTGGGCAACCCATGTTTGGAATATGTTTGACTTTGCCGCAGACGCCCGTGCCGAAGGCGGAGAAAACGGAATGAACCACAAAGGTCTTGTTACTTTTGACAGAAAATATAAAAAAGACAGTTTTTATGCTTATCAAGCATGGCTTTCAAGCAAACCGATGCTTCATATTTGCGGAAAAAGATATATAGACCGTGTAGAAGACGTTACAAAAATTACAGTATATTCAAACTGTGATGAAGTAGAATTATTTGCAAACGGCGAAAGCATAGGCAAGCAATTTAAAGGAAAATATCCTTTCTTCTACTTTGATGTTAAAAACCATGGCGAAACAATAATTACAGCTAAAGCAGGTAATTTAACAGACGAAAGCCGCATAAACAAAGTTGAAAAATTTAACGAAGCATACAGAATGAAAGAAGAAGGCGCAGTTATTAACTGGTTTGAAATTGACACGCCTACAGGATATTTTTCAATTAACGATACTATAGGCGATATTCTTTCCACATTTAAAGGTAAATTGTTCCTTCTTTCCGCTGTCAGAATTCTTAAAAGCTCATTTAAAGGAGGCAACAGCGGTGAAAATAATACAAAGAACAAAAAGAAAAAATCAGGCAAAGCAAACGTTATGGGATTTTCAATCAACAAAACAATGATTGAAATGGGTAAAGGATTTACCGTTAAACGTGTATTTATGATGATGGGCGGTAAATTTACAAAAGAACAAATCCTTCAAATTAATGCCAAACTTAACAAAATTAAAAAGCCAAAAAAATAAACAGGTACAAAAAAGCTACTTGCGATTAAATCGCAAGTAGCTTTAATTTTAATCGGCAAACAACTTTGACTGTTGTTTTTCCTTTCTTAAATTTTTAAAAAAATTCGTTAACAATGCTGCGCATTCCGCTTCGTCTACTCCGCCCTCAACCTCAGGCTTATGATTATACCCCAAGCTGTTAAAATCAATTACAGAGCCAAAAGAACCCGCTTTTTTATCATAAGCGCCAAACGTTACTTTTTTAATACGTGAATTTATTACTGCACCTGCGCACATCGGGCAAGGTTCAAGAGTTACAAACATTTCACATTGCCACAAACGCCAACCGCCTAATTTTTTGCAAGCATTATTAATTGCCTCAATTTCAGCATGGCAAAGAGCATTTTTTTCCGTTTCACGCCTGTTCCTGCCTGTGCCTACAATTTTGCCGTTACAAACAACAACGGCACCTACCGGCACTTCGCCCTCTGCACTGCTTAAAAGTGCCAAGTGCAATGCTTCTTCCATAAACTTGTTCATAATTAATGCTTAATTGTCATAACCGTTGACACAATTAAGTATGCAAACGGCAAAATCATACCCGGAACAAAGAAAAATGTTGCCAGCTTTTGACCGGTTGAATTTTCATAAGGCATTCTTTGGCGTGGCTGAACAGATTTAAATTCTTTTTTTACAGCCAAACAAGTTGCACATATAACACCCACAACAACCCAAAATACAAACAAAATAACCGTTGCATTTTTGCTTAAAAAGCTGCTTGTGCCGCAAGCATAATCAACCACAGATGAAAAAACACTCATTCCGTTATTAAAGCCGTGAATAAACATTGCCGGAACAACACTGTCTGTTTTAACAGTTACGTAACCTAAAATAAGACCGACTAAAGTTGCAAATATAAATTGAACAATATTGCCGTGAACAAGCCCAAATACAATAGCGATTGCAGTTACTGCAAATGCCTTGCCGTATTTTCTCAACAAGCCTACGCCGCAGCAACGCATTGCAAATTCCTCACAAATAGCAGGAACAACAGCCGTGCCTATAACACAAAATATGCAAGCAATAAACGAATCCGGCTCTAAAGTATCCGGCTGTGTAAGTTCAAAACCCAAAGTGTTTGAAATTGTGGAAACAATACTCACAAAATAATCTGCGCCGATGCAGCAAAGCATACCGAAGCCAACCCACAATACAACCGAACCGGCAGACATTTTTTTAGTGGGAACAACAGGTGTTACATACTTTTTTTTATTTGCCAATGCCATTAATCCAAAAGGAACACACAAAGCCAAAATTTCAACTGCAATAACGGTAAAGCTTGTTTGAAAAATATAAGAGGTTTCATAAGCATCATAAAATTCTGCATTCGTCTGAAGCAACAACACACAAATGTATTGAATAGCAACAAAAGCAATTAAAACAAGTCCTAAAATGTTGCCTAATTTTCTTATTTCTTTTCTTTCCTGCTTTGCGCTGAGTTGATAGTACATAGCACGCTGCATCATTTCATCACTATTTTGATTATCATAAACAAAATTATAATTATCCAATAGTTTCCCTCGCTAACAATTAATCAAGATTTTCGGCAATTTCTTTTAAGTAGGCTTTTAATTCATCCTTTGTATCGGGGTGATTTAATCCCACTTCTATATTTGCTTTAAGAATACCGAATTTATTGCCCATATCATATGTAGTTCCTTCATATTCAAGGGCTATTACGCCTTCTTTTTGAGCAAGAGTTTTCATAGCGTCAGTTAACTGAAGCTCATTTGCTTTTCCCAAAGGAGTATTTTCAAGAATACCAAAAATTTCAGGCGGCAAAACAACTCTGCCTAAAATTGAAAAATTACCCATGATTTCTTCAGGCTTGGGCTTTTCAATCATATCCGTACAGCTGTAACAATTATCTTCCAAATGCTCTGTTTTCAAAGAACAATATTTTGTAATTGCCATACCCGGCACTTCCTTAACACCCACAACGCCTTTTTCATATTTTTCATAAGCGTCGCACAACTGCTTTGTACAAGGTGTTTTTGAAAGAATAACATCATCGCCGTAAAGCACTGCAAACGGCTCGTTGCCTATAAAATTTTTTGCACACAAAACTGCATGACCCAAGCCCTTTGTTTCCTTTTGACGAAGAAAATAAATATTGCCGAAATCGGAACACTTCATTACATCCTCATAAATATCCTGTTTATCCGGATTGTCTTTAAGCTTAGCCTCAAGCTCAAAAGCATGGTCAAAATGGTCTTCAATAGCGCCCTTATTTCTGTTTGTAATAATAAGCACTTCTTCAATTCCGGAAGCAAAAGCCTCCTCAACAATATATTGAATAGCCGGCTTATCAACAATATTAAGCATTTCTTTAGGAATTGCTTTTGATGCCGGAAGAACTCGTGTTCCCAAACCTGCTGCAGGTATTATTGCTTTTCTGACCTTCATATTATTTACCCCCTGTTACATAATGTTAGAAATAATCATAAGCAAAATATAAATTGCCGCAGGTGCAAGCCAACTGACTCCCCCCTGCTTTGCAAGAAACAATTTGCGCATTTCTGCCTGACTTAAATCCATATCCTGACCCATCATCATAGGACTAACCGGATTAACCGTAAACGAATCGCCGTTTTTAAGTTTTTCATCTACCGCCTTAACGGTTGTAACAACTTTTTTGCGGTACATTCTGTTTGCACAAATACCTATAACAATAGCAAAAACAGCAAAAATTGCACCCATTATCAACATATAAGGAACAGCATTTTGGTATGCTGATGAATTTACAAACTTTGTCATATCATCGGCTGACGGATAACCGTTTGAAAGCAAAGCATTATATGAGTTTACAAACGTTGTTACCTGCTTTGAATAAATTGAACCTAAAATCAAATCTGCAAAATAGCGAAGTGCAAGGAACATAAATCCCTGAGCATACATTTTTCTGTAAAAGAAATAATAAGGACCGAAAAAGAAAGCGCCCCAATTCCAATTTAAACCTTTTTTTGTAATAAAACGAGGCAAATAATAATTAACATTGCTGCCGATTACCTGTGAAGCATCATATACCGAAACACCGTCAACAGTTGCTTCATTTGGTTTTTCCGTATGAACAGTTTCGCTTACAACCTTATCAACCTGCTGCTCTTCGGCAGCTTCGATTTTATTAAAAAAAGTTGAAACCGGCGTAACATCGCCTCGATTTTGATTTTCATTTTTGCTTTGCTCATTCTCAGCTTGCACGTCGGCACTGCGCTGAAATTTAAAATTCTCCGAGTGAAGAGACTGATTCGCACAACGATGAAGCTGATTATAGCATTCCCTGTGATGCGGCGTTCCGCATTCCGGACAAACAACTATGTCGTCGCCCTCCTGAAAAACACGGTTGCACACCGGGCATTTATCATTTTCAAATAACATATTTTTCTCCTTAGAAATACACTTCTGTATTAAATTATTATACTTATGTTAACACGAAAAATCAACATAATGATTAAAATACGGTAAATAATATTTTAACAACTTCAAATATAAACTTGCATAAAACAGCTAATTTGTTTATAATATTTCAATCAACAGGCACACAAAGTAAAAATTCATGCCACTCGACGGCAGTTTACTGTGTGTTTACTTTTACGAAAGGCTGATGTTACCTAATGATTGAATTTGAAAATTTAAAATTCAGATTGCTTGAATCGGAAAAACCGATTAAAAACCTTAAAGAAGCCCTTGCCATTGATTTGGTAAAAAACGAAATAAAAGAACTTGACGAAAAAGCAGCCGCTCCCGATTTTTGGGATAATATGGAAGAAAGCCAAAAAACATTAAAAAAAGCAGGCTCGCTTAAAGCAAAAGTTGCATCTTATGAAGATTTAAAATCAGATTACGAAGATGCGCTTGTTATGATTGAATTGGCAGACGAAGAAAATGACGAAAGTTTACTTGAAGACTGTACGTCATCTGTGGAAGATATTGAAAAACGAATTGAAAATTTAACTCTTTCCACACTTTTAAGCGGTGAATTTGACAACAAAAACGCACTTTTAACATTTCACGCCGGTGCAGGCGGAACAGAAGCTATGGATTGGGCTGAAATGCTGTTTAGAATGTACAACAGATGGGGAGAAAGGCACGGCTATAAAGTATCCACCCTTGATTATCTTGACGGAGACGTTGCAGGACTTAAAAGCGCCACGATTCTTATTGAAGGCGAAAATGCTTATGGCTACCTTAAAGGCGAAATGGGAATTCACAGGCTTGTTCGTGTTTCTCCGTTTGACTCATCAGGAAGAAGACACACATCATTTGCTTCACTTGAAGTTATGCCGGAAATTGATGATGACGTTAATGTGGAAATTCGTGAAGAAGATATTAAAATGGACGTTTACCGTGCCTCGGGCGCCGGCGGACAAAAAGTAAACAAAACATCATCTGCGGTAAGATTAACGCATATTCCGACAGGTATTGTCGTTTCCTGCCAAATTGAACGTTCTCAGCACCAAAACAGAGAAGTTGCCATGAGAATGCTTAAATCAAAACTTGTTGAAATTAAAGAACGTGAAAATTTAGAAAGAATTGAAGACATTAAAGGCGACCAAAAAGAAATTGCCTGGGGTTCGCAAATTCGTTCTTACGTGTTTATGCCTTATACCATGGCAAAGGACCACAGAACAGGCTTTGAAATGGGAAATATTAACGCTGTTATGGACGGAGATATTGACGGATTTATTAACGCCTACTTAAAACAAAAAAGTGTTGAAGAAGCTGAAAAAAACCAATAAAATATACCACTTATATTATAACTCCTTTTGCAAAAAATACTTGCGAAAGGAGTTTTTTATGTGAAAAAAGCAATTTTAATACCGTTAATCATTATCGCCGTTTTACTTAGCGGATGTTCGGCAAATACAAATAAAAACAATAACAAAAACAGTACGGAAACTCAAAATCAAACTACTCAAAGCACAACAGGCGTTGAAAACACAGCGCCCGATGTTACAGGTATAGATGTTGACCTTTCCGAATATAACACATCTGCCATTACCTGGGGACCCGGAAATATTGAAAACAACCAACGGCCAAAAGACCCAACCGACTTGCAAAACAGATTTTCCGAATTATCGGCGCAATGGCTGTTAGATGATACAAAGCAAATTTGCCTAACATTTGACGAAGGTTACGAAAATGGCTATACAACTCAAATTTTAGACACATTAAAAGAAAAAAAGGTACCTGCAATTTTCTTTTGCACATATGATTATGTAAGCAAAAACCCCGAACTTGTTCAAAGAATGATAAAAGAGGGGCACATTGTGGCAAACCATTCTTACAGACATTACAATATGACTGAAATTGATTCGGAAACAGCAAAAGATGAAGTTACGATTATGCACGACTATATGGCTGAATATTTTTCATATGAAATGAAACTTTTCAGATTCCCCGAAGGCGAATTCAGCGAGCAAAATCTGGCTTTGGTAAAAAGCTTAGGCTACAAAAGCGTTTTTTGGAGCTTTGCCTATGCCGATTGGGACACTTCCAATCCGCCTGACAAAGATTTTGCCTATAACAAAATCACATCATCATTGCACAACGGCGAAATCATGCTTTTACATGCAGTTTGTCAAACAAATGCCGATATTTTGCCATCTGTTATTGATGAAATTAAAAAACAAGGATACACATTTACAGTTGATATTTAAAGTAAAACCTTTGGCATTTAACTGCCAAAGGTTTTTTGAAAAATTTTTTAAAAATAATTGTAAAAAATACTGTTTTTCGGTTGTTATAAAGGTTAAATTAATATATAATAGTCATTAATAATGGATTAATATGTTTCTTTATAAATTTGCTTTTGAAAGTGAGAGAAGTTTAAATGCTGTTAACTAAAGATATAGGAATTGATTTAGGAACCGAAAACACCCTTATTTGCGACAGAAAAGGCAGAATAACAATCAACGAACCTTCCGTTGTTGCCGTTGACGTTAAAACACGCCGAGTGCTTGCAACAGGAAAAGAAGCAAAAGCCATGATTGGCAGAACTCCGGGTTCTATTGTTGCAATTAAGCCTTTGCAGGACGGCGTTATTGCCGACTTTGATATGACTGCCGATATGCTGCATGATTTTATTTACCGTTCGGCAAAAAGTTCTATGTTTACAAAAACAAGAGCCGTAATTTCTGTACCCAGCGGCGTTACGGAAGTTGAAAGAAGAGCCGTTGAAGATGCATTGCGTGCGGCAGGTGCAAGCGAAGTTGAATTAATTGAAGAACCCATGGCTGCCGCTTTAGGTGTGGGATTGCCTGTTTATGATGCAACCGGTTCTATGATTGTTGATATTGGCGGCGGCACATGCGACGTGGCAGTAATTTCACTTGGGGGAATTGCCGCAAGAAAAAGCATTAAAACAGCCGGCAATGCATTAGACAGCGCAATAATCAACTATATGAAAAAAGAACACTCTCTTCTTATAGGTGATGTTACGGCTGAAGATATTAAAATAAAAATCGGCTCTGCATCAGAATATGACGGCGAAGGTGCAATGGAAATTCGTGGCAGAAATTTAGAAAACGGATTACCCAAAACTGTTGAAATCACCTCTGCCGAAGTCAGAGATATATTGGCAGAACCCGTTCAGGAAATTATTGAAGCAATTCGTGAAACATTGGAAGTTACATTGCCTGAACTTGCCGCAGACATTGTTGACAGAGGCATTTACATAACCGGCGGCACATCACTTTTAAGAGGACTTCCGGAATTAATTTCCAAAGAAACCGGCATTGTCGTTTACACACCCGAAAATCCACTTGAAGCTGTTGCAATAGGTGCTTCAATGAAAATGAGAAGGGCAAGATAGTAATGAAAGAATTTTTCAAAAGCAGCCGATTTAAGTTAGTCAGCGTAATTATAGCCTTGCTTCTTATAGGTGCTCTTATCTGTGCCGCAAACGGCAGAGGAGAAACGGCACAATCAAGTATTATAGGCGTTGTTTTTACCCCGGCAAACTGGGTAGCGTCAAAAATAAGCGACGGCATATCATATGTATTCGGCGAAGCTTCGGGAAACAAGGAATACCTTGATAAAATTGACGAGCTTGAGAAGCAAGTAGGCTCATTGCAAAGTCAGCTTGAAGACTATGAAAACTTAAAAAAGCAAAATGCACTTTACAAAGACGCATTAGAATTAAAAGAAGAAAATCCGGAATACAGCTTTGTTGAAGCCACTGTTACAGCACGGGATGCTGCCGATATTTTCAACTCCTACACCATAAACAAAGGCTCAACCGCCGGAATTAAAGAGGGGGACGCTGTTGTTTACGGTAATTACATTGTTGGAATAATAAGCAAATCATACCCCACATACAGTGTGGTAAAAACAATTCTGGACCCTGATTTTTCGGTTTCGGCTTACGAAATAGTGTCCGGCGAAATTTCTTACGTAACCGGTGATGCCGCATTGGCACAAAAAGGCAAATGCAAGTTTTCAAACCTTGATTCTTCCACCTCCGTTACATATGGTTCAATAGTTTCCACTGCAGGTATAAGCGGCAGAATTCCCGAAGGACTTATCATAGGCACAGTTGAGGAAATTGACCAAGAAAAAACATCTATTGCCTCTTATGCCGTTATTGAACCCGGCGTTAACGTTACAAACATTTCAAACTGCCTTGTTCTTACGGGATGGGGTGAAAATTAATGGACAAAAAATATAAAAACAGCGTAACAAAAACCATTGCGTATTTTGTAATAATAGCAATTTGTGCATTAATTCAAAACACGGCAGGGCTTACAGTTGAAATAGGAAACGCCCGGTGCTTTTTGCTTATTCCCGTGTGCATAATTTTAGGAATGGGTGAAGACGAGCTTTTCGCCGGCGTTTTAGGACTGTTCGGCGGATTGCTTTGGGATTTAACATCTGCCGTGCATTTAGGCTTTAACGCAGTATTTTTATGCATTTGCTGCTTTGCAAGCGCAATGTTTGTTACTTACATTATAAGAAACACATTTATAACCAACTTAGCATTTTCTGTTTTAACCGTATTTATTTACTGCGTTCTTTATTGGCTGTTTTTCATAATAATAAAAAATGTGCCCGGTGCAGAACTTTCAATAGTTTCTTTTTATATGCCATGCGCATTCTATACAGCCATAGCAACGCCTATTATTTATGCATGCATAAATCCACTAAAAAAATTTTTTGTTAAAGAAATTATATATTAACAAATTTTACTTAAAACACAGAAAGGAGGATTACCGTGAAAAGCAGACATTCAAGTATCAGGTCTTTTGTTTGTATATTACTGGTTGCGGCTGTTATTTTCGGCTTTGGTGCAGACCTTTATACTATTCAAATAAAAAATCATGATTACTACGTTTCTCAAAACAACGCAGTAAAAACATACACTGTGCCTATTGAAGCAACACGTGGTGAAATTGTAGACAGAAACGGTAATTCCCTTGTTACAAACAGAAGCGGTAATTCAATTATTTTGGACGCCGCATATTTTCCGCCTAAAAGCGAAAATGAAAAAAGAAATGCAATAATTATTAATCTTTTGCAGCTTTTCAGAAAAAACGACGAAGAATGGATTAACAACCTTCCGCTTACCGTTGACAGCGGAAAAATAGTTTTTACAGATGACGAAGACGAAGTTACAAACATGAAAAGCAAAAACATGTTTAATCTTCAAAAATACGCCACTGCCGAAAACTGCTTTAACGCCATGGTTGAAGAATACGGCCTTCAGTCCTTTGACAAAGAAACCGCACTTGAAATAGGTGCAGTAAGATATGAACTTACACGTCTCTCTTTCTCTATTGAAAACCCTGTTATTATTGCAGACGATGTAAGCAGTGAAACAGTTGCAGCCATTAAAGAAGACCAAACATCTTTCTTAGGTGCAAACGTTAAAGTAACATCTTACCGTGAATACACAAACCCTGAGCTTGCCCCTCATATTTTGGGAACTGTAAGAAAAATAAATGCAGACGAATATGAACAGTTAAAAGACAGCGGTTACGGAATAACAGACACCATTGGCGAAAGCGGCATAGAATCAGCAATGGAAGAAGAATTAAGAGGCGTTCCGGGAGAATTAACAATTACTGTTGATTCAAACGGAAATGTAAATGAAAAAGTTACAAAAGACCCTGTACAAGGCAACACTGTTGTTCTTTCAATAGATAAAGATTTGCAGCTTCTTGCCCAAGAAAAATTGAAAGAAACCTGCGACGGTGTAGATTTATATAACAGTGCCGGTGCCGTTGTTGTTGAAAGCGTTAATTCAGGCGAGTTACTTGCAGCCGCATCTTATCCAACATACAGCATAACCGATTATTACGATGATTACACAAGGCTTGCAAAAAATTCAAGAAAACCGCTTTGGAACAGATTTGCTTTGGGTACATACGCCCCCGGTTCCACGTTTAAACCTATGATGGCTTGTGCGGCATTGGAAGAAGGCGTTATTACAGACAGTTCAACATTTACCTGCCGAGGAACATTCCAATATTATGACATTACTTTTAAATGTTTAAACCAAAACGCACACGGCAGTGAAAATGTTAAAACCGCATTACGTGATTCCTGCAACATTTTCTTCTATAACTGTGCAGACAGACTTGGTATTTCAAAAATGAATGAATACGCTTCCATGTTTGGCTTAGGAGAAAAAACAGGCGTTGAAATTAACGAAGCGGCAGGCGTGTTGGCAGGTCCTGCAAGTGCCGAAAGATACAATAAAAAATGGCAAATGGGTGATACTATTCAAAGCGGTATCGGTCAGTCAGACAACTTATTCACACCTCTTCAGCTTGCAAACTACTGTGCTACTGTTGCAAACAGCGGCACAAGATACGACTTGCATTTTGTTAAGGCCATTATAAACACAAAAAACGGTTCTATAGACGAAACAGGTGCCACAGTTACAGAGGATTTGCCGATTTCCGACAGCACGTTTAAAACTGTTCAGGAAGGCATGCACCTTGTTGCCACAAACGGTGCACCGGCTTCTGTTTTCAGAAAAATAGATGTTGATGTTGCCTGCAAAACCGGTACTTCCCAGGTTATAAAAAACGGTCAAAAAGTTAACAATGGTTTTCTTATCACTTTTGCTCCGTACGACAACCCGGAAATTTCCATTGCATCTGTTATTGAACTTGCCGGTTCAGGTACTTCAACGGCAGAAATAACATCATCCATCATAGATTACTACTATTCAAACAATTCAGACGAAGCACCTGCACAACAAACAGGAACTTTGTTAAATTAAAATAAATAATTTTATTGAATATATTAAAAATTTATGATATATTTTACATTAGGATAATTTAAAACTAAATCTTACACTCAATATTAACGGAGGCAGAATATGAATATAGCGCTTATAGCACATGATGCAAAAAAGGAACTTCTTGTTCAATTTTGCATTGCATACTGCGGAATTATGAGCAGGCACGACCTTTGTGCAACCGGCACAACAGGCAAACTTGTTCACGAAGCAACCGGACTTAACATCAGTTGTTTTTTGGCTGGCAGTCAAGGCGGCGGTCAACAAATTGCAAGCCGTATTGCATGCAATGAAATAGACCTTTTAATATTTTTCAGAGACCCGCTTAACCCAAAGCCTCACGAACCTAACGACAACGATTTGTTGCGCCTTTGCGATGTTCACAACATTCCTTTTGCAACAAACATCGCAACTGCAGAAGCACTTATCAGAGGCGTTGAACGTGGCGACTTTGAATGGAGAGAAATTGTTAACCCAAGATACAATTCCTAAATTTAGCGAATAATATTATTCGGGCAAGCTCCCCTTGCCCGAAATTTTTTTGACGGAGAATAAATATGGCACTTATTACCAAAGCAATCAAAGGCACAAAAGATATTTTACCGAAAGATGTGCACAAAAACCAATACATTGAGGCAACCTGCCTTGATGTTGCAGGAAAATATGGATACAAAGAAATGAGAACACCTGTTTTTGAACACACCGAGCTGTTCCAGCGTGGCGTAGGCGATACTACGGACGTTGTTCAAAAAGAGATGTATTCATTTGACGATAAAGGCGGCAGAAACATAACATTACGTCCGGAAGGAACAGCCGGTGCTGCCCGTGCTTTTCTTGAAAACGGACTTTCAAACGAAACGTTGCCGCAAAAAATATGCTACCTTATATCTTGCTACAGATACGAAAAACCGCAGGCAGGCAGATTGCGTGAATTCCATCAATTCGGCATTGAATGCTTTGGCACACAAAGTCCGCTTGCAGACGCAGAAATTATAAGTCTTGCAAAATCAGTATTTGATGAATTGGGCGTTAAAGACCTTAGCCTTGAAATTAATTCCATAGGCTGCCCTACATGCCGTGCGGAATACCACAAAGCACTTAAAGAATATTTCAGCTCAAGAAAAGACGAGCTTTGCGACACTTGTAAAGGAAGATTAGACAGAAACCCAATGCGTATTTTAGACTGCAAATCACCTGTTTGCTCTGAAATTGCAGCAAAAGCACCTGTTGTTTTGGACTACCTTTGTGATGATTGCAAAGAACATTTTGAAAAAGTACAAAAGTACCTTAACGCAGAAAACATTGAGTACACAATTAACCCTCAAATTGTAAGAGGTCTTGATTATTATACGAAAACTGTTTTTGAATTTGTTTCAAACTCAATAGGTGCACAAGGCACCGTTTGCGGCGGCGGCAGATATGACGGACTTATTGAAGAATTAGGCGGTCAAAAAACACCGTCATTAGGCTTTGCTATGGGTCTTGAAAGATTAATGCTTTTAATGGAAACTCAAGGCTGTGAATTTCCCGAAAGCGAAAAACCTGATTTATTTATTGTTGCCCTTGGCGATAAAGCAACGCTTAAAGCAATTGAAATTGCAAAAGATATGCGTGCAGAAGGATTCTCCTGCCTTTATGACTTAAATGGCAGAGGGCTTAGGGCACAAATGAAATACGCCGATAAATTAAGCTCAAAATTCACCATTGTTTTAGGCGATAATGAAATAGATGAAGGTGTAGCAAAACTTAAAAATATGGCAACCGGTGAAGAAACGGAAATTGCAATTTCCACATTTGTAAGCGGCTACTATAACATCACACTTTCCGAACAACTTGCGGATTTGGAAATCAACGGTGAAGAATTTGATTTTTCAACCCTTTTCGGTCTTGAAAAGAAAGATTAACAAACAGGAGAACTGATATGGAAACTATTAAAGGTTTAAAAAGAACAAATTATTGCGGCACCTTAACACTGGCAAACGCAGGCAAAGAAGTTGTTCTTTTCGGCTGGGCACAGCGCCAAAGAGATTTAGGAAATCTTATTTTTATTGATTTAAGAGACAGAACAGGTATTGTTCAAATTTCATTTAATGACAAAACAGACCGTGAAATTTTTGAAAAAGCGCAAAGTGTAAGAAGCGAATATGTGCTTGCACTTAAAGGTATTGTTAAAGAACGTGAAAGCAAAAACTTTGATATTCCCACAGGTGAAATCGAAGTTGAAGTAACCGAATTGCGCATTATTTCAAAAGCTCAAACTCCGCCTTTTGAAATTTCAAAAGCAGATGAAGTAGGCGACGAAACAACGCTTAAATACCGTTATCTTAATTTAAGAAACGAAAAGCTTACAAAAAATATTATTATGCGCCACAAAATTGCAAAAATTGCAAGAGAATATTTTTATGCAAATGATTTTATTGAAATAGAAACACCTATGATGATAAAGTCCACACCGGAAGGCGCAAGAGACTATGTAGTGCCAAGCCGCATTCATAACGGTAAATTTTACGCATTACCTCAAAGTCCGCAAATTTACAAGCAATTACTTATGGTATCGGGATTTGACAGATACATTCAGCTTGCAAGATGCTTTAGGGATGAAGATTTAAGAGCAGACCGTCAGCCTGAATTTACACAAATCGATCTTGAAATGAGTTTTGTTGATACAGACGACATTATGGATATGGCAGAAGGCTTTATTAAAAAGCTTATGAAAGAAACCATTGATGTTAATATTGACTCACCTCTTCCGAGAATGACTTTTGCCGACGCAATGAACAAATACGGTTCAGACAAGCCTGACACAAGATTTGAAATGTTAATTGAAGACATTACCGAATGGGCAGACAAAACAGATTTTGTTGTATTTAAAAATGCAATTGAAAATGGCGGCAGTGTTAAAGCAATAGTTGCCAAAAACGCAGCAAAAGAATATACAAGAAAGAAAATTGATAAATTAACAGATTTTGTTAAAGGAATCGGTGCAAAAGGACTTGCTTATATTCGTTGGGCAGATGAAGAGCCTAACTGCTCATTTAACAAATTTCTTAAAAACGGTGAGCTTAGCGAACTTATATCAACACTTAACGTTGAAAAAGGCGACTGCGTTTTCATTGTAAGCGATAAAACAAACCTTGCACTTTCCGTAATGGGTGCACTTCGTTTAACCGTTGCAAAAACATTAAATATTATTCCCGAAAATAAATGGAACTTCCTTTGGATAACTGAAATGCCGTTTTTTGAATATGATGAGGAAACAGGCGAATGGCTTGCAATGCACCACCCATTTACAATGCCAATGGAGGAATGCATTCCTTATCTTGATTCAGACAAGGGTTCTGTGCGTGCAAAGGCATTTGACCTTGTATTAAACGGTACAGAGCTTTCATCAGGCTCTATGAGAATTACAGACTGCGAGCTTCAAAATAAAATGTTCGAGCTTTTGGGCATGGAGCAGGAAGAAATTGACGCTAAATTCGGATTTCTTGTTGACGCATATAAATATGCAGCTCCTCCTCACGGCGGAATGGGCATAGGACTTGACCGTTTGGCTATGCTTATATGCGGTGCAGACAGTTTAAGGGACGTAACAGCATTTCCTAAAGTTCAAAATGCAAGTGAACTTATGAGCGGTGCCCCTTCATTTATTGATAATATTCAACTTGGAGAATTAGGCATTAATATTACAAAGGAAAATGAAAATGAACAGTAATTTTTTTGCAATGGTTAACAGAATGAAATTCATTGACCGTTGGGCATTGATGAATAATTCAAACAAGGAAAATATTGCAGAACACAGCCACAATGTAGCAATTATTGCCCACGGACTTGCTATTATAGGCAATAAAAAATTCGGAAAAAATTATAATGCCGAACGTGCTGCCTTGCTGGCAATTTACCATGACACAACAGAGGTTATTACAGGCGATATGCCTACACCTGTTAAATATTACAACGACGATATTAAAAACGTTTACAAAAATATTGAGCATATTGCAGGTGAAAGGCTGCTTGCCATGCTGCCTGATGAATTTCAAGATGAATACAAACCATTTTTTGAAAAAACAGAACAGGATGCGGAGCTTTGGCAACTTGTAAAAGCGGCAGATAAAATTGATGCGTTAATCAAATGCATTGAAGAAACAAGAATGGGTAACAAAGAATTTGAAAAGGCACTTGAATCACAAAAGAAAAAAATTGATGAAATAAAACTTGATGAAGTAATTTATTTTAAAGAAAACTTTTTAAACGCTTATTACCTAACCTTAGACGAACACACAAAATAAAAAAGAGCAGTTCATTTTGAACTGCTCTTTTGCTTTATAAAAAATCATTTTGCCATTTCTGCACGTGCTTCTTTAATACGCTGAACAAAAAGCTTACCTGTTTCGGTAATTTTGTCATAATCGCCTGTTTTAGCACCTGCAATAAGTGATGAGCCGGCACCGCAAGCAATTGCACCTGCCTTGATCCAATCTTTAACATTGTTAACATCTACGCCTCCTGAAGGCATCATTACGGCATTTGGAATAGGACCGTGAATATCTTTAATAAACGCAGGACCTGCAATATCACCCGGAAATACCTTTAAAACATCTGCACCGCATTCCATTGCATGCACAGCCTCGGTTGGAGTATAAATGCCCGGCATTGAAGGAATTCCATAACGATTACAGGTTTTAACGGTTTCAGGGTCAAAATAAGGTGATACAATATATTCGGCACCTGCAAGAATTGCAATACGTGCTGTTGCTGCATCCATAACCGTGCCTGCACCGATAATAATTTCACCGCTGTTATATTTTGCTTTCATTGCTTCAATTAATTTATCTGCATGAGGAACCGTAAAAGTAAGTTCAATAGCGGCAACACCGCCTGCAATACAAGCATCTGTAATTTTTTCTGCCTGTTCGATAGAAGTTGCACGAACAACGGCAACAATACCTACCTCTTGAATTTTTGCTAAAGTTTCAATTTTATTTGCCATAACATTTTCTCCTATTTAAAATTATCTTTGAACACGGGCAGATGCACCGTTAACCTTTGCTTCAACCTCTTTAAGTGAAGCCATTGAAGTATCGCCGGGAGTTGTCATTGCCAACGCACCGTGAACAACGCCGTAATTAACTGCCTTTTGAGCATCTTCATAAGTCATAAGGCCGTAAATTAAGCCTGAGGCAAAGCTGTCGCCGCCTCCTACACGGTCTAAAATTTCAAGACCCGGGAATTCAATTGAATTATAAACCTTGCCGTCTGCATAACAAATTGCTTTCCAATCATTTACTGTTGCTGTTTTTACAGTTCTTAAAGTTGTTGCAATTACTTTAAAGTTAGGATAAGCCTTGCAAACTTCACCAAGCATTTTTACATAGCCATCCATATTAAGCTCTTTAAGCTCGGCATCATTGCCTTCAACCTCAAAACCAAGACAAGCAGTAAAATCTTCCTCATTTCCAATCATAACATCAACATATTTTGCAAGTTCCTTATTAACTTCCTGTGCCTTTGCCTGACCGCCAATGTCGTTCCAAAGAGATGGGCGGTAATTAAGGTCATAGGAAACTATTGTGCCGTATTTTTTAGCAGCTTTTACCGCTTCAATAACAACCTGTGCGGAGTTTTCGGAAAGAGCAGCATAAATTCCACCTGTATGAAGCCAACGAACACCTAATGTGCCAAAAATATAATCCCAATCAACATCACCCGGTTTCAACTGACTGATTGCAGTGTTTCCTCTGTCTGAAGTACCTACAGCACCCCTGATTCCAAATCCTCTTTCAGTGAAATTAATACCGTTTCTTGTTGTTCTGCCTATGCCGTCATACTTAACCCATTTAATAAGAGATGTATCAACGCCGCCCTGAAGAATTAAATCCTCAAGCAAATAGCCAACCTCATTTTCTGCAAATGCAGTTACAACGCCTGTTTTAAGTTTAAAACAACGGCGAAGTCCCCTTGCAACATTATATTCTCCGCCGCCTTCCCAAGCACGGAAAGAGCGAGCAGTTTTAATTCTTCCCTCGCCCGGGTCCAATCTAAGCATAATTTCGCCTAATGATATTTCATCAAACGCACATTCTTCTTTTGGTCTTAAATTAAGATTCATAATAAATTACATAACCTTCCCAACTGCAAATTAATTATAATTTGTATTTTTTGTCGCAGTCAAACAAAAATTTAATTAAAATTTAAAATAATTCATTGCATTATTATAAGAAATACCTTGAACAATTTCTTTAAGCATTTCTTCATCCGGTGCATACCAACCGTCTTCAACCCAATGACCTATAAGCGCACACATAATTCTTCTGAAATATTCGTGGCGGCCGTAAGAAGTAAATGAGCGTGAATCTGTTTCCATACCGACAAATTTGCCTAAAATACCCAAATTACCTAAAAACTTCATTTGGTCTGTCATACCATCCATAGTATCAAGAAACCACCATGCCGGTCCGAATTGAAGTTTTGATTCTGCCTCGCTGCTTTGGAAATTACCCAGCATTGTGGCAAGAACAATGTTATCTTTATTATTGAGATTAAACAAAATCGTTTTCGGCAATTTACCGTTTACATTAAGAGCGTCAAGAAATCTGCTTAAATTATAAGCAACGCTGCAATCTCCCACAGAATCAAATCCGGTATCCGGACCCAACTTATTAAACATTGCAGTATTATTGTTACGCATTGCCCCTATATGCACTTCCATTGTCCATCCAAGGCTGCTGTATTTTTCACCTAAAGCAAGTAAAACAGGTGTTTTATATACATCTGCCTCTTCCTCTGTTACAGATTCACCTTTCATTGCTTTTTTAAAAATCTCATCTATTTTATCATCGGATTCTTGCTTAAACGGAACATAATTAAACGCTTGATCTGAAACCTTGCATCCAACAGAATCAAAATAATCGGTTCTTAAAAGCAGTGCTGTTATAACATCCTTATAAGAATTAATTTCAACACCTGCCGCATTTGCCAATTCTTTAATATATTGTGCAAAACCAGGCAAATTAATATTAAGCGCTTTATCCGGTCTGAAAGAAGGAAGCACCTTGCAATCAAAACCCTTAACCTCTTTTAACAATTTATGATATTTTAAATCATCAATAGGATCATCTGTAGTACAAACAACTTTTACATTTGAATTTGTAATAAGACTTTGAGGGCGAAAATCGCCGTTTGCAATTTCATTATTTGCACGTTCGTAAATTTCATCGGCAGTTTTGGCACAAAGCGGAGTATCAATGTTAAAATACCGCTGAAGCTCAATATGTGCCCAATGATAAAGAGGATTACCAACGGCATACTGAAGTGCATAAGCAAATTTTTCAAATTTTTCTTTGCCTGTTTTGTTGCCTGTGCAATATTCCTCATCAACGCCGCAAGAGCGCATTGCACGCCACTTATAATGATCACCTTTCAGCCAAAGTTCCGCAATATCGTTTGGCTGTTTATTTTCATAAATTTCCTTTGGACTTAAATGACAGTGATAATCGCAAATCGACATATTTTCACAATAATCGTGAAAAAGATGTTTTGCCATAGGAGTATCAAGCAAAAAATCCTTATCCATAAACGGTTTCATATTTGCCTCCATATTAATTACATTATATATTAATCATGATTATTATATACCCCTGCTTTTTGTATTTCAACTTTATTTTTTTATTATTTATTTTTTATTGAACATTTAACGGCAAATTGTTATAATTATGACTGTATTTATGAAAATGAATTAATTTTCCTTTAAGAAAGGTGTTTATATTATGAATATTTGTGTTTTCGGTGCCTCAAGCAACGATATTGAAAAGAAATATATTGATGCAGCATATGATTTAGGTGCAAAAATGGCAAAAGAAAATTTGGGACTTGTTTTCGGCGGAGGCAGTACCGGAGTTATGGGTGCTTCAGCAAGAGGCGAGCATAACAACGGCGGATATATATTAGGCGTTGCCCCCCGCTTTATGAAAGAGTACAACATTCTTTACACTGAATGCACTGAATTTAAACACACAGAAACCATGGCTGAAAGAAAAACTTTTATGGAGAACCATGCCGACGCCTTTATTATTGCTCCCGGCGGAATCGGCACATTTGAAGAATTTTTTGAAGTTTACACATTAAAACAACTCGGAAGACATAACAAGGCCATTGTTATATTTAACGCATTCGGTTATTATGACGACATGGTTAATATGCTTGAAACAACTGTTAAAGAAAACTTTTTAATGAAAGAATCATTAGAACTGATTAAAGTTTTCAATGAAATAGAGCCAATGCTGGAATACATTAAATCTTACAAAGGCGAAACTGCAAACACTGAAAAAATAAGATATAACTTCAGCAAAAGGGCAAACAATTAACTCTATTTAAACCTTGACTTAAAAAATCATATATAATACACTTGTGATGCTCACTCGAATGGTAAGTTGTTCATAAGAAACAATAAGCCGGATAAGGTGGCAGGTTGAGATGCCTGTTTCCTTATCCGGCTTTTTTTAGGTGTTTATGGATTTATTAAGTGATAAAATAAGCAAAATTTATTTAAAATTCTTGCTTCTGCTTTTGGAAGCACACTTATTACAAGCATTTACGGACTTGTGGATACTGCCATGGTTGGACAGTACCACGGACCTGACGGTTCGGCGGCAATGGGAATTATTGCACCGTTTTGGAATATAATTTACAGCTTTGGTTTGCTTGCCGAAATAGGCGCTTCTGTTTTGTTTGCCGTCGAAAAAAATATAAAAGCAATCGGAATTTTAATTAATATTCTGCCTGTTATTTTTAACCCAAGCTCAATTTGGCTTTCAATGCCGATTACCGAGGCTATGACTGCAATATTTGCCGTTATTTCCATATCAGCAAGTCAAAAAAAGCTTAACAAGCAGTAAAAAGCAAAAAAAGACCGCACAAAATGTGCGGTCTTAAATTATGCCTTTATATACAAATTACACACCTGAATATGCATTAAATCCACCGTCAACAGGAATGCTGACGCCTGTAATAAATCCGCTGTATTCTTCATCGCAAAGGAAAAGAAGCGTGCCGTCTAACTCTTCCGGTTCGCCAAAACGTTCCATAGGTGTGGCGTTTAAAATTTTATTTGTTCTTTCGGTAGGAGTGCCGTCTTCATTCCAAAGAAGCGTTGCATTTTGTTTTGTTGAGAAAAAGCCCGGTGCAATAGCATTAACACGAATTCCCATAGGTGCAAAATGAACAGCCATCCATTCCGTAAAGTTTTTAACAGCGGCTTTTGCTGCCGAATAAGCAGGAATTCTTGTTAACGGACGGTAAGCGTTCATAGATGTTACCATAACAATGCAGCTGTTTTCTTTTTCAACCATATCTTTAGCAAAAACTTGTGTAGGAATAAGAGTGCCTAAGAAATTAAGATTAAATACAAATGAAATTCCGTTAGGGTCAAGATCAAAAAATGTTTTAACATTTTCATCCTTTTGAACAAGGTCAATTTTTTCAAGGGTATCTTTAGTTGTTGTGCCTTTAGGATTATTACCGCCTGCACCGTTTAAAAGAATGTCGCAGGTTCCTAATTTTTCAGCAACAATATCTCTTGCTTTTTGCATAGATTCAAGTTCAAGCACATTACAACCTACAGCAATCGCAGTGCCGCCTGCCGCATTTATTTCATCTGCACATTTTTGTGCAGCCTGTTCGTTAAGGTCAAGAACGGCAACTTTACAGCCTTGATTTGCAAGAGTTTTTGCAAAAGCGCCGCAAAGAACTCCGCCACCGCCTGTAACAACCGCTACTCTGCCTTTTAAATTTTCATGTTTCATTATTTATTCCTCCTGCTTTTTTCAACTGCTTCCCATAAGCCATTAAGGTAGCAAACGCCAAGGGCACGGTCATACAAACCGTAACCGGGTCTGGCAACTTCACCCCAAATCATTCGTCCATGGTCAGGGCGAATATAGCCGTCAAATCCTACCTCTTGCAATGCCTTAACAATTTCATACATATCAAGAGAGCCTTTGTTGCTTTCGTGAGCTGTTTCGTTAAACCATTGATCATTAATAGAAACATTGCGCAAATGAGCAAAATAAATTCTTTTACTGATAATAGGGTCTTTAATAATATCAACAATATCATTTTTAGGACTTGCACCCAAAGAACCGGTACAAAGCGTTACGCCGTTATATTTGCTGGGAACCATTGTAAGAAGTTTTTGAAGTGCTTCTTTACCCGTAATAATTCTTGGCAATCCAAAAATTCCCCAAGGCGGATCATCCGGATGAATTGCCATTTTAACATCGCATTCCTCACAAACAGGCATGATCGCATCAAGAAAATATTTTAAATTGTTCCAAAGGTCATCCGCAGTAACATCTTTGTATTTAACAAATAATTCCTTAATTTCGCCCATTCTTTCGGTTTCCCAACCTGGCATTGCATAGCCGTTTGAATTATCGTCTATTTCTTTAAACATATCTTCCGGTGATTTGCCCTCAACTTGTTTGCCGTCATAGCAAAGGCAAGTTGAACCGTCCGAAAGAGGCATATAAAGGTCTGTTCTGGTCCAGTCAAAAACAGGCATAAAGTTGTAACAAATGCATTTAACGCCAACTTTTGCAAGGTTGCGTATTGAAGTTTTATAATTTTCAATATACTTATCCCTTGTAGGTAAACCTATTTTAATATCTTCATGAACATTAACGCTTTCAATACATTCCATTGAAAGACCGGCTGCAGTAATTTCATCATACATAGCCTGAACTCGTTCCATAGTCCACGGCTCGCCTGCCGGCAAATCATGTAAAGCAGGCACAACACCCACCACATTAGGAATTTGCTTTATTTGTTCAAAAGATATAGTATCAAGTTCTTTTCCGAACCAACGGAAAGTCATTTGCATATTTTGTACCTCCTTGTTATTTCAAAAAAATTTTACCACACATTTATCATTGTTTCAAGTCATTCTTCTGTTTGAAAAAAAATTTCTTTTTCTATGCCGATATCCTTTATGCAAACATATTTTTCAACAACAAAGCAACCGTCATCACTTATCTCAAACACAGGTTCTTTTGTTATTATTTCACAATTTGCAAGTTTATTAGCTTCCTCTTTTTCAAGTTGCGCCTGTGCAAGAGATTTTAAATCTTCATCACCCAACGCATTCGATTTTAAAGTATAATACCGACGTTTTGATTCAAACACGCCAATGGGCAAACGAAACTCATTTAAAATAAAATATGATTTCGTATTTTCTTCCTCATAATCTCCCTTTTCTGTTTTTATATAAAGCGGAATTTCAATTCCGAAAAAATACAAGGTTTTATAGCTTTTGTCTAGTGTATACTGCTTTTCCGTTTGTTCACGGGAAATATTGATTTTAATTTCTCCGCTAACCTTGGCAAGCACCGTGCCGTGAGCATGAGCAAAATGATTTACCTTGTTTGTTTCATTTTCGTTTATGCCGGAAATAAGTAAATCACCCTTAACAACAGCATCACCCTGCGAAACGGCATTCCAACCGCCTAATGCAGTAACGTGAGTAATTATTCCGTCTTCACAAGCAATAACGTTTGTAATTTTACTGTCATTTACTATTTGAGGTTTGTTGCGTGTTTCATTAACTTCAATTAAAGCCAATGAACCAAATTTATTTACAGACACCCAACTTACCTCATCAAACTGTGCAAGTGCACCGAATTCTAAATTTTCTTTATCTATACTGCTCCAACGCGCTCCCATTTTCAAACCGTTTTCGGCAAAATAATCAACTATTTTTGATTCTGCCAAAGTATTGTTTCCTACCACGGTAACATTCCAAATAAAGCTGCCTAAAAAAGACACTAAAAACATTGCTGCTAAAATTCCGCCGAAAATGCCCCATCTGTTTTTTAAAGGCAACAACAAAAAAGGAAGCCCCACACGTTTAAGCACTTTAACCTTGCCGCCGTTTTTAAAAGCAATTTTATGCAACTTAAAATAATCTTTAACATAAATGCAGGCAATCAAACCATCTTCCGTTTTAACAATACTGCGTATTTTTATTTTGTTAAAGTAACAATCATTAATAAATCCCTCGGCAAAACCGCCTGTAAAAGAAAATTGAACATAACCTAAAATTTTGCGAATTAATTTAATCAGCATCAGAAAACTCCGTAGAAAGAATAAAACCGTTAATTATTGCACCTTCGGGAGAAAAAGCGTTAATCAATAAACCGTCGCCTAAAAACTTAACATTCATTTTGCCAACATTCAAAACAATTTCCGTTGATGTATATTTAACAACAGATTTTAAACCGTCCACAACACATTCATCATTGCCGTAAAATTCCAATTTAGGTTTACCTGTATAATATTCCACAGGAAAATCGCCGGAGAATTTTAAGCCTGTTTTTTTCATAAAATCACCTTTAAATTATATGTATTAATTAGGTGGTAATATGAAAATCAGAAAAAATGATATTTTGTTAATTTTATGTTTAACGCTTACAGTGCTGTTAATTGCATTTTCATCTTTGGCAAAGGAAGGGGCAATAAACGGTATTTCAATGTGCGAAAACATTGTTATTCCTTCCCTTTTTCCGATTTTAATTATATTTGACTTTATTTGCACATCAAAAATATCACAGCCTGTTGAAAATTTTTTTGCACCGTTTACGGAAAAAATTTTAAAATTACCGGGATGTACCGCAGGAGTTATTTTGTTCGGACTTACCGGCGGCTACCCTGCCGGTGCGCTTTTAACAAATTCGCTTTATGAAAACGAAGATATAGATAAAGAAACCGCAGAACGCCTGTTACTGTTTAATGTTAACGGCGGCGTTGGATTTATTGTCAACGCCGTAGGATGTACGCTTTTAAACAGCCAAAGGGCTGGGTTAATACTTTTCAGCTCTGCCACCCTTAGCGCATTACTTATAGCTGCGGCAAACGGCTTTTATCATAAAAAAAATATTAATTCAAACCGCACAACAATCTACACCCAATCACCTGCAAAGGCACTGAATGAAAGTATTTTAAAAGCAATTAATTCAGTTTTAAATTTGAGTGCATACATTATTTTATTTTCGGCTATTCTTAATATTTTTCCAATTAACAAAAACATAATGCCGTTTTTTGAAATAACGGGAGGATTGATTGAAAACATTAAAAATCAATCCTTGCCGCTAACTGCTTTTCAACTTGCATTCGGCGGTATCTGTATTCATTTACAACTGCTGCCGATAATAATTAAAGTTAATTTAAATTATTTAAAATTTTTATGTTTTAGACTTATTCACGGCGGCATGGCATATTTTATTTGTAAATTGTTATTACTTGCTTTTCCCATTCAAGAAGCCGTTTTTTCAAATTATTCTGAAATTACTTATGAAATTTCATCTATTAATTTTACATTTTCCGTACTGATGATTTTAGGATGCATAGTTTTAATATTCCAAACAAAAAACAAAATAGCATAAAAAATTCCCCGACGGTATACCGCCGAGGAGATAATCTGTTTAATTAAACGTTGATTTCAACATCAATTCCCAACAAATCTTTGTTTTCATCCAAAATAGGTTTAACTGTTTCGTTAAGAAAATCTGTTGTTTGTTCAGGCGCTCTGCCAACAAAATTTTCAGGCTTCATAATTGCAAGGATTTCTTCCTTTGTCATCATAAACGCAGGGTCGTTTGCAATTCTGTCTATCAAATCATTTTTACCGCCATCAATCTTAACAACTGCACCGGCAGCCATTGAATGAACACGGATTTTTTCATGAAGTTCTTGCCTGTCGCCGCCTTTTTTAACGGCATCCATCATAATATTTTCAGTTGCCATAAACGGAAGTTCGCTCATAAGACGTGATTCAATAACTTTAGGATAAACAACAAGTCCGCTTGTTACATTAATATACAAATCAAGAATACCGTCTGTAGCCAAAAATGCTTCTGCAACCGAAACACGCTTGTTTGCGCTGTCATCAAGAGTTCTTTCAAACCATTGAGCAGATGCAGTCCATGCCGGATTTAGCGCATCTATCATAACATAGCGAGAAAGAGACGCAATTCTTTCGCTTCTCATAGGATTGCGCTTATACGCCATGGCGGAAGAACCGATTTGATTTTTTTCAAAAGGTTCTTCAATTTCTTTAAGATTTTGAAGGAGCCTTAAATCATTTGAAAATTTACAGCAGGATTGAGCAATAAGAGCAAGGCAATTACAAACAATAGTATCCAATTTTCTTGCATAAGTTTGCCCGCTAACCGGGAAACAAGCCTTAAAGCCCATTTTTTCGGCAATTTTTCTGTCTAACTCTTTGCATTTTTCATGGTCGCCGTTAAAAAGTTCAAGAAACGATGCCTGTGTACCTGTTGTGCCTTTTGAACCTAAAAGCATAAGCGTGTCCAACACATGGCAAATCTCGTTATAATCCATAACAAGATCCATAAGCCAAAGTGTGGCACGTTTACCTACAGTTGTAGGCTGTGCAGGCTGAAAATGAGTAAAACCAAGGCAAGGCATGTTTTTATATTCATCTGCAAACTTTGCAACAGATGCAATTGCATTAACAAGCTTTTTCTTTATCAAAAGCAATGCCTCTCGCATAGTAATTACATCTGTATTATCGCCAACATAACAACTTGTTGCCCCCAAATGAATAATCGGCTTTGCATGAGGACACTGTTCACCGTAAGCATGAACATGGCTCATAACATCATGGCGAAACTTTTTTTCATATTCTCTTGCAACATCATAATTAATATCATCCTGATGTGCTTTTAATTCGTCTATTTGTTCCTGTGTAACATTAAGACCCAATTCATGCTCTGCTTCGGCAAGTGCAATCCACAATTTTCTCCAAGTTTTAAACTTAAAATCGGGAGAATAGATATATTGCATTTCCTTGCTTGCATAACGGGCATTAAAAGGTGAATTATAAGTATCGTTTGCCATTATTTATCAAGCCCCGTTCTTTTCATCATTTCAGCATATGCATCTTCAACTCCGCCTAAATCACGACGGAAGCGGTCTTTATCAAGTTTTTCATGTGTTTTAATATCCCAAAAACGGCAAGTGTCCGGACTGATTTCATCTGCAAGAACAATTTCGCCTTTTGAGGTTTTACCGAATTCAAGTTTAAAGTCTATAAGTTCAACGCCGATTGATGCAAAATATTCTTTAAGAACGTCATTAATTTTAAATGCCATATCTTTAATTGTATCAACATCTTCCCTTGTGGCAAAGCCGCAGGAAATAGCATGATATTCTGAAATAAGCGGATCATCAAGTTCATCACATTTATATGAAAATTCAATGGAAGGAGCAACAAAATCCATACCCTCTTCAAGACCTAATCTTTTACAAATTGAGCCTGCCGCACGGTTGCGGATAATAACCTCAAGAGGAACGATTGTAACCTTTTTAACTGCTGTTTCACGGTCTGAAAGTTCTTTAACAAAATGAGTAGGAATACCCTTTGCTTCAAGAATTTGCATTAAATAGTTAGACATTTTATTATTAACAACGCCCTTACCTGCTATTGTACCTTTCTTTTTGCCGTTAAATGCAGTTGCATCGTCTTTATAATCAACAATAACTACATCCGGTTCATCTGTTGCATAAACTTTTTTTGCTTTGCCTTCATATAATTGTTCTGTTTTAACCATTTTAAAAATCCTCCGCTTTTTAAATTTAAAATTTATTTACCGTAAACAGTTTTAATTCTTTCAACTGCTTCAATGGTCTTTTCATAATTGCCGAAAGCCGTTAAACGCAAATAGCCTTCGCCGCTTGGTCCGAAACCTGAACCCGGTGTACCTACAACCTGACACTTATCAAGCAAATCGTCAAAAAATTCCCAAGATGTCATTCCTTCCGGAACTGTAAGCCAAACATAAGGTGAATTAACGGCACCATAGCATTTAAATCCTGCCTCTGTTAAACCATCAAAAATAACCTTTGCATTTCTTTGATAATATGCAAGAATTTCTTTTGTTTGCTTTTTGCCTTCTTCACTGTAAATAGCCTCTGCAGCACGCTGAGTAATATAGCTTACTCCATTGAATTTTGTTGCCTGACGGCGTGCCCAAAGAGGATTCAAACTGACTCCGCCGAACTCGCAAGCCTTGGGAACAACTGTGTAGCCGCAACGCATACCTGTAAAGCCGGCTGTTTTTGAAAACGAACGAAGCTCGATTGCGCATTTTTCCGCACCCGGAATTTCATAAATTGATTTAGGTGAATCGTCTGTTACGAATGCTTCATAAGCAGAGTCGAAAAGAATAAGTGAATTGTGCTCAAGAGCATAATCAACCCAAGCCTGAAGCTGTTCCTTTGTTGCAGTCATACCCGTCGGATTATTTGGAAAACAAAGATAAATAACATCTGCAACCTCTTCCTTAGGAATTTCAGGCATAAAATTATTTTCTGCCGTACAAGGCATATAAATAATGTTTTCATAAAGTCCGTTTTCGCCTTTATCGCCGCTTCTGCCTGCCATAATATTTGTGTCAAGATAAACAGGATAAACAGGGTCGCAAATTGCAACCTTATTGTCTACACTGAAAATATCACCGATATTTCCGCAATCGGATTTAGCACCGTCGGAAAGGAAAATTTCATCCTTGGCAATATTAATTCCCCTATCGGCATAATCATTTTTCTGAATTGCTTCAAGAATAAAATCATAACCGTATTCAGGCGGATAGCCACGGAATGTGCTTTCGCTTGCCATTTCGTCAACAGCTTTATGCATTGCTTCAATAACAACGGGAGCAAGAGGCTTTGTTACATCACCGATAGAAAGGCGAATAACCTCTTTATCAGGGTGTGCTGCCTGATATTCCTTTTGCTTTTTTGCAACTGTTGAAAACAAATAGGAACTTTCGATTTTTAAAAAGTTTTCATTGATTTTCATTATATTAATCCTCCAAATTTTCTACATCCGCTTCGCCGGTGAAAACATATTCAGCCGGACCCGTCATAAACACACTGTCGCCATCTTTGCCGCTCCAGTGAATTTTCAAATCGCCGCCCAACAAATGAACGCTTATATCATTATCGGCAAAGCCGTTTAATATTGCGGCAACAGCAGTTGCACATGCGCCTGTGCCGCAGGCAAGTGTTTCCCCTGCTCCACGCTCGTAAACACGCATTTCAATATTGTTTCTGTCTACAACCTTGGCAAATTCAGCATTTACCCTGTCCGGAAAAACAGCTGTGTTTTGCTCAAAAAGTTTTCCGTAATAATTTAAATCAAAATCTGCCGGGTGTTCATCTATAAACATAACCGCATGGGGATTACCCATAGAAACACATGTCATTTTAAAATCCCTGCCGCCCTGATTAATGCTTTTGCCTATAACTCTGTTTTCATTTACAGAAACAGGAATTAACGCCGAATCAAGAACAGGACTGCCCATATCAACCTTAGCGGAAACTGCCTTGCCGTTTTTTACATCAATATCAATATATTTTACAGCACCCATAGATTCAACGGTAAAACTTGTTTTATCAGTATATCCGTTATCGAAAACATACTTTGCAACACATCTTATGCCGTTGCCGCACATTGCGCCACGACTGCCGTCTGCATTATACATTTCCATTTCAAAATCGGCAGCCTTACCTTTTTTTATAAGAATCAAGCCATCGGAACCAACTCCGAAATGCCTGTCTGAAAGTTTAACTGCAACGGCAGATGGATTTTTAACCGTTTCTTTAAAACAATCAACATAAATATAATCGTTTCCGCAACCATGCATTTTCGTAAATTTCATAATAATATCAACCTTCGTAAAAGACTGTTAATCTATGCAAACTCATCAAGAATATCCATTGCCACGGCAACAATCTTTTTACCGGTTTGCATACTTTGATTTTGCAAAAATTTATGTGCTTGTGATTCATTAAAACCTTTGACTGCCATTAAAGCCTGCTTTGCCTTTGAAATATAATCACCGTCATCATCACTTCTTTTAGTAAAACTGCTGGTGCTGGCGGCAAGAACGCCGATAGTTTGAATAAACAAATTCTTTTCCATAGGAAGGGGCAATGTAATCATATTACCCATATATTGTTCCGAACCGTTTTTTGAAAGTGCAACCACATCAAAATCCACAGGCAAGCTTTCACTGAGTTCCGTAGCCGACATATCGCGCATTAAAAACGGGCAAACAATAACGCCACGCCGTTTTTGGTATGCAATTTCAAGAGCAGATGCACCCAAAGCACAAATGTGAGACACATGAAAACCGCTTTTTTCTACCAGATTTGCTATTGCCACAGCTGTTTCTTTAACAGGATAAACAACAACAATATCTTTCATATTTCCCACCTCTCCGTAAATCAAAGATATTATACCATATATATACATATTCAATCAATAGTTAAATATCCATAAAATTAAGTTTTAACACGCCGTCCTGTTCAACAATATTACACAAATTATTGTGCAATATTTCGACAAAATGCACAATAATTCATAATTTGAAAAAAAATCTTGTAACAAAATAGACAAAAACCCCTTGCATAATGGTAAATAAGGTGATACAATCATTTTGAATATAAATACCAACCGGCATTTTGCCTGAAAAAGGAGATGATGTTTGTGAATAAATTAAAAGAAGAATACCAATTTCCCATATACCTTTTTAACAAAGGTGAAAATTATAGGGCATATGAGTTTTTCGGCGTTCATAGACTTAAAAAGGACACGTTTGTTTTTCGTGTTTGGGCACCCCATGCAAAAGCCGTTTACGTTATAGGCGATTTTAACGAATGGAGCACAGATGCCAACCCCATGAGCCTTATCTCCGAAGGAATTTGGGAGGCTGAAATAAGCGGCGTCAATATTTACGACTGCTATAAATATTCAATTCACACAGCAAACGGTAAGATATGCGACAAAGCAGACCCTTACAGTTTTCATTGTGAAACAAGACCGGGAACGGCGAGCAAAGTTTACGAGCTTAAAGACTACAAATGGGGCGATGAAAAATGGCAAACAGAATACAACCGTTCCAACATTTTGGAAAGACCCGTAAACATTTATGAAATTCACTTTGGCTCTTGGAAACAACATAAAAACGGCGAATTTCTTTCATACAGAGAAATGGCAAAAGAGCTTGTGCCTTATGTTAAAGAAATGGGCTACACCCACATTGAAATGATGCCGATTATGGAATACCCGTTTGACGGCTCATGGGGATACCAAGTAACAGGTTATTTTGCCCCAACATCACGTTACGGAATACCGGAAGATTTAATGTTTTTTGTAGACACCTGCCACAAAGCGGGAATAGGCGTTATTTTGGACTGGGTACCTGCTCATTTTCCGAAAGACGCATATGGTCTTTATGAATTTGACGGCGAACCTCTTTATGAATACACCGATATGAGTAAAGGTGAACATAAAGAATGGGGCACACGTGTTTTTGACTATAGCAAAAACCAAGTTAAAAGCTTTTTAATTTCATCTGCAATGTATTGGGCAGATAAATATCATTTTGACGGCTTGCGTGTTGACGCTGTTGCGTCAATGCTTTATCTTGATTACGGCAGAAAAGACGGAGAATGGCACCCTAACGCAAAGGGCGGCAACGAAAATTTAGAAGCTGTTGAATTTTTAAAGCAACTAAACACTGCAATGTTTAAAGAACATCCGTCAATTATGATGATTGCAGAAGAATCAACTGCATGGCCTATGATAACAATGCCGCCGGATATGGGCGGATTGGGATTTAACTTTAAATGGAATATGGGTTGGATGAACGACATGCTTCGTTACACATCAATGGACCCGTTATTCAGAAAAGGCAACCACAACTGCATAACATTCAGTTTTTTCTACGCTTTTTCCGAAAATTTCATTTTACCTATAAGCCATGACGAAGTTGTTCACGGCAAGGCAAGTTTACTTAACAAAATGCCCGGCGAATATGCCGCTAAATTTGAAGGGATGAGGCTGTTTTTAACATATATGACGGCACATCCGGGCAAAAAATTATTGTTTATGGGTCAGGAATTCGGTCAATTCAAAGAATGGGCATATAAAGAAGGTCTTGACTGGTTGCTTTTGAATTATGAAAAGCACAAAAAACTTTTGGAATTTACAAAAGAACTTAATCATTTTTATAAAAGCCACCCGCAACTGTGGGAAATTGATTACGGCTGGGAGGGCTTTAGTTGGATTTCCAGCGATGACAGTGCAAATTCAACCATTGCTTTTCGCAGAATGGATAAGCAGGGCAAAGAAATTATAGGTATTTTCAATTTTACGCCCAATGCCCATGAAAGTTACCGTATAGGTGTTCCGGAGGCAGGAACATACAAAGTTGTTTTTGACAGCAACCTGAAAAAATACGGCGGCACTAAGTCACGACTTTCCGGCACTTACAAAACAACTAAAAAGCCTATGCACGGTTTTAACCAAAGCATAGATATTAATTTAGGCGGCCTTAACGCCGTTTATTTAGAAAAAACAAAATAACAGGAGGATTTATTAATGGCACACAAATCAAATGTTGTTGCAATGCTTTTGGCAGGCGGTCAGGGAAGCCGTTTAGGCGTTTTAACAAAAAACATTGCTAAACCTGCTGTTCCCTACGGCGGAAATTACAGAATTATAGATTTTCCGCTTTCAAACTGCGTTAACAGCGGCATCTATACCGTTGGCGTTTTAACACAATATCAACCTCTTGAGCTTAACGATTACCTCGGCAACGGCCAGCCTTGGGATTTAGACAGGCAAAACGGCGGCGTTCACATTCTTTCGCCGTATGAGGCAATAGGCGGTGCCGAATGGTACAAAGGAACGGCTAACGCAATTTACCAAAACATTAACTTTATTGAAAAATATGATCCTGAATACGTTGTAATTCTTTCAGGCGACCATATTTATAAAATGAATTATGCCAAGATGATTGATTTCCACAAGAGGAACAATGCAGACTGTACCATCGCAGTTTTGGAAGTTCCGTGGGAGGAAGCATCACGCTTTGGAATTTTGGCTACAGACGAAAACAATAAGATTTATGAATTTGCGGAAAAGCCGGCAGAACCAAAATCAAACAAGGCTTCTATGGGCGTTTATGTTTTCAGCTGGGACAAGTTAAAGAAATATCTTATTGAAGACGAAAACACGGAAGGCTCGGCAAACGACTTTGGCAAAAACATTATTCCGTCAATGCTTAATGCAGGCGAAAGAATGTTTGCATTTCCGTTTAGCGGATATTGGAAAGACGTTGGAACCATTGATTCACTTTGGGAAGCAAATCTTGACATCATAAATCCAAATGTTGACCTTGATTTAAGTGATAAAAGCTGGAGAATTTACAGCAGAAACCCAATGAGTCCGCCACATTACATAGGCAAAGACGCAGTTGTTGAAAATTCATCTATTTCAGAAGGCTGCGAAATTGAAGGCAATGTTGATTACAGCGTTATTTCAAGCGATGTTAAAATTGAAAAAGACGCCGACATAAGATACAGCGTAATTATGCCTGGCGCAGAAATCAAATCCGGTGCAAAAGTTTACTATTCAATAGTTGCAGAAAATGCTGTTATTGAAGAAAACGCACAAATAGGCGTTATTCCCGAAGAACTTGAAAATCCTGAAGATTGGGGCATTGCCGTAATCGGTGCGGGAGCAAAAATTACAAAAGGCAAAAAAGTAGACCCTGGTATTATGATTAAATCGGGAGAGGAGGTATAAGTTTATGAACGGAAAAAATGTTTTAGGAATGATTTTTGCAAATCTTCACGAAAGTGCACTTGACAGCTTGACTGCAATGAGAACAATGGGTTCCGTGCCTTTCTGTTCAAGATACAGACTTATTGACTTTCCTCTTTCAAACATGGTAGAAAGCGGAGTTTCAAAAATCGGTGTTATTACAAACGCAAACTTCCAATCATTAATGGACCATGTAGGCACAGGCAAACCTTGGGATTTAAGCAGAAAAAATGACGGACTTTTCATTTTGCCGCCTTTTAACGTAGGCAGTGCCACAATGTGGGGCAACAGAATTGACGCCATTTACGGCAACAAAGGATTTTTAGAGCACAGCAATCAGGAATATGTAGTAATGAGCGATTGCAACAGTGTTTTATCTCTTGATTATGAGGCACTTTTTGAAGCCCATGAAAAAACCGAAGCTGATATTACAATCGTTGGCGTTAATGACACAATGCCTGAAAAAATCAAATCTGTTCTTTGCTTTGACAAAGTTGAGGCAGACGGAAGAATTACCGCAATGAGCATTGATAAAGAAACCGACGGAAAAGTATTTCGCAGCGTAAATGTTGTTATTATGAAAAAGTATTTGCTTGAAACTCTTATAACAACAGCACACTCAAAAAACGAAGTTTCTTTCCAAAAAAATATTTTAATGGCAAACGTTAACAATCTTAAAATTTATGCTTTTAATGCTACCGACAGTTTTGTTGGCACAATTTCTTCCATAAAAGCATATTTTGATGTTTCAATGAAATTGCTTGAAAAAGAAAACAGAGAAAAACTTTTTGGCAGTTCGCCTATTTATACAAAAGAGCGTGATGATATGCCGTCCCTTTACGGTCCTGAATCAAAGTGCACAAATTCACTTGCGGCAGACGGATGTATTATTGACGGAACAGTTGAGAATTCAATAATTTTCAAAGGTGCAAAAATAGGCAAAGGTGCAGTTGTTAAAAACTGTATTCTTATGCAAGACGCTGTTGTCGGTGAAGGTGCAAAATTAAGTTGGGTTATTTCGGATAAAGACGTTTCTATTAAAAACGGTGTTGAACTTTCGGGTGCACCTTCATTCCCTGTAACCTTAACAAAAGGAACAAGAATTTAACGGAGGCTCAAAAATGAAAGTTTTATATGTTGCGTCCGAGGCTAACCCTTGGATGGCATCCGGCGGTTTAGGCGATGTTGCAGGCTCATTGCCCATTGCACTTCGCAAACGCCTTATAGGATGCAGAGTCGTTATGCCTCTTTATGATTCCATTAAACAGGAATATAAAGACAAAATGACATTTGTTACATCTATTTCCGTGCCGGTAAGCTGGAGAAGACAATACTGCGGAATTTTTGAAGCGAAATTAAACGGCGTTGTATTTTATTTTCTTGATAATCAATACTATTTTAAACGAGACGGAATTTACGGTCATTATGACGATGCCGAAAGATTTGCTTTTTTTGCAAGAGCAGCTATTGAAATTATTCCGGCAATCGGTTGGAAACCGGACATTATTCATTGCAATGACTGGCAATCTGCATTAACGCCGCTGTATTACAGTTGCTACTATGCAAATCAAATGGGATTTGAAAACATTAAAACTGTTTTTACAATTCACAACATTCAATACCAAGGCAAATACGGCAACGAATTATTGGAAGATGTTTTGGGCATTGCACCGGAATATTACGATTTAATTCAATATGACGGAATAGTTAACTTTTTAAAAGCTGGCATTGAATGTGCAAATAAAGTTACAACCGTTTCACCAACCTATGCAAAAGAAATTTTAGACCCTTGGTATTCCCATGGACTTGACCAAATATTAAATCAACGCTCTTGGAAATTATGCGGTATCTTAAACGGAATAGATACAGACAGTTACAACCCGGAAACAGACCCCGCTCTTTGGAAAAACTATAACGCAGAAGACTTTTCCGCAAAAGCCGTTAACAAGGAAGAATTACAAAAAGCAATGGGTCTTGCAGTAAGGCCCGATGTTCCCCTTGTAGGAATTGTTACAAGACTTGTAGGTCATAAAGGCGTTGACCTTATGAAAGAAGTACTTGAAAAAAGCCTTTGGGAACGTGACATTCAATATGTTGTTTTAGGTTCCGGTGAATGGCAATATGAAAGCTATTTCCGTGAATTGCACGATAAATATCCGGATAAAGTAGGTCTTCGCCTTGGATTTGTTCCTGATTTGGCAAGAAAAATTTATGCCGGCAGTGATTTGTTCCTTATGCCGAGTAAAAGTGAACCATGCGGACTTTCACAAATGGTTGCTTTACGCTACGGCACAGTACCTATTGTTCGTGAAACAGGCGGACTTAAAGATTCCATTACCGACAGCGGCGACGGAAAAGGCAACGGATTTACGTTTAAAACATATGATGCATATGATATGCTTGGTGCAATTTACAGAGCTGTTGACGCATACAATAACAAAGATTATTGGAAAACGCTTGTAGAAAGAGCGCTTAACTGTGATATGAGTTGGGGCAAATCCGCAAACGAATACATTAAAATGTATAAATCACTGTTAAAATAATGAAAAAGAGGTATCGGACTTAATGCCGATACCTCTTTTTTTTATGGAATTATTCTTCCGGTTTTTTCATTGTAAGGGAAATTCGTTTTTTATTAACATCAACGGAAAGAACCCAAACTGTTACAATTTCACCAACTTTTAGTACATCGGAAGGATGCTTAATATACCTGTTTGTAATTTGAGAAATATGAACAAGACCGTCTTGATGAACGCCGATGTCAACAAAAGCGCCAAAATCAATAACATTTCTTACAGTGCCTTTAAGTTCCATACCCGGCTTTAAGTCTTCCATGCCCATAACATCTGTGCGCAAAAGGGGCTTTGGCAACTCATCTCTTGGATCTCTGCCCGGTTTACTGATTTCATTAACAATATCTTTTAAAGTAGGTTCGCCTATGTCAAGCTTTGCCGCAAGAGCAGAAGTGCCCATTGTTTCAACAGTTTCTGCAATGCCCTGAATTTTACCGCTGCGAACATCATCATCCGTTAAATTACAAATTTTAAGTAATTTTTCTGCAGCATCATATGATTCGGGATGAACTGCTGTGTTATCAAGCACATTTTTACCATCGGATATTCTTAAAAACCCTGCGCATTGTTCATATGCTTTCGGTCCTAATTTAGCAACTTTTTTAAGTTCCGCCCTTGATTTAAAACTGCCGTTTTCTTCCCTATAAGCGGCAATGTTTTTTGCAATGGCAGAAGAAACGCCTGCCACACGAAGTAACAAAGAGGGAGATGCTGTATTTAAATCCACACCTACTGAGTTAACGCAATCCTCTACCACGCCATCCAATGCGGCGGCAAGTTCTTTTTTAGGCATATCGTGCTGATATTGACCTACGCCGATTGCCTGTGGGTCAATTTTTACAAGCTCTGCAAGAGGGTCTTGCAACCGCCTTGCAATGGAAACAGCAGAACGAAGAGACACGTCAAATTGCGGAAATTCTTCTGCCGCAAGCTTTGAAGCTGAATAAACGGATGCACCTGCTTCGCTGACAACCATATAGGTAATGCCGCAATCAAGCTCTTTTATAACTTCAGCAGCAAAAACCTCTGTTTCGTGAGATGCAGTGCCGTTTCCGATTGCAAACATTTTAACATTATATTTTTTTACAAAATTTTTAATGATTTTTTTAGCTTCTTCAATTTTACTGTGAGGAGGTGTGCAATAAATAACGCCTGTGTCAAGAACCTTGCCGGTTTCGTCAACCACAGCCACTTTACATCCTGTTCTGTAACCCGGGTCAAGACCAATTGTAACTTTGCCTTTAACAGGAGGCTGCATTAAAAGCTCTGCCGTATTTTTTGCAAAAACTTTAATTGAATCTTCTGCCGCTCTGTCTGTAAGCTCATTTCTTATTTCACGCTCAACGGCAGGAAAAATAAGCCTTGTATATGCATCTTCAACTGCCTCAAAAACAATATCTGCGCACTTATTATTGCCATTTATATGAAGCCCTTTAAGTACACTTATACCACTTGCTTTGTCAACATCAAGAGAAACTTTTAAAAAGCATTCTTTTTCCCCTCTGTTAATTGCCAAAATTCTGTGATTGGCTATTTTTGAAACAGGCTCGGCATACTCTTTATAATTTTCATAAACACCTAAATCGTCTTTTGCACCCACCGCAGTAATATTTCCGTGGGCTTTGCAAACATAACGAAGTTGCTTTCTTCCTGTTGCATCGTCTGAAACTGTTTCGGCAATAATATCTCTTGCGCCGTTAACAGCGTCTTCAACCGTTTCAACCTCTTCGTTTAAATAGTTTTCCGCCTCTTTAAACGGGTCTACACCGTCTTGTTGCTTGTAAATTATATCGGCAAGAGGTTCAAGTCCTTTGGCTTTTGCAACAGAAGCACGTGTTTTTCTTTTTGGTCTAAACGGACGGTAAATATCTTCAATTTCCGTTAACGTTTTTGCATTTTCAATAGCAAGGGCAATTTCATCAGTCATTTTTTCCTGTTCTGTTATAGATGCCCTAACTTTTTCTTTTTGCTCTTCAAGAGAACGCAAATACTCAAGCCTTTCATATATTTCCCTAAGCACTTGGTCATCAAGAGAACCTGTTGCCTCTTTTCTGTATCTGGCAATAAAAGGAATTGTATTGCCGTCATCAATAAGCTTAACGGTATTTTCCGTTTGCCAAGGTTTTAATTTAAACTCGGCGGTAATAGTTTCAAGAATATTCATATTGTCCCTGCTTCTCAGCCCTAAAGCCATTTTTTCTTTTTAAATATAAATGTTAAAATTGCCACAACAGCTACCGAAAGTAAAATTACGAAAAGATAACCATACTTCCAACTGAGTTCCGGCATATTTTTAAAATTCATTCCGTACCAGCCTACAATAAGAGTTAACGGAAAGAAAATAGTTGTAATAAGTGTAAAAACCTGCATTGTATGATTTAATTTTAAATCAAGATAAGAAGAATAAGCGTCCTGCAAATGATTTACGGAATCACGAAGCATATCAATATCTTCACGCAAGCGCTTTACCTTATCTGTAAAATTGGAAAGATAACGCAAATCTTTTTCCTCAAAAACCTCATTTTCATTATCTTCCAACGCCTCGCCTATATCAATAAGCTGTTCATACCCATTCCTTAAAATTAACAGTTCCTTTTTTATTTGAAGCAACATTAAATTGAAATTTTCCGATGCTTTGTCTTTCAAAACAAGTTCTTCAAGCCTTGCAATTTCAAATTCCGTATTTTCTATAACACGATTATCCTGACTGACAAGATTGTCCAAAAAAGCATAAGCAAGCTTTTCCGTAGTAATATTAATGCAGGAATATTTCTTTAAAGAATCAAAAAATTTGTTTCTTATTGAACCGTCCTCATCTGCAATATCAACAACCACAAGCAAATGTTTTTTTATATACAGTCCAACGCAATCTTTTTTGCCCTCTACATTTTCCGCATTAATTAACTTTAATGTGGCAAAGCTGTAATCATCATACACTTCTACATTAGACCTTAAACTGTTGCCTGCGCTTTTGCAAGCGTCAACCGTTGAACGGGCAAATCCGAATTTATCATAAACCTTTTCAAGCTCGCCCAATGTAACGTAGCCGGCAACAACATTGTTTGACGGAATATCATCTATTTCAACACTTTCAACATCATCACAAAACTGATAAAACATTAAACCACCCCAATGGTTTTATTATAATCCGCTTCTTCTTATTTTAGAAATAATAAGCACAAATATACTCCAAACCGCTTGAAAAACAACAATATTTAAAGCATTTATTTGACTCATTCCATTCATAAATCCAAGCAAAGCAACCACACCGAAACCGATTGCACTGCCAAATGAAATTAAAACAGAAAGCAAGCTTTCAACTGCTACAAGAGTTTCGCAACCACGTACGCCGGATATAAATCCAAGTGCTGTGCCGTTGTGAACAGTATATGCCGGACTTTTTTCAACAACCGTTTGGCTGTATTTCTCAAAAATTCTGGCATTTGAAGACGCCATGACTCTAACGAAACCTTCCGGCAAGTCAAAAATTTCCATAATGCTTTCTTCATTTATGTATGGGTCGCAACTTTTAAGCAAAATCGTTATTCCGCTTTTTTCTAACTTTTTAAGGCTTTTTTTAACTGCATTATCTGCCGAATAACTTACAACAAACATCGCCGCTATTTTGCCTGCCACAGCTAAATAAAGTGCTTTTCTGCCCTTTCGAGTGTACTTATGCTCAAACTCTTCTTTAGGCACTGCCACACCGTGGCGAATCAGCAAATCCCTTGTGCCGACAAGAATTTTCTTTTGGTAAATCCAAGCGGAAGTACCCATTTTGTCCTCATAAATAATGCCCTCAGCATCAGGCAGAATAGACTGCTTGCCCACAATTACATCATCAAAAACATTGGCAAGAGGACTTTTTGTTTTAATAATTACGGCAGCGGTTTGCAAAATAGCATCATCTATTTTTGTGCCGTTAAATGTTTTTATTCCATGCAAGTCGCATGAGCGTGCACCGAATAAATCTGACGCTTCCATAACAAGAGCATTTGAATTATGTGTTACATGGGCGCCCTCATAACCGCAGACCATAGCGCCGTTTTTTTCAACAGACCTTGAAACGCCGCACAATGCCGCATTTGTGGCAAACAAAGAAATTACAGGACAGGAAATTATAACACCTGCCATAAGAACATTAACAGCATAATACCAATCTTTTTGTAAAACGCCCAAAACAACAAATAAAACAAGATTTAAACCAAGCATTAACGGTGCTAAAATTTTTGCCGTTTTATCCGCAGGTTCGTCTGCAAAAGAAATTTCCATAAAACTTGTGGGAAAGTCTGTTTTAACACTGAATTTAAGCAACGGCTCGCCAACAAGAAGATTTCTTGAAATAATAGCCGCATCTACTTCATTAACAATTTCTTCAACTGTGTATTTATCCTTACCGTCAGTTAAAAATTCAAAATTTTCAATAACCCGGGTCATCATTATGCATTTACCTAAAGTGCTTAAAATTAGCGCAAATGCAGCTGCAGACGAAAACAAAGCGCCTCCGTCCAATTCCAAATCGGGAATAAACATCAAAGCAAAAGTGTGCCCCAATGTCAACAAAGCCGAAACAGCAACCGGGAAATCACTTTTTAACCCATGGCGAAAATTAAAGCCCTGAATAACATTGTTTATATTTATGCCGATTATTATGCCGTAAATTATAACAACTGCCGTATAATAAATAAATGAAGAAGACAAAAAACCGGGCAAATACGGTGAATCCTGACCGATTGTTAAAAGCAAAAGCAATATACCAAACACAACGGATACAGCAGATTTAATTCTTAATGACTTTCTTTTTTTAACAAGCTTTGCAAGTGCTTCCGCTTTTTCATTTTCGTTTTTATAATCGCCTTTAAAAATTCGTTTTGCCTCACTTTTTTTGTCCGCTTCCACTTCTTCGGTGGCAAAAAGGCGAAATTTATTTACTTTTTCTTCACGGCGTTGTTTTAAAAGTTTTTCCGCAACTTCCTCGTCAATTTCAGGAACATCGTCAACACCGTCGTCAAATCCGCTCATTTTAATTTGAGCCGAGCTGTCATAATCATTTTCATCAGCCGTTTCGTCTCCTGCTGATTTAGACGGCTCTCCGCCAAGCATAATTCTTGTTTTTTCAAGTTCCTCAACAGCAAGAATTGTTGGAATTTCCTGCAAATCGGATGTTTTGTCAAACCTTGATTTGCTTTTTATTGTAGCCGCCTTTTCAATAATTCTCGGCGGCTGAGTGCCATATTCATCATCTGCCGAATTACTTTTAAAGAATCTTTTTTTTGACCTGTCCGCTTTTGGAAGAACCGTTGTTTTATCGCTGATTTTAGGCGCAACGGCAGTTTTGTCGCTGACTTTCGATGCAACAGCTGTTTTACCGCTTGTTTCAGCTATTTTGGAAGAAACAGCCATTTTATCTCCGACAGTTGAATCTGAATCATTTTTTTGTTTTATATCAGGCACTACGGCAGTTTTATCATTTACACCGCTTTGCTTTGTGCTTTTAGACGTATATGTTTTAACATCCTCATCTAAATCAATAGGTTCGTCAACATTTTTTATTTCTTCAATGGTTTCCTTTGATTTACGTTCGATTTTGTTTAAAACCTCTTCGGCTTCTTTTAATATTTCATCAATAGATAAATCTTTACTGCTCATTTTTCATCACTCTTTAATGTTTCTTTGCCTTGCAATTTCATACATTATAACACCGGCGGCAACCGATGCATTAAGACTGTTTACCCGGCCGTACATAGGCAAGCTAACCGTAACGTCGCAATGCTCTTTAACAAGTCTGGAAACGCCGTTGCCCTCGCTGCCCACAACAAGTGCCGCACCGCCTGAAAAATCTGTTTTACACCAAGGCTGACCATCCATATCGGCGCAATAAACCCAAATGTTTTCTTTTTTTAGTTTTTCAATGGTACTGTTTAAATTTGAAACACGGGCAACCTTTACATATTCCAAAGCACCGCACGAAGTTTTTGCAACAATAAAATTAAGACCCACATTACGCCTTTTGGGAATTATGATTCCGTGAACGCCGCAAGCCTCGGCAGTTCTTATAATTGCGCCTAAATTATGACTGTCTTCTATTTCATCGCAAATAATAATAAACGGCGGTTCATTTTTACTTTTTGCAAATTCTAAAATTTCTTCCACACTGCTGTATTCATGAGCAGGAACATTTGCAACAACGCCCTGATGATTCGCACCGCCGCACATAAAATCAAGTTTTTTTCGATCTGCATTTTTTACAACAATGCCCTTTTCTCTTGCCATTGCAATAATTTTAAGAACGGAACCTTCAGGTTCGCCCTTTGCAATGATTATATTTTCAACCTCTCTGCCGCTTTTAAGAAGTTCGGCAACAGCATTTCTGCCTATTACAAGATTATCGTTTATTTTTTCATCCTTTGGCATATTTAGTATCCTCAATCACTATTTTGTAATAATTATAACATTATATAGAAGCATTATCAACAGTGTAAATAATCATTTAACAGTTAAATATTTTCTTTAAAAATTTCACTCTGTCCAAAACGGCTTTTTCCGTAATTTTACTGTTAAGTGCCATTTCAAAACCGTGGCTGCCGCCAGGCAACCGCCTGCACTGTCTCCGGCAACAGCAATTTTTCCGGTATTACTCTTATTGCGGAAGAATTTTTAACCGCCCATTTTAATGTGTTATAGCAATCATTAAATATTTCAGGAAATTTGTTACCGGGCGTATTTCTGTAATCGGCAACAAGCACCCTGCATTTTGCCAAAACACAATAATCCTTAACAAGTTTATAATGATAAGGTGCCGCTTTATAAATAAATCCGCCGCCGTGATAATAAACAAGCAACGGCAAATTACCGTTGCTGTTTTTTGGCGAATAAAGCAAACATTTGATTTTTTTGTTTTCAGATGTGATTTTAAATTTTAAAACATCAACACTGCTGTTTGAATGCTCTGTGTCAATTAAAACACCAAGCACTTTTTCGGCAACAGGAGCAAATTCTTTTACAACGGGAAAAGTAAGAAATTTTAATTTTTTAAATCACTGTTTACGCATACTTCATACTTGTACCTTTCAAATTTTATAATCTTACGGGTATATTTTTACCGTTTAAATATTTTTTCAATTCAGGAATTGGCAATTCGTTAAAGTGAAATAAACTTGCAGCCAAAACAGCGTCTGCCTTGCCTGCCGTAAACGCATCATAAAAATGCTCTGCTCTGCCTGCGCCGCCTGAAGCTATTACAGGAATACCCACACTTTTACTAACGGCTTTTGTAAGTTCAATATCATAACCGTTTTTTTGACCGTCGCAATCCATAGATGTAAGCAAAATTTCGCCGGCACCGCGTTTTTCAGCCTCAACAGCCCACTTTACGGCATCAATTCCAGTAGGAATTCTGCCTCCGTTCAAATAAACCTCCCAGCTGTTTTCGCTGTTTTTCTTTGCATCCACTGCACAAACAACACATTGACTGCCGAATTTATAAGCCGCATCGCTTATCAAATCAGGATTTCTTACCGCAGCAGAGTTAACGGAAATTTTATCCGCACCGGCACGAAGGAGTTCTTTAAAATCATCTACCTTTTTAATTCCCCCGCCTACGGTAAAAGGAATAAACACGGTTTTTGCTACCTTTTCAACTATATCAATCATGGTGCTTCTGCCCTCATGGGTAGCCGTTATGTCAAGCAAAACAAGTTCGTCCGCTCCCTGCTTGTCATATGCCGCCGCACATTGCACAGGGTCGCCTGCATCAACCAAATCAACAAATGAAACACCTTTAACAACTCTGCCGTTTTTAACATCAAGGCAAGGAATAATTCTTTTAGCATACATAAATCATTCCCCCATTTCCACAAAATTTTTAAGTAACTTTAAACCTGCTTCGCCGCTTTTTTCAGGGTGAAACTGGGTTGCGCACAAATTTCCACGCTGAACGGCACATTCAATATCAACGCCGTAATGAGTTACACCCGCAACTTCATTTTCTTCAGCAGAATTAAGATAATAAGAATGAACAAAATAAAAATAACTGTTATCGGGAATATCTTTAAACAAAGACGAATTATTTTTAATTTCAACTGAATTCCAACCGATGTGAGGAACTTTAAGCCCGATTTCTTTTGGAATTAACGAAATGTTACCGTCAAAAACACCTAATCCGTTAACGCCTGTACTTTCATCACTGGCTGAAAAAAGAAGCTGCAAGCCAAGACAAATTCCCAAAAACGGCTTTCCGGAAAGCGCCGCCTGTTTAACCGTGTCAACAAGATTTCTTTCTTTCATTGAATCCATAGCGTCGCCAAAAGAGCCTACGCCGGGCAAAATAACATGACTTGCATTTTTAATTTTGTTTTTATCTGCCGTTATTTCATTTTCAACGCCTATAAAATCAAGAGCTTTTTTAACGCTCATCAAATTACCTGCGCCATAATCAATAATTGAAACCATAATATTCTCCGCAATTTAAAATATAAATTATTTTACCATAAACATAAAATAATTACAATAAATAGCCGTCAACAAGTTGACAAATCATATACCTAAGTGATACAATCTTGAAAAATGCAGATGTACCCAAGAGGCTGAAGGGTTCGGATTCGAAATCCGATAGGTCGGGCAACCGGCGCGGGGGTTCAAATCCCTCCATCTGCGCCAAAAATAATTAACGAGGGATTTGAAACGTGGTTCTAAATTTTAAGCACAGCGAAAAAATTTAGGAGAAAGATACAGTGTATCTTTCGATAACAAGTAGAAAATCCCTCCATCTGCGCCAAAAATAATTAACGAGGGATTTGAAACGTGGTTCTAAATTTTAAGCACAGTGAAAAAATCCCTTCTTTTTCTCTAAAATCACTTCTTTAAAACCATCTATTAACAAACGCATTTGAGCGTAGTATGATGAGCGAAATACTTTTCCTATGCGGGAGTAGCAAGTCAACATACTGGTTTTTGACCTGGCTTGTTTCAAATTGCGAGACTCATGTATAACCGTGTGCTGTACTTGTAGCCTTGCTTATTTTTTATTTTTCGACTCGGGTACGGCTTTTACGGCTGTACACGAGTCTTTTTTATTATTTGGAGGAATAAACTGGGATTTTATGTTTTTCTTTAACAGCGTACTGCTGGGAGTCGGACTTGCGATGGACGCATTTTCCGTTTCAATGGCAAACGGACTTAACGAACCGAAAATGAGCAAAGGCAAAATGTGCGGTGTGGCAGGAGTTTTCAGTGCATTTCAAGCAATTATGCCTATGACCGGCTGGATATGCGTCCATACATTGGTTCAATACTTTACTAAATTTGAAAAATTTATACCGTAGATAACACTTGTGCTGTTGCTCTGCATAGGTTTTTGTCTTAAAACGATTTATTTTTTCATATTTATACATATTGAAAGAAGCGACAAAAGAAAGTATAATAACTGTAAACAAACAAAAATTACCGATTACACATATTTTGCAACACCGAATATAAAGTGATTTTTGACAAATTCTTGCTGTCCGAAAGGTTGATGTTTAAAATGAAATATTGGTTATTTATGTTTTTTTGCAACATTTTAATACCGATTATAATGATATTAAGCGGTAAATTAATGTGTAAAACTTCATTAAAAATAAATAATTTTATAGGATACAGAACGGCACGTTCAACAAAAAACGAAGAAACATGAAAGTTTGCAAACAAGCACTGCGGAAATTTGTGGCAAAAATTAGGATTGATAATGGCAGCAATATCTCTGCTGACAGATTTATTAATTATTAACTCGGGCGAAAAAGCCATCGGTATTATAGGTTCAACATTAATAATATTAGAAACAATAACAGTAATGTTTTCTGTAATACCTACAGAAAAAGCGCTTAAAAACACTTTTACAGACGACGGACAAAGGAAATAACAACTTATTATAGAATTAAAACGAATAACAAGTACAAATCATCCTATGTACAAAATTACAAACGAACTTTATAGAATAAGTTTTCCGTTTCACGAACAGCGAGAAAACCTTTCGCAAAAAGAATATAACGATTTTCTTACAAAAACGGTTATGAAAAACGCATACCGTTGATTTTGTTTAATTTAATAAAAGATAATTTTACAAATAAAAAATTACGTTATTTTCATTGTGCAACACTTACAAAAATCAGCATAAATATCTGTGCAAAATTATTTTTTAATGAACTATTACCAAATTATTAAAATAGCGTTTTTTTAATTGAACTATTAAAATAATTATGCTATACTGTTACATTATTCAGATATTTGTAATACAAAATATACCGAATGTAAAACTTTTTTATAACAAGGAGGAATTTTTATGGATGATAACGAAACAAAACTATCTGCAAGAAAACGAAACTCCGAAAACAAAAAAGACCTTATTGTTCAAAAGTATATATTACTGCGTGAAAAAATAATCCAATCCTACATTAAAGGCAACAAAATTTTAAATACAGTAAAAATTGTTACGGCGATTCTGTTTTTTATTTTCACAATAATAGTTATTCTTTTAAGTAACCAACCTGACAGCAACAAGGGCAGTTGGCTGATACTTTGGATTTTTGTTATTTTATTTGACATTGCAATATTTTTAACAACGGATTATTGCAAACAACTTGTAAAAACAAAAGTTATTCCCTACCTGCAAAATGATGAGCAAATTGAATTTGGAAAATACAGCGTTTTCGGCGAAGACGATGATGAAGACGAAGAAGATGAAGAAAACGATGAAGAACAGGATGATGATGAAGAATGAAAAATATTTTAAGAATAACGAAGCGTGATTTTAAGAAAATTTTTACAAACTCAATGGCAATTATTCTTGTTGTTGGTTTATCACTTTTACCATCGCTTTATGCATGGTTTAATATTTACAACAACTGGGACCCGTACGGAAATACAGGCAGAATGAAAGTTGCCGTAATTAATAATGACGAGGGTGCCGAAATTAAAGGAATTCCTCTTAATATAGGCTCTCAAATCATAACAAACTTAAAATCAAACGATTCTATAGACTGGCAATTCGTTTCACAAGATGAAGGAGTTGAAGGAGTTAAAGCCGGAAAATATTATGCCGGCATTGAAATTCCCGAAGGATTCAGTAAATCATTTACAAGTATTTTAACATCCGATTTCAAAAGGCCGGAAATAACATACTATGCCAATGAAAAGAAAAATGCCATTGCAACTAAAATTACCGACAAGGTTGTGCAAACCGTTCAAACAGAGGTTAACGAATCATTCGTAACCACCGTTGTTGACTTAATTAACCAAATGTTTGGCACAATTATTGAAGAAAGCGATAATTTAAACAACGGAATGTTTAGCACATTACAAAATGAACTTGACCAAGCAAAAAGCAGCGTTACTGCTTTGCAAAGCACTTTAACCAGCTTTGACAAGGTTATGGATTTAATATCAAATCTGGATACTTCAATAAACAGCAAAGACTTAAAATCGTTACTTAACAATACAAATGATGTTATTAATGACACATCTGATGTTATAAAAGTTACACAAGCCTCTGTTGACAGCATTTCAAGCACAATAGACAAAGGATTTACAGACACGGCAGCATCATTAAAAGAAGCTGCTGAAATAATTAAAAGAACAAACGGCGAAGTTACTGAATCTTCAAAAGTTGTTTTAAATCAAGCTCTTGAATACTGTGCAGACACAAAAGTTAAAATTGAGGATTTGGCAAACATTTTAACAGAAATTAATAATTCTCTTACCCAACCCATTGATTTAATTACAACACTTGTTAACAATCTTAATGACGCAAGCAAACAGCTTGACACTGTAATTGCAGACATTAATGCTATTCTTAACGGCAATTTCTCAGGCAAAGTTGATGAAGTTGCAAATAAAATTCTTACAATTTCAAACACAATGAGCACTTCCGGCAATGATTTTAAACAAAACATTCAGCCGAAACTCAAAGAAACAATTACTTCTTTGCTTAGTACAATGGCAGACTTAAGCAATGTTATTACAGGACTTGACAAAGATTCACCGGAAATCAACAAGGTTGTTTCAGCTCTTAATCAATCTGTTGAAGCAGGCGATTCTATGATGGATTCCGTTAACACGCTTATTTCAACATTTTTAGGTCAGCTTGACGATTTATCTGATAAAATTGACAAATTAAGCGACAGTGATATTGTTAATGCAGTTGTAAACATAACAACGCAAAACGGCGGAGATTTAGGCGAGTTTTTAGCATGCCCTGTTATTGTAAACACAGATAAAGTTTACGGGATCGAAACCTACGGTTCTGCAATGGCTCCGTTTTACAGCACTCTTGCCCTTTGGGTGGGCGGTACAATTCTTGTAGCAATTGTTAAAGTTGACGTTAAGAAAAAGAAAGAATTCCACAATCTTAAACCTAATCACGAATATTTTGGCAGAGGCTTAACATTTGTGTTAATAGCAATGATTCAAGGACTTATAATTTGCCTTGGCGACTTATTCTTCCTTCAAATTCAATGTTATCACCCAATTAAATTTATTTTTGCCGGAGTATTGGGCTCTGTTGTAATGACTTTCTTAATTTACTCGTTCGCTTACACATTGGGCGACATTGGTAAAGCACTTGCAATTATAATGCTTGTTGTTCAAATAGGCGGTGCAGGCGGTACATTTCCTATTGATGTTACACCGCAATTCTTTATTTCAATTAACCCGTATCTTCCGTTTACATTTGTTATTGAAGCAATGCGTGAATGTGTTTGCGGCACATATGGAAATTATTATTGGATTTGCCTGCTTAAATTATTGGTATATGTTGTTGTGGCACTCATATTCGGTCTTCTCCTTAAACGCATTGTTAAAAAGCCTATTAAATTCTTTACAAAACGAATTGAAGAAACCGATTTGTTCTAACTTAACAATCACCAAAATAAAAACCTTGTCAGCTTTAAGCAGACAAGGTTTTTTCATTTACACAAACTGATTAACTTTTTCATCATAAGTGTAACCTATGGAATTTAATTTACTTTCAATATTTTGCCTGTTTTCATTTAAGTCATCACACAAAGCATCCAAACTTCCGTAATAATCCCTCAGCTTCATATTTACAACACTTAAAAGCAAAACAGCGTCGCCCGGTAAACTCATTTTTCCACCAATCCTTAACTTTTTTTATTAAATTACCACATTATTTTAAAATATTCAATATTATAATAATAAATATGTTGAATAATCTTTAATTTTGTGCAATAATAGAATGATTAATTTTACGGAAAAGTATATTGTGAAAGGCAGCGATAAAAAATATGACTGAAAATGAAAAACTTGCACAACTTTTATTTCCAAATATAGATAAAAAACCGGAATATTATGAAAACCTTTACCCTCAAAGAGATTTACCCGAGGGAGCACGTGTTACAAGATTTGCACCAAGCCCCACCGGTTTTTTGCACTTCGGCAATCTTTTTACCTGTGTGGTTGCATACAAAACAGCAAAAAGTACAAACGGTGTGTTTTTTGTAAGAGTTGAGGACACCGACCAAAAGCGTAAAGTTGACGGCGCAATAGACGTTATGCTTCAAGGACTTTCCGTTTACGGCGTTAAGGCAGACGAAGGTGTTGTTGCCGAAGAAACCGAAATTGGAAGCTACGGACCTTACTACCAAAGCAAAAGAAAAGACATTTACCAAGCTTACGCAAAAGACCTTGTTTGCCGTAATTTGGCTTACCCTTGCTTTTGCTCTCCGGACGAGTTGAACGAAATAAGAGAAGCACAGGAAAGCGAAAGTATTAAAGGCTATTGGGGCAAGTGGGCTAAATGCAGAAATTTAACTTACAATGAAATTGAAGAAAAAATAAACAACGGCGAAAGTTTTACATTACGCCTTAAATCTCCCGGCGAAACAGATAAAAAATGCTATTTTGACGATATGATTAAAGGCAAAATAGAAATGCCTGAAAATGTACAGGATGTTGTTATTTTAAAATCAGACGGAATTCCCACATACCATTTTGCACACGCAGTGGATGACCATTTAATGAGAACCACCCACGTTTTCAGAGGCGACGAATGGATTTCAAGCACACCGATTCACCTGCAGCTATTCAAAGTGCTTGGCTTTAAGCCCCCTAAATACGCCCATGTTGCGCCTATTATGAAAGAAGAAAACGGCGGCAAACGCAAACTTTCAAAAAGAAAAGACCCTGAAGCTGCCGTATCCTACTACATTGAACAAGGCTTTCCCAAAGAAAGTGTTAATGAGTATATAATGACTATTGCCAATTCAAATTTTGAAGATTGGCGCAGAGCAAATAAAACAGAGAGCATTGACAAGTTTCCGTTTAATCTTAAAAAAATGAGCGTTTCAGGTGCTTTATTTGATATGGTTAAGCTTACGGATGTTTCAAAAAACATTATTTCAACAATGCCGGCAAGCAATGTTTATGAAAAAGCAGTTGAATGGGCAAAACAATACAACCAAAAACTTGCCGATTTATTTACACAAAATCCCGAATACGCAACTGCTGTGCTTAATATTGACCGTGAAAACAAAAAGCCAAGAAAAGACATTGCAAAATGGAGCGATGTTGAAGATTACGTAAGCTTTATGTATGACGAAACATTTAAGCCTTGCTATGAACTTTGCGGCAACGCAACACCCGAGCTTGCAATAAAAGTTATTGAAGAATACATTAAAGTATTTAACATTGACGACGATAAAGACGCTTGGTTTAGCAGAATGAAAGATATTTGCGTCAAAGTTGACTGCACACCGAATGTTAAAGAATTTAAACAAAACCCTGAAATGTTTAAAGGTCATGTGGGCGATGTTTCAACAATTATTCGTGTAGCATTAACAGGCAGAACGAACACACCGGATTTATACTTCATAACGGCGCTTTTAGGGAAAGACAGGGTTGAACAAAGATTAAATGACGCCCTTTGCCATTATAAAAACTTAATTTAGGAGAATACCTATGGAAAATGAAATTAAAGAAAACTCCAATTTTATTTATGATTTTATAGAAAAAGATTTAGAAGACGGCGTTTACAGCAATGTTCAAACACGTTTTCCCCCCGAACCAAACGGCTATCTTCACATTGGTCATGCAAAAGCGATTTGCATTAATTTCGGAGCAAAAGAAAAATTCAACGGCATTTGTAATTTAAGACTTGATGACACTAATCCGGTTAAAGAAGACACCGAATATGTTGATGCAATTAAGGAAGACATTAACTGGCTTGGATTTCAGTGGGACAATCTTTATTTTGCTTCCGATTATTTTGATTTTATATACGAATGTGCAATTAAATTAATTAAAAAAGGCAAGGCATTTGTTTGCGACCTTACGCCTGAACAGCAAAGAGAATACAGAGGCACATTAACAGAACCGGGTAAAGAAAGCCCATACAGAAACCGAAGTGTAGAAGAAAACCTTGATTTATTTACAAGAATGACAAACGGCGAATTTTCTGAAGGTTCAAGAGTTTTACGTGCTAAAATTGATATGTCAAGCCCTAATATGAATATGAGGGACCCTATCATTTACCGCATTATGTATGCTCACCACCACAGAACAGGCGACAAATGGTGCGTTTACCCAATGTATGACTTTGCACATCCTCTTTCAGACGCTTGCGAAAAGGTTACACACTCTTTATGTTCTCTTGAATTTGAAAACCACAGACCGCTTTACGACTGGGTTGTTAATGAGTGTATTGAAGGCGAAAAGCCACGCCAAATAGAATTTGCAAGAATGAACCTTAACTATACTCTCACTTCAAAAAGAAAGTGTTTAAAACTTGTTCAAGACAACATTGTTACCGGCTGGGATGACCCAAGAATGGCAACAATAAGCGGAATGAGAAGAAGAGGCTACCCTGCTGAAGCTATTCGTGATTTTTGCGAAAAAATCGGCGTTTCAAAAGCGTACAGCGTTATTGATTTTCCGCTTCTTGAAAGCTGTGTGAGAGACAACCTTAACAAAAATTCAAGAAGAATCATGGCTGTTTTAGACCCGCTTAAAGTGGTTATAGACAATTATCCGGATGATAAAACAGAAGAAATTGAAGCACCGTATCACCCTGAACACGAAGAATACGGAAGCAGAAAAATGACTTTTTCAAAAGAAATTTACATTGAAAGAGCCGACTTTATGGAAGAGCCTATAAAAAAATACTTCCGCCTGTTCCCGGGAAATGAAGTAAGATTATTTAAAGCATACTACATTACCTGCACGGGATATGACAAAGACGAAAACGGCAACATTACTTGCGTTCATTGCACATACGACCCCGAAACATTCGGCGGTGACAGCCCGGACGGCAGAAAAGTTAAAGGCACAATTCATTGGGTTTCCGTTAAAGACAATGTTAAAGCTGACGTAAGACTTTACGAAAGACTTTTTGATGTTCCAAACCCAAGCGATGAAGAAGGCGTTAGTTCTTTTGAAGATAATTTGAATCCGAATTCATTAAAAACGGTTACGGCTGTTTGTGAAAAAGCACTTGCCAACGCACAACCGGGAGACAAATATCAATTTATGAGAGACGGATATTTTTGTGCAGATAAAGATTCAACAAAAGAACATTTAATTTTCAACAGAACAGTACAACTTAGAGACAGTTTTAACGCAAAGAAATAATCTTTGGGAGATAATGAAATTGAGCGAAAGAAAAAACATTAAAAACATTGCAATTATTGCCCATGTTGACCACGGCAAAACCACCCTTGTAGATGAAATGTTGCGCCAAAGCGGCACATTTCGCACAAATGAAGTTGTTGACGAAAGAGTTATGGACAGTAACGACCTTGAAAAAGAGCGTGGAATTACAATTTTATCAAAAAACACATCCATACATTATAAAGATACAAAAATCAACATTGTTGACACACCGGGGCACGCAGATTTCGGCGGTGAAGTTGAGCGAATTTTAACAATGGTAGACGGCGTTTTGCTTTTAGTAGACGCTTTTGAAGGCTGTATGCCGCAAACAAGATTTGTTCTTAAAAAAGCATTGGGTTTACACAAAACTCCCCTTGTTGTTATAAATAAAATAGACCGAGACGGAGCAAGACCCGAAGAAGTTATTGATGAGGTTTTAGACCTTTTCATTGAACTTGGCGCAGATGACGACCAAATTGACTTCCCTGTTGTTTATGCATCCGGCAGAAACGGCTATTCAAGCCTTGACCCAACTGTTAGAGATGGCGACATGCGACCTCTTCTTGACGCAATATTGGAATACATTCCGTCACCTAAAGGTGATGAAAACGGACCTACACAAATTTTATTTTCCTCACTTGAATATGACGAATATGTTGGCAGAATAGGCGTAGGCAGAGTTGAAAGAGGCTCTGTTAAAATCAACACACCATATGTACTTTGCAAACAAGACGGCAGCAGAGAAAACATTCGCCTTACAAAGCTTTTTCAATTTGAAGGTCTTAAAAGAGTTCCTTGCAACGAAGCCGTTATGGGGGACTTAATTTGTGTTGCCGGCATTCCGGACTTAAACATAGGCGAAACAGCGTGCGACCCTGAATGCGTTGAGCCGCTTCCTTTTGTAAAAATTGACGAACCTACAATCAGCATGAACTTCCTTGTTAACGATTCTCCTTTTGCAGGACAAGAGGGTAAATTTGTTACAAGCCGTAATTTAAGGGAACGACTTTTCAAAGAAGTTGAAACCAACGTTTCAATGCGTGTGGAAGAAACAGATTCAATGGATAAATTTAAGGTATCCGGCAGAGGCGAACTTCACCTTTCAATTCTTATTGAAACCATGAGAAGAGAAAACTACGAATTTCAGGTTTCACGCCCGCAGGTTATTCTTAAAAAAGATGAAAAAACAGGTCAAACCCTTGAGCCTATTGAATTGGCAATTATTGAAGTGCCTGAAGAATATGTTGGTGCCGTTATGGAAAAGCTTTGCTCTCGCAAAGGTGAAATCGAAAACATGGATACTCGCAGCACAGGTATGACTCACCTTGAAATCAAAATTCCTTCAAGAGGACTTATCGGCTACAGAAGCGAATTTTTAACAGATACAAACGGCAACGGTATTATGAACCAATTGTTCAGTGGATACGAGCCGTACAAAGGTGATATTGCCACAAGAACAAGAGGTTCTATAGTTGTTCACGAAACGGGAACAACAACGGGCTACGGTCTTTGGAACACACAAGACAGGGGCAAACTTTTTGTAGGCCCGGGCGTAGACGTTTACGAAGGTATGATAGTTGGCGAATGTGCAAAGGATGAAGATATTGTTTGCAATGTTTGTAAAAAGAAACATGTTACAAACACACGTGCAAGCGGCTCTGACGAAGCGCTTAAACTTGTGCCTCCTACCACTCTTTCTCTTGAACAGAGCATGGAATTCTTGGCAGACGACGAACTTTTGGAAGTTACACCGAAATCAATCAGACTTCGCAAAACAATTCTTGACAAATCATTAAGACTTAAAGCGGAAAACCGCAAAAAATAACAAAAAAAGGTGTTGCAAAAGCAACACCTTTTTTAATGCATTTTTAAACCAATTCGGTTAAAAACGGATAAACTCCCTCTTTGCTTAATATGAAATAATACAAACAAGCAATACCTACTCCGATTACAACCATAAATAACTTACCTAAAATTCCGTTTACCGTAAAAATACCTATTTTAATTAATAATGGCACAGCTAATCCAACTAACAACACCAACGTTATAATTACGGCATATATTATCAATATTAAAAAGCCGAAAATAATCATTAATGCAACACTAAAACCATCTGAAAAATAATCTAAAAACATCAATATTCCGTGAAAAGCCAACAATACTACAGGAGGAACAACCAAACCGTTATAAACCCCGCTTGAAATACCCGACAGAAATGTTTTAAAACGATTTTTATCTTTATCGTCTTCGATACAATATCCATCAATAAATCCAACTACAACAGCAACTATTATTGAAATAATTAAAACCGTTTTCATTATTGGAGCATAATGACTTAAAAGTGCAACAACAGTATCGGTAACACCATTTACAATTATAGCACCAAACAATACTACAACTGCAAATATCAAACCTATATCAAATGTAAAAAATATAATCAAAATACCACCGCCATATACGTTAATATAACGTATTGGTGGTATTATGAAACAAATAACTTATAACGGAAACAAAAACATTATCGGTAAAAGTCTTGCAGAAATAAGGATTGAAAAAAATATAACCCAAAGTGAATTAGCGGCAAAAATGCAATTAATGAATATTAATATAGACCAGCAAATGGTAAGCAAAATTGAAAAAAACCAACGACAAGTTACGGATTATAAGTTCGCCTGTTTTTGCAAATGTCTCAATGTAAGTCATGATATATTACTTAAATATTTTGATAAATATACCTATTGACACAAATGATTTTATCATTAATATTATATATATACATCAAATTAAGAGTGAGAAATTATGAACGACGCAGGATTATATATTCACATTCCATTTTGCAAATCAAAATGCCCATACTGCAATTTTTACAGCGTTAAATATTGCGAAAACGATGCAGAAAATTACGTTGAAAAACTTATAAGCGAATTTAAAAAGTATAAAGGCAGTAAATTCAACACCGTTTATTTAGGCGGCGGCACTCCAAGTACCCTTGCCCCTGAAATAATTGAAAAAATAATTTTTGAAATTAAAAACAACTTTATTATAGATGAAAAAAGTGAAATTACCATTGAATGCAACCCCGGCAAAAACCTTGAAAACGATTTTAAAATATATAAAAAAGTCGGCATTAACAGAATTTCACTGGGTATGCAAAGCGCTGTAAAAGAAGAAAGATTGGCACTTGGCAGAATTGCAGGAAAAGAAGAAATTAAAAAGGCGATTTTAGATGCACAAAACGCCGGAATTTCAAACATAAGCCTTGATATTATGCTTGGTACACCCAAACAAACAGAAACAGGAATTAACGAAACAATTAACTTTATTAAAAGCCTGCCCGTTACACATATTTCCGCATACATGCTGAAAATAGAGCCTAACACACCTTTCTTTAAATTGCAAAACAAATTAAATTTTCCCACAGAAGATTTTGTGTGTGATATGTATTTAAAAATCATTAAAGATTTAGAAACTGCCGGATTTCATCAATACGAAATCAGCAATTTTGCAAAAACAGGCTTTGAAAGTCGCCACAACACAAAATATTGGCAATTAAAGCCATATTTAGGAATTGGTGCAACCGCATATTCCCTTTGGAACGGAAAACGTTTTCACTATGATGAAAATTTTAACATAATTGAAGACGGTGCAGGTGCAACGACTGAAGAAAAAATAATGTTGGGACTTCGCTTAAAAGAAGGAATCAATCCTGAAATAATTAATGCAGATTGGCAGAAATTCGTTAAGTCAGGTTTTATGGAATACAAAAACGAAAAATTAAGTTTTACACCTAAAGGATTTCTTGTTTCAAACACAATATTAAGTGAACTGATTTAAAAAAAGCACCCCTGTGCAAAGTCGAAAAGACAAAGCACAAGGGTGTTTTATCATTAGCTGATTAAATTCTTGCAACGCCATCTTCTTTGGCGGCTTTTGCAACCGCAGAAGCAACTGTGTCTTTAATTCTCTCATCAAATGCATAAGGCAAAATATAATCTTCATTTAAATCCTTATCATCAACAAGAGAAGCAATAGCATACGCTGCGGCAATTTTCATATTTTCTGTAATTGCACTTGCTCTAACATCAAGAGCACCTCTAAAAATTCCAGGAAATGCAACAACATTATTAATTTGATTTGGAAAATCCGAGCGGCCTGTACCAACAATTTTTGCACCTGCAGCTTTCGCTTCATCCGGCATAATTTCAGGAGTAGGATTTGCCATGGCAAGCACAATAGGATTTTCATTCATTGTTTTAATCATATCCTGTGTTAAAACGCCGGGTGCCGAAACACCAATAAAAATATCAGTACCTTTAACAGCTTCTTTCAAATCGCCCTTTGTCATTCCTCTGTTTGTAACAGCGGCAATAGCTGATTTTGAAGAATTCAAACTTTCTCTGCCCTCATAAATTGCACCTGTTCTGTCGCAAAGAATAACATCTTTTAATCCTAAAATCATTAAAAGCTTTGCAATAGCAATGCCTGCTGCACCGGAGCCGTTTATAACAGCCTTACATTCGTTTAACGGCTTACCCGTTAACTTTGTAGCATTAATAAGCGCAGCAGAAACAACAACAGCTGTACCGTGCTGGTCGTCATGAAAAACAGGAATATCGCACTTTTCCTTTAATTTTTCTTCTATTTCAAAACATCTCGGAGCTGCAATATCCTCAAGATTAATGCCGCCGAAAGAACCGCTGATATTATAAACTGTTTCAACAAATTCATCCACATCTTTTGTGCGAACACAAAGCGGAACAGCATCTACATCGCCAAATTCCTTAAATAAAACGCACTTGCCTTCCATAACAGGCATTCCTGCTTCAGGGCCAATATCACCCAAGCCCAAAACAGCCGTACCATCGGTAACAACAGCAACCATATTCCAACGGCGTGTCAATTCCCAACTTTTATTATAATCTTTTTGAATTTCAAGGCAAGGCTCTGCAACGCCCGGAGTGTATGCAAGGGACAAAGAATCTTTATCATTAACCTTGGCTCTTGCCACAACTTCCACCTTACCCTGCCATTGCTTGTGCAATTTAAGGGATTCTTTACGATAATCCATATTTTCTTTTCCTCCGTATAAACAAAGCCGATTG
>CAKSWS010000006.1 GCA_934512155.1 uncultured Eubacterium sp. | reverse complement strand
GAATGATTCAAAAAAACAAAATTTTTTAAATTTAACATCTAATTTGTTAGCGCTTATTATTCAATTTTCAATTAATTTTTTAATTATTCCGAAAATCATTTCCAATTTCGGTACAGAAGCAGTTGGGTATATTAATATTTCAACAGATATTACTTCATACTTTTCTGTTTTTACAATAGTTTTTAATTCAGTTGCAGGGCGCTTTATATCTATTGAAATAAACAAAGGCAACTCACAAAAAGCAACCGAATATCTTAATTCCGTAATAGCCGCAAATGCTGCTTTAAGCGCAATTATTGCATTGGCAGGTATTATTTTTATTCCAAATGCAGAGCGCTTTTTAAATATAACACCGCAATATGTTAACGAAGTTAAATTAACATTTCTTATTACATGGATTTCATTTATCATATCTGTTATGACATCTGTTTTTACTGTGGGAACATATGTAAAAAACAAGCTGGATGCTAATGCGGTGCGAAATATTATATCATATCTTTTGAGAGTTGTTGCCATTGTAATTTTATTTACATGCCTGCCCATGAAAATATATTTTATGCCGCTTGCAACGCTTATAAGCACAATATTTTTGGCATTTGCAAATTTCAATTTAACAAAAAAATATTTACCGGAATTAAAATTTGGGTTAAAATATGCAAAGATGCGATCAATTAAAGAAATTGCGTCTTCCGGAATTTGGATGTCATTCATATCATTAAGCAATATTTTAATTCGTGGATTAGACAATGTTATAGCAAATTTAATGTTTGACCAGGTTGCAATGGGCAACCTTTCAACATCACGAACCATTCCAAATGCCATTACAACAATAATAAACACGGTGGGTACAATATTTACGCCTACATTTGTTTATTATTATTCCCAAAACAAAATAAACGATATTGTTGAACAAGCAAAAAAAAGTATTCGCATTAATGGATTAATTCTGCTTGTTCCTGTTTCAGGTGTTATAGGATTTGCGCAGCCGTTTTACAGTCTTTGGCTTAAAGATACAGATCCGGCTACCGTAAAAACAATTGTTTTACTTTCAAGTATAACCGTTATTCAGGCTTATTTCAATTCTTCAACCAGTGCACTTTCTCAATTAAGCGTTGTTACCAACAAGCTTAAACTGCCTGTTTTTGTAAGTTTCGGTGCCGGTGTTTTAAACATTATTGCTGTTTTAATTGTTGCCAAAGCAACAAATTTAGGCGTTTTAACACTTTCACTCACAAGCACGGTTATAATGAGTTGCAGATATGTTTTCTTTAACTCTTGGTATGCCGCAAAAGTGCTTAACACAAAATCAAAATATTTTTACAAAACATTATTAAAAACTCTTTCTCCGATTCCGCTGTTGCTTGCCTTTTACTTTTTTGTAGCTAACCATATTGTTTTAAACAGCTGGTTAAAATTAATTGTTGTATGCGGAATATGCGGCATTATCGGCTATATTATAAGCGGATTAATAATTTTGCCTAAGCAAGATATTAAAAATATTTTTAATAAGATTCGTTCAAAAATAAAGAACTGAGTTCAAATGAACTCAGTTCTTTTTGATATAAATATTTAATTACTTTTGTTTTAAATACTCGTCAATAGCTTCTGCGGCTTTTTTACCTGCACCCATTGCTTTAATAACGGTTGCGGCACCTGTTACCGTGTCACCGCCGGCAAACACGCCTGAAAGGGATGTTCTGCCCATTTCATCGGCAATAATACAGCCCCTGCTGTCTACATCCAATCCTGGAGTAGTTGTTTTAATAAGCGGATTCGGCGAAGTTCCGATAGCAATTATAACGCAATCCACATCAATTAAATGCTCACTGCCTTCAATAGTTACAGGCTTTCTTCTGCCTGAAGCGTCCGGTTCGCCAAGTTCCATTGACACGCATTCGATTGCACAAACATTATCGTCATCATCACCAACAATGCGAACAGGATTTGTAAGAGTTTTAAACTCTATTTGCTCTTCCATTGCGTGTTCAACCTCTTCTGCTCTTGCAGGAAGTTCTTCAAGGGAACGACGGTAGATAACATAAACTTTTTCCGCACCCAAGCGCATTGCGCTTCTGGCAGCATCCATAGCAACATTACCGCCGCCTACAACTGCAACCTTTTTGCCATGCTGAACAGGAGTTCTGCTATCCTCCTTGTACGCCTTCATAAGATTAATTCTTGTTAAAAATTCATTTGCAGAATAAACGCCTTTAAGGTTTTCACCCTTAATACCCATAAATCTGGGAAGACCTGCGCCTGAACCGATAAACACTGCTTCATATTCGTTTAAAATATCTTCAATAGAAATGCTTTTGCCAACAACAACGTTTGTTTCAAAGTCCACACCTATTGATTTTAAGCCTTCTACTTCTTGAGCAACTATTGCTTTTGGAAGTCTGAATTCCGGAATTCCGTAAACAAGCACGCCGCCGGCGATATGAAGTGCTTCAAAAACAGTTACATCATAACCCATTTTTGCCAAATCACCTGAACAAGCAAGTGCACTGGGACCTGAGCCTATAACTGCAACCTTTTTGCCGTTTTTCTCTATATTAATTGTTGCTTTTTCTGCATTATTGTTATGATAATCCGCAACAAATCTTTCAAGCCTGCCGATTGCAACAGGTTCGCCCTTAATACCTCTTACGCATTTCGATTCGCACTGCCTTTCCTGTGGGCAAACACGGCCGCATACAGCAGGAAGAGATGAAGAACGGTGAATAACTTGATAAGCCTTTTCAAATTCGCCGTTTGCAACACATTCAATAAATTCAGGAATAACAATATTTACAGGACAACCCGAAACGCAAGGACGGTGCCTACAGTTAAGGCAACGCTTTGCTTCTTCAATAGCTGTTGCCTCATCATAACCCAAAGCAACCTCTTTAAAATTCCTGTTTCTTACAAGCGGGTCTTGGCTTGGCATAGGATGTTTTTTTAATATATCCATTATTTTACCTCCTTGTTGAGAAGGTTACAACTTGCTTCTCTTTCAAAACTTTTATACATTGCCGAACGTTCCATTGCTTGGTCAAAATCAACCAAATGTCCATCAAATTCCGGTCCGTCAACGCAAGCAAATTTTGTTTCGCCGCCTACCGTTAAACGGCAACCGCCGCACATGCCTGTGCCGTCTATCATAATCGGATTCATTGAAACAACGGTTTTAATTTCATATTCCTTAGTTAATTTTGAAACAAATTTCATCATAGGAAGCGGACCGATTGCAATAACCAAATCGTAATTTTCCCCTGCCTCAATAAGTTCCTTTAATGCGTCTGTAACAAAGCCCTGTTTACCTGTTGAACCGTCATCGCTTACAAGAACATATTTATTTGAACAAGCTTTAAATTCATCTTCCAAAATAACTAAATCTTTATTTCTAAAGCCAACAATTGAGTGAACCTCTGTGCCGTTATTAAAAAACTTTTTTGCAACAGGATATGCAATAGCTGTTCCAACGCCGCCGCCGATAACAGCAACCTTTTTGTAGCCTTCTGTTTTAGTGGCATTGCCCAAAGGGCCAACAAAATCGTGAATATAATCTCCTGCCTGTTTCATATTAAGACGGGCTGTTTCGGCACCTACAATTTGGTAAATAATTGTAACGGTGTTTTTATCTCTGTCAAAATCCGCAATAGTAAAAGGAACTCTTTCTCCGTCCTCATCAACACGCAAAATTATAAATTGACCCGGCTCTGCTTTTTTTGCAACAAACGGTGCTTCTACAACCATTTTTGCAACAGATGCGTTTAACTGTTCTTTTTCTAAAATTTTATACATTAATACCCACTCCGCAAAAACAAAACCATATCATTACGATATGGTTTTAGTATTATAATCTTGATTACTATGAAAGATTATATATTATTTATTCTGTTTTTACAAGCATATAATCACCTTTTTGAAGTATTTGCAACAAATCATCATTACTCTCTATAATATTTTTAGTAATTATGCCGCCTCTTGCCACGTGTTCTTCCTTATGAAAATCTGAACCCGATACCATAATTTTCCCATTTGCCTTTGCCCACGCATATGCTTTATCATTTTCAATTTTTGGCGTTTTGCCGTTATAAACCTCCACCCCATCAATATATTTAGGGTTACAACGGGTAATATACGGCCTAAACGGATGAGCCTGCATATACAAAAATCCGTTTTTTTCACAAATTTTTTTCATTTTTTTTGCGCCGCACATCATAAGATTGCCTGCATTATAAATAAATTCCTCTGTAACGCCGTACACAAGATAATCATTACCCGTGGCATAATGACGAAGTTCCATGCCCAAAAGCACTGTAAAATCATCGTCAGCCGCCGCCTTCATTCGTCTGTACCCCTCAAGATAAAAATCAATTTGCTTTTGAGGATTCCAATTCGGTCTGAATGTAAGAGGGCTGTAATGGTCTGTAACAACTATTCCGCTGTAACCGTGTTGCTTGTAAAGCTCAACAATTCTTTCCGGTTCCACCCTGCCGCACCGTGATGTGCAACCGGTATGGCAGTGTAATTCATATTTATATTCCATAAAATCATCCAATTTCATTTACATTATTATTTTTATGTAAAAGCACTAAAAATATAATACATGTTTATTTGATATAATACCACATTTTGTAAAAATTTTAAAGTTTTTGGATAAAAATTCCTTAACACAAATTGTATTTTATAAAAAATAATGTGCAAAATATTACAGAGAAAATTACATTTATAAACAAGGGAGAAATTATTGTGAAAGCAACAGGAATTGTTAGAAGAATAGACGATTTGGGCAGAATTGTTATTCCAAAAGAAATTCGCCGCTCCTTTAGAATAAAAGAGGGCGACCCGTTGGAAATTTATACAGATGCCGAGGGAGAAGTTATTTTTAAAAAATATTCGCCAATCGGCGAACTTTCTAATTTTGCAAGTCAATATGCCGAAGTTTTGCACAAAAACGGCGGCTTGCCCATTGCCATTGTTGATAACGACCATGTAATTGCCGCTTCGGGATTAAGCAAACGTGAAGTTCTTGAAAGGCGCATAACAAAAAACATGGAGGATTTAATGGAAAACAGGCAAATTCACATTTCTACTAAGGAAGTGCCGCCTATTAACGCTATTGAAGGGTTTGACAGAAAAGCAAATGTTGTTTACCCAATTATTTACGGCGGCGATGTTTCCGGCGCTGTAGCATTAATGGAAGACGACAAACACACTTTGCCCGATGAATCGGATATTAAACTTGTTCAAGTTGCGGCAGCCTTTTTGGGAAAACAAATGGAATAAAGCATAAATGCAAGCGGTATAATATTTTTTGCCGCTTGCAAATAATAAAAATTATTATCTTTACAAATTATGAAGATTGTTTTAAATTAAAAAAGCCTATTTTCATGTGCATATTGCACAATTTTGCAAACATATCTTTGTAAAATATAGATAAACAACAGAAAAGTCAACAAAAATATTGATTTTTTTTAAAATAAAGATATAATACAAATTAAAGAAAGCAAACGAAATGCTTTCTTGCTAAAAGCTTTTGGCTTTTACATAAATTTTTACCCCTTTTGAAAACACCGCTAAGTTATTTAGTGGTGCTTTTCATTTATACGCAACTTTAAAAGGCTTGGGAATTCCCAAGCCTTTTGTTGTTTATAATAGTGTGAGCCATTATGAAAGAATTAACCGAAATTCAAATTGAATTAATAAATTTGATAAAAGAACTCAATGAAGAAGAAATATATCGTTTGTTTAATCTCCTAAGCGGATTTGAGCAATAAGATTTCTCAAAGCCTCACATTGTTCGTCATTCAATGTGCTAACTAAATCAATTAACATCTGTTGCTGAACTGTAACGGACGTTGGTTGATTTGGTTCGGGGCGATTGCCGAGCAAATCTGCTATATCAATTTTAAAATAATCTGCTAAAAGTTAAATAATGTTTGCCCTTGGCAACTTCTCTCCTCTACACCATGTTGAAATTGTAGACTTGCTAATTCCTAAATCATTTAGCAAATCGGCTTGTGCTTTATGATTTAATTTCATATAGTGGCGTAAGTTTTTTGAAAATTCAATTTTGTATTCTCTATTTGATACACTGTCTTTATTTTTTACCTCATTGTATTTAATTTTTAATTCATTTTCGTTATTGTTTTCACTCATAATTCCATCTCCTCTCAACAAGCATATTACACCATCTGCAGAAATTTGTCAAAATTATTAACTTTTTACTAATGAATACTTCTATTTTATTAACAAAAAGATACCAATATTAATTCAGCACAAGTTAAAAATTATTAACTGTTAGTCTATTCTGCAAATATTAAAGCCACAATTAAATAATAATAAAAAAACCTCTAAAACAACGTAACGGTACTGTTTTAGAGGTTTTTATTGCTTGTTGGACTCTTTTTAAAAGTCCTATTTTTTGGTCGGAGTGACAAGACTTGAACTTGCGACCCCCAGACCCCCAGTCTGGTGCGCTACCACCTGCGCTACACCCCGAAAAATTATGGGAGCATTGCTGCTCCCTTTTGGCGCAGATGAAGAGATTCGAACTCTTGAAACGGTTATCGCCGTTTACACGATTTCCAATCGTGCTCCTTCGGCCAGCTCGGACACATCTGCACATTAATATTTACCGCAAATTATGCGGGCGGAATTAACCGCCCATATAATTTACTATATTTTTTTCAATTAGTCAAGTATTTCGTAATAACTTGAGAACATATTTAATTTTGTTTCAAATTTATTCTTTTCCTGATTCTTAGGAACTTCAACAGGATAATTACCTGTAAAGCATCCGTCGCAATAACCCGTATTTGTTTTTTCAGCCAATTTATGAGTAGCATCTACAGACAAATATGCCAACGAATCTACACCGATTTCCTTTGCAATTTCTTCCACAGAATCATATTTACAGGCAATCAAATTTTCCTGACTGTCTACATCTGTGCCAAAATAACAAGGATATTTAAACGGAGGCGATGAAACTCGCATATGTACCTCTTTTGCACCTGCTTCCCTTAACAGGCTTACAATACGTGCGCAGGTTGTTCCCCTTACAATAGAATCATCTATCATAATAACTCTTTTACCGGCAATATTTTCCTTAACAACATTAAGTTTAATTCGCACTGCGTCTTCCCTTTGATTTTGGTTTGGCTGAATGAAGCTTCTGCCAATATATCTATTTTTAATAAAGCCGACGCCGTAAGGAATATTACTGTACTGTGCATAACCCAAAGCGGCATCCAAGCCTGAATCAGGCACACCTATAACAACATCTGCATCTACAGGACTTTCCTTTGCCAAAAATTCGCCTGCTTTAATTCTTGCATGCTGAACAGACGAACCTTCAATAACGGAATCAGGGCGTGCAAAATAAATGTATTCAAAAACGCACATTGAACTTTTGCCGCCGCAGTGAGTTTCATCAGACTTTACACCGTTTTGACCGATAGTAACAATTTCGCCCGGTTTAATATCTCTTATAAACTTTGCGCCTATAGAATCAAGAGCGCAGGATTCAGAAGCCACAACATATGCCCCATCTTCTGTTTTACCCAGGCAAAGAGGTCTAAAGCCGTTAGGGTCTCTGAAAGCAATAAGTTTTGTTGCCGTCATAACAACACAAGAATAAGCGCCTTTAAGATGGTTCATAACTTTAGAAATTGCCTCTTCCGTCGTTTTACTTGTTAAACGTTCCAAAACAATGGAATAAGCAATAGACTCAGTATCGGAAGTGCCGTGGAAAATAGCGCCGCCCAATTCAAAATGGCGCCTTAATTCATCGGCATTAACAAGATTGCCGTTATGTGCAACAGCCAAGTTACCTTTAATGTGGCGAATAACCAACGGTTGAACATTGTTTGGATTTTTACCGCCTGTTGTGGAATATCTAACATGACCTATTGCCATATTACCCATTCCCAAATCATTTAACTTATCCGGAGTGAAAACATCGGGAACCAATCCATCGCCCCTGTGCTGAGTAAACACACCATCGTCATTAACCGCTATTCCGCAGGATTCCTGCCCTCTGTGCTGTAAAGCAAAAAGCGCAAGATATGCAGACTGAGCCACATAATTGGTTTTGTTTTCAAAAATACCGAAAACGCCGCATTCTTCGTGAAGACTGTTAAACATAATTTAAAATAACTCCTGATACTCGTTAATTTGCCACATAAAGATTAGCATAAGGTCTTGAAGTAGCCGGAACAAGTTTTTTAAACGGCTTGTTCATAACAATATTATAATCTACATCAAAACATTTGCAATACTTTTTAATATATTTATTAAGTTCTTTTTCATCTTCCTTTGTTAAATCCTTAACATTAATATTAGGTGAAAGATTTTCCTTTGGAAAATTACCTCGAACAAAAATTTTGCCGCCGTGCATACCGGAAGCACAATGAGTACCGAAAAGTTTTTCCCCTCTCTTTAAATCCAAGCCAAGCAAAACAATTGTTCCGCCTGCCATATATTCGCCTAAAAACGAACCTGCATTTTGACCGATTACGAGAACCGGCTTCATTTGCTCAAATTCCTTCATATGGATTCCGCCACGGCATGCAACATTATCACGAATAAAAATTTCGCCGTCTCTCATTCCGTAACCCATAGCATCGCCGCTGTGGCCGTGAACGATAATTTCGCCGCCGTTCATAGTGTTTCCCACTGCATCTTGGCAGTTTCCGTAAACCACTATTTTGCCGCCGTTTAAATAGCAAGCCATATCATTACCCGGAGTTCCGTGCACTTCAATGGTTTTGCCGCTTTCCAAAGCACAGCCGATATAACGTTGACCGTTAACGTTTTTAACTGTAACTTTATTTTTCTTTTCAAGTTGATGTTTTATTTCTTCATTAACTTTTTCATATCTTTCAAGTCCTGCTTCAACACTCATTAAACCGCACCTCCTTATTCTCCGGCATGTTTTATACCTAAAATTTCCAATTCCTTATCTGTTAACCCTATGCCACGAAGCATTAACCTGTTACCCCTTAATGAATCGATGGAGTTAATTCCCATGCCACCCATAATTTCTTTAATTTCATGATTCCATGCCGTTACAAGATTAACAACACGCTGTGATGCAATTTCAGGGTCTAAACGCTTTGTTAATTCAGGGCGCTGAGTTGCAATGCCCCAATTACATTTACCCGTATTACATGTTTGGCACATATGACAACCCATGGCAATAAGTGCAGCAGAAGCAATGTAACAAGCGTCTGCACCCAAAGCGATTGCCTTTACAATATCGGAAGAACATCTGAACGAACCTGCTGCAACGAGAGAAATTTGAGAACGGATTCCCTCATCTCTTAAACGCTGATCAGCAGCGGCAAGAGCAAGTTCAATAGGAATACCCACATTATCACGAATTCGTGTTGGCGCAGCGCCTGTGCCGCCCCTAAAGCCGTCTATAACAACAATATCTGCACCAGCACGTGCAGCACCTGAAACGATTGCCGCCGCATTGTGAACAGCCGCAATTTTAACGGCAACAGGTTTTTCGCCGTTTGTTGCCTGCTTTAAAGACCAAATAAGCTGGCGCAAATCCTCAATAGAATAAATATCATGATGAGGCGCAGGAGAAATTGCATCAGAGCCAACAGGGATCATACGGGCGTTAGAAACTTCCACATTAACCTTTTCACCCGGCAAATGGCCGCCGATACCGGGTTTTGCACCCTGGCCTATTTTAATTTCAATAAATTTAGAATTATCAAGATAACCTTTATGCACGCCAAAACGACCTGATGCCACCTGAACAACGGCACAACTGCCGAAATCATGAAGTGCGGTGTGCAAGCCACCCTCACCTGTATTAAACAGTGTTCCCAATTCCTTGGCTGCCATTGCCAATGATTTTTGTGCATTAAGGCTTATAGAACCGAAGGACATTGCAGAAAACACAATGGGAGTTTCAAGCATTACCTGAGGCGGCATTTTTGTTATTGACTTGCCTTTTTTGGCAACCTCTATTTTTTCAGGTTTTCTGCCTAAAATTGTGCGAATTTCCATAGGCTCACGCAACGGGTCAATTGACGGATTTGTTACCTGTGAAGCGTTAAGCAAAATTTTATCCCAATAAATAGGAAACGGTTTCGGGTTACCCATTGCAGAAAGCAATGTAGAGCCTGTGCTTGCCTGACGGCAAATTTCCTGCTGATATTGAGGGGTCCAGTTTGAATTTTCTCTATAATCGCAAACATATTTTTCAATACGAAGGGCACCTGTGGGGCATAAATCAACACATCTGTGGCAGGCAACGCAATCATCTGATTTAGACAAAACCGTTTTGCCGTCTGCCTCTGATTTATAATGGCACTCATTAGCACATTGAGTTACGCATAAGCCGCAGTTAACGCAAAGCGACTTATCCCTTACAACAGTAAATCTGCGTGGAATATAATTAATATTCATAATTATTTACCCTCCTTTTCATCAAGTTCAAGAGGAATAAATACAGGTTCGGCACCTGAAACAGACCAAACTTTTTCAGGATCGGGGCAAACAATCCTGATTGCCGACTCTTCAGACGCAAAATACGCCCTTGTGCCTTTTGTAGCAGCAGTTAAAGAACGAAGTTTAAGCCTGTCATTAATTGCAAGCAAACCTTTATTTGAACCTAAAATAACAGAAAACGGACCGTTAACAAGAGCAGAGCTGTAAATAGAACGAAGATTTGTAAAATACTCTTTTTTATCCTTATCCATTCTGTCTATTTCATCCCATTCGGGAGCAGTCAAAACATCGGCAGCCACTTCAATAGGCAGTTTGTGATGACGAAGAAGATGATCAAACAAATATGTAATAACTTCCGTATCGGTTTGCATTGTACAAACATAACCAAACTGCTCTATATAACGCCTGTTTGCGTCATATGACGAAATTTCACCATTATGAACAATAGACCAATCCAAAATATTAAACGGGTGAGAACCACCCCACCAGCCCGGTGTATTTGTTGGAAATCTGCCGTGAGCCGTCCACAAATAAGCATCATATTGATCAAGCATATAAAACTCGCCCACATCCTCCGGATAACCTACAGCCTTAAAGCAGCCCATATTTTTACCGCTGGAAAAAATAAAAGCACCGTCTATATTTTGGTTAACATCCATAACGCACTGAACGGTATATTCCTGTTCATCAAGACGTGATTCCTTCATTCTTACCTTATTTGGATTTGCAAAATAACGCCAAATATCCGGACCGTTGGCAATAGATTCAATCTTTTTTGTGGGGATTTTTTCAGAAACATCCACATTAAAATGTTTAAACAAAAAATCCTCGCATTTATTTTTTGCCTGGGCATTTTCATAAAAAACATGAAAAGCATAATCATCTGCATGATCGGGATAAATTCCGTAAGCCGCAAAGCCGCCGCCCAAACCGTTTGAACGGTCATGCATTAATGCAATGGATTTAATAATTTCCGAGCCATTTATTTTTCCGCCTTTTCGGTCGATTATTGCCGCAATAGCACAACCTGACGGAATTCTGACTTGACCCTCTTTAAGCATAAGCATCCTCCTTACAATTAACTCATAGTTAAATTATAATTTATAAAAAAAACAATGGCAATAAATTTATTTAAAATCAAAATAATTTCATCATTTTATAAAAAAATAATTATTCATTTTGCCCCATATATATAACATTTCACAACACTTTAAGCAATTATGTTAACATTGCACAAGCCATTTTAACAAAACAAGAATAATAAATTTAATTTTTGTATATTATTGCTAAAAAAGTGAGCAGTTGCTCACACAAGTACACAAAAAAATTAAAGGGCAGCGACAAAACCGCTGCCCTAAAAGTATGAACGTTTAAACAACAAACATTATTAATCGCTAACCAAATCCGATTCTCCCTGAAGCGCATCTACACCGTGTTCCCCGGTACGCACCTTAACAACATCTTCAATATCATAAATAAATATTTTCCCGTCGCCTATATTACCTGTGTAAAGAACATTTCGTGCGGTTTCAACAACTTTTGAAACAGGAACGGTTGAAACAGCCATTTCCAACTTCATTTTAGGGTTAAGATTCATTTCTTCAATTTCAACACCACGGTATTTTCTTATATGTCCTTTTTGAATTCCGCAACCCATTACATTTGTTACAGTCATACCCATAACGCCGATACTGTTCATTGCCTGCTTAATTTCCTCAAATTTCGAAGGATTGAATATCATAACCACATTTGTAAGTTTTCCGTCGGTTGACGTTGTGTATGATTCAACAGGAACAGCCTTTTCAACAGGCACCTTAACTTCTGCAGGTTCTGCCGTTACACTTACATTTCCTGCAAAAGCAACAGACGGCATAAAGTCGGCATACGCTGAAGGCAAATTGTGTTCTGTTGCGTCAAGGCCCTTAATTTCCTCTTCGGCAGAAACACGAAGACCGTTTGTTTTTTTGATAACAAAGAACACGATTGTCATTGTTACAACTGTCCATGCGGCTACTGCAAGCAAACCGATTAACTGTTTGCCGAGCAATGAAAATCCGCCGCCGTAAAACAATCCGTCAAAGCTGTCATTTCCGGGAACACTTGTTGTAGCAAAAAGTCCAACAGCTACAGTGCCCCACATACCGTTTACACAGTGAACGGCAACAGCACCAACCGGGTCATCCACTTTAAGTTTAATATCAATAAATTCAACAGCAACTACAACAAGAATACCTGCAACAGCACCGATAACGCAAGAGCCTAAAGCATCTACCACATCACAGCCTGCCGTTACGGCAACAAGACCTGCCAAGGATGCATTTAAAGACATTGAAACATCCGGCTTACCGTTTTTAATCCAAGTAAATATCATTGTTACACAAGTTGCAATAGCCGGTGCACAAGTTGTTGTAACAAATATTGATGCAAGCTGTGGGCCGCTTGTAGCCGCAGCACCGTTGAATCCGTACCAACCAAACCAAAGAATAAACACACCGAGAGCACCCAATGTTAGACTGTGTCCGGGTATTGCCTTTGCAATTTTTTTGCCTGTTTTTTTATCAGTTTTATACTTGCCGATTCTGGGGCCAACCATAATTGCACCAATAAACGCCGTAATACCGCCAACCATATGAATTGCACAAGATCCTGCAAAATCATGAAATCCTAAATTTGCAAGCCAGCCGTTTGGATTCCAAATCCAACCTGCCTCAATAGGATAAACAACTGCCGAGATTACGGCAGAATAAATACAATAAGAGCTAAACTTTGTTCTTTCTGCCATTGCACCTGAAACAATAGTTGCCGCAGTGGCACAGAAAACAAGGTTAAACACAAAATTCGACCAATCAAAATTTTGATAATTTGTGAAAACGCCAAGGGTCGGTAAGCCGCAAAAGCCGCCCAAAACTTCTTCACCCATCATTAAGCCGAAACCGAGCAAAATAAACATTGGTGTACCGATACAAAAATCCATTAAATTTTTCATAATGATATTGCCGGCATTTTTTGCCCTTGTAAAGCCTGTTTCCACCATTGCAAAGCCGCACTGCATGAAGAAAACAAGCGCCGCACCGATTAAAAACCAAATGCCGAAAACCTCACTGTTAACAGCGTCGGTTATAAAATCCAAATTCATAATTCTTCCTCCAACACTTTGTTATATACAAAAATTTATAAATAAAAAAGGAGGCATTTCAACAGCGCACAAAACACTGTGAAATACACTCCTTTGTGTATTTAAGACTGACCGACACGGGTGTTTGCCGCCTGTGCCGGTCAAAATGGCATTATGCCATAAGAGAGGGCTTATTTTTTAAGATATCTGTTAATTTCCCACTGAGAAACATCTGTGCGATATTCATCCCATTCATTCTTTTTACCGCTGATATAAGCATTAAAGATATGATCGCCTAATGTTTCTTTAACAAACGGGTCTGCTTCCGCTGCAAGAATTGCTTCATAAAGGTTGCCCGGAAGACAATCAATATTATTTTCAACAAGTTCTTCTGCAGTAAGACCGAATACATTGTAATCAACAGGAGCAGGAGGAGTCATGTTTTTCTTAATACCGTCAAGACCTGCTGCAAGGCAAAGAGCCATTTCAAGATATGGGTTACAAGTTGGGTCAGGACAACGAAGTTCTACACGTGTTCCCTTACCTCTTGCTGCCGGAATACGAACAAGGCAAGAACGGTTTGAGGCAGACCAAGTAAGATAGCAAGGTGCTTCGTAGCCGGGAACAAGTCTTTTATATGAGTTAACAAGAGGATTTGAGAAAGCAGCAATGCCCTTAACGTGAGCCATAACACCTGCAATGAATGCATAAGCTGTTTTTGAAAGTCCAAGTTCATCTGATGGGTCATCAAAAGCATTTGAACCGTCTTTAAGATTGTAAAGGCTCATATTTGTGTGCATACCGGAACCATTAATACCGTAAACAGGCTTTGGCATAAATGTTGCATGAAGACCATGCTTTGTAGCGTAAGTTTTTACAACATGTTTGAAAGTCATAACACGGTCTGCGGTAATCATAACATCATCAAACTTAAAGTCAATTTCATGCTGTGATTCTGCAACTTCATGGTGAGATGCTTCAATTACATAACCCATTTCTTCAAGTGCAATACAAATATCACGGCGGCAGTTCTCGCCTGCATCGATTGGGTTAAGGTCAAAATATCCGCCGGCGTCTGTCATTTCGGTTGTTGGGTTACCGTCTTCATCTCTTTTGAATAGGAAAAATTCAAGCTCAGGACCTACGTTAAATCCGTAGCCCATTTCAGCAGCCTCTTCCATAACTTTTTTAAGAACGTTTTTAGGGTCGCCCATAAACGGAGTTTTGTTATCTGCTTTAAATACGGAACAAATTAAACGGCCTGTTGTTTTGCCGCCAAATGTTCTCCAAGGGAAAATTGACCAAGAATCAAGGTCAGGATGAAGATACATATCAGATTCATCAATACGAACAAAACCGTCAATAGATGAACCGTCAAACATACATTCATTGTTAAGTGCCTTTTCAAGCTGTGAAACAGTAACGGCAACATTTTTCATAAGACCGAAAACATCTGTAAACTGAAGTCTTACAAACTCAACATTTTTTTCTTCTGCATCTTTAAGTATATCCTCTTTGGTGTACCTCATAAGAATGCTCCTCTCTGAATTTCAAAAAAATTTAAAAACAAAAAAGGGCGCTCCGAATAAGTTCGGAACGCCTTTGTTCTTAATACAACCCCATTATATGGCTTAAACCTGCTGTTGTCAACGGTTTTTTAATATTTTGTTAACATTGCTTTTTTAAACTTAATTTTCCACCGCCGCTTTTGTGCAAATATTATATAAAAATAGGTTTATGTTATGAAATATCAAGAAATTCATCGGAAACAATGTCTTTACAATGATTTGTAAAGTAATCGGGAGTAACGCCCTTGCTGCTTTGAGCATGAGAGCTTGCCAGACTTTCTGTATAATCCGCAAGTTTATATACCCTAAAATCAAATTTGCCGCTGCTGTTTTTTGCATACCAGCAAACAACAGGAGTAAGTTTTGCCGAAGTTATTGAAATTTCGCCGTTATTCTTTTCAACAGTTATTTTTGCCATACCGCCGCAAAGCTGGTCAACGCTTGTTTGATGAGAAATAAAGTTACCCAATGAATAATAAACAAGCATTTTTTTGCCTGTAGACTCATTTTCAACCCATTCAACAGGTTGAAGAACATGTGGATGTGCGCCTATAACAATATCTACGCCTAAATCACTGAAAAGTTTTGTATATTCCCTTTGATAATCGGAAACTTCAGAACTGTTTTCCGTACCCCAATGGGGAAAAACTATAACAACATCCGCATTTTGCTTTGCAGCAGTAACATCTGCCGTTATTTTATCTTTATCCATCATATTAATGCACCAGCTTTTTCCCTCGGGAAGAGAAATGCCGTTTGTGCCGTATGTATAATTAAGAATTGCGAATTTTATATCATTTTTAGTGTAGTAAACAACAGTGTTATAATCTTCTTCCGTATCATTTGTGCCAACATGAACAACTTCCGGATGCTCGTCAAAAAATTTACATTCCTGCTCTATTCCCTTAAATCCCACATCCATTGAATGGTTTGTTGCACATGTAAAAATATCAAATCCTGCGTCAATAGCGGCTGTGCCTACTTCCCAAGGAGTATTAAACTGTGGATACCCCGAATAATCAAAATCAGCACCGCCAAGCATTGTTTCCTGATTTACAACAGCAATATCGGCAGCAGAAATATCAGGCTTAATTTGCTCATAAAAAGATGAATAATCAAGAGTGCCGCTGCCGTTATCTCCTGCCTCTATTAAAGTATTATGTATTAAGTTATCGCCAACGGCAACAAGATTAACTTTTGAAGACGCCAATGCAGACGGCTCTGTACTTGCCTGTTCCGTAATTTGTGCCGTAGGCGCATTATTATCTGTAGTTTTTGTTATATGACCGCTGATTGCAAAAACTATTATAACAACAACGGCTAAAATTACAGGAATTAAAACTCCTGCCAAATCTTTCTTTTTATCCACACAATCACTGCTTTCCGTGTTTAATTATATTTTAATTTTATCATATATTAAAAGTTTAAGCAATAAAGATTTATTAATGGAAAACATTGACAAACAGTGTGCATTTGTAGTAATATGATAAAACTGCAAAAAAATGAACAATAAAAAATAAAAGGTGGTAAAAATTATGCAAACAGTTTTAATGTATGTATTGTTTGTAGTAGGTCTTGTTCTTATCATTAAAGGCGGCGACTGGTTTGTAGACAGTGCAAGTTGGATTGCAGAAGTTTTAGGCGTGCCAAAGTTTGTTATAGGTGCAACCATTGTTTCCATTGCAACAACATTGCCTGAAATGATTGTAAGTATTCAGGCTACAATTAAAGGCAACGTTGATATGGCGGCAGGTAACGCAATAGGCTCTGTTACGGCAAACACGGCAATGATTATGGGCTTATTCATAGTTTGTATGCCATTTGCTATTAAAAGAAAAGAGTTTACACCAAAAGCACTTATGATGTTTGGCGCATCGGCAGCACTTGTTTTAGGCTGTATATTTACGACGAAGAAAACGATGGACTTTGAAGGCGAAACAGGCTCATATTACAGCCTTTCTACCGTTGGCGTTATAGTTTTAATTGTTATTTTCATTACATTTTTTATTGAAAACTTTATTTCAATGAAAAACAACCAAACACAAATTGAACCAAGCCCTGACAATATAGGAGTTCAGGAAGAAGACGACATTGTGCCAACAAAAGAAACAGCCACAAAAGGCGACTGGGCAAAAAACATTATTATGTTTGCATTAGGTGCGGCAGGAACGATTATCGGTGCAGATTTGCTTGTTGATTACGGCACCGAAATTGCAATAAGCCTTCATGTGCCGCAAAGAGTTATAAGTGTTATCGCCATTGCAATAGGCACATCTTTACCTGAACTTGTTACAACAATTACAGCGCTTAAAAAGAAGGTTGGCGCACTTTCCGTTGGCAATATTTTAGGCGCAAATATTATTGACTTAACATTAATTTTACCGATTTGCTCTTTTGTTTCAATGGGCAAAGGAACAGGCGCACTCGCCGTTTCCGCATCATCTGTTACAATTGATATGGTCGTTTGCCTTGCGGCAATAGCGGTAGCAATTTTCCCAACTATTGCAACAAAGAAATTTCACAGATGGCAGGGTGTAGTTATGCTTGCCGGTTATATCGGATACGTTGTATCGGTATTTATTTAACACATACTTAATATAATATAACGAAAAAGACCGTTCAGGTGAACGGTCTTTTTGCATGCCTTAAAATCATTCTGTTTTGCCCATAACATCAAGAGGATTAACCGATTTTTCATCAAGTTTCATTTCAAAATGAAGATGAGACTCATCAGCTTTCTCACACGGAACATTGCCAAGCGTGCCGATAACGCCGCCTATTTTAACGCTGTCGCCTGCCGAAACGGATGCACTGTCCAATCCGCAATAATAAGCAACAAGTTTGCCGCCGTGATCAATTTTAACCGTAACACCATAAAGAGCGTCATTGTAAACATCCAACACAACGCCGTCATTTACTGCAACAATTTCATCACCCAATGCGCCTTTAAAATCCACTGCAGTATGGCTTCTGTAATCGTTCATTGTTTTGTTTAAAATAAGTTCCTCCGAATAACCGTTTAATACAGCTTCCGTTAACGGATACTTGTAAAAACTTTTATAAGGAGTATTGGTATCCGTAAGCGGCATGGAACTGCTTTCGGTTGTAGGCTGTGTTTCCGGCTGGGTTTGCACCTGTGTAGTTGAAGATTGTGTTTCTTCAACAGTTACACTGCGCTGAACGGCACTTGTTTCCACCACTGTAGTGGGTTCGTTAACCGTGTTTTCTTTTTTATCGGCAGTTGTAAAATAAACAATAACCCCAAGAGCAATAACAGACAAGCAAATTACGGAAAAAAGCGCCTTTAAATTTTTATTTTCTTTTTTAGAATTTGATGACATAAAAAACACCTCAAGAACATTATGCCCTGAGGTGTTTTTACTTATTCACAAACTTTTTCCATTACGGAAAGGGAATTTCTTACTGTTTCAAGAGAAGATTCGTTTGCAAGTTTAACGGCAATATATGCTTTTTTTGAAGCAGAAAGCAACACTCTGCCCTTCATTGCTTTATTAAGCTCGGCAACAAGCTTAATATCAGGCTCTTTCATATAAAACAAAACAGAGCCGTTGCGCTGACTGATTTCATAAATTCCCACTTTGGCGGCAACATTTCGCAAAAGTGAAATTTCCACAAGACCGCAAATTGCCTCTGGCGGAGTGCCAAACCTGTCTTTAAGCTCATCGTAAACATCATTTGCATCACTGTCGCTTCTTATAGCGGCAATGCGTTTATACATAGCCAAACGCTGTGGAGTTGAGCTGATATAACTTTCGGGAATATGTGCTTCAATAGGCAAATCAATAAGGCATTCTTTTTCTTCTTCGTCTTCCTTAATCTCTCCTTTTTCCTCTGCAACGGCATCGCCCAAAAGTTTAAGGTACATATCATAACCAACGGCTTCCATGTGGCCGTGTTGTTTATTGCCCAAAATAGAACCGGCACCCCTGATTTCCAAATCACGCATAGCAATTTTAAAGCCGCTGCCGAATTCCGTATATTCACGAATAGCCTCTAACCTGCGAGTAGCTATGTCGCTTAATTCCTTACCACGGGTAAATGTTAAATACGCAAATGCACGGCGTGAGCTTCTGCCTACCCTGCCCCTTATTTGATGAAGCTGGGCAAGCCCCATTCTGTCGGCATTTTCAATAATTAACGTGTTAACGTTTGGAACATCAATGCCGGTTTCTATAATAGTTGTGCAAACAAGAATATCTATTTCGCCGCTTAAAAGTTTTGCCCATACATCCGAAAGCTGTTCTTCCGTCATTCTGCCGTGAGCAATACCTATATTGGCATCGGGAATTTCTTTTTTTATTCTTATAGCAACAGCCTCTATTGTTTCAATATTATTATGAAGATAATAGCATTGACCGCCACGGGCGAGTTCACGCTCCATTGCCTCAACCAAAACTCCGAAATCATATTCAATAACATATGTTTGAACGGGATGCCTGTCGCCGGGAGCCTCTTCAATAAGGCTCATATCTCTTATGCCACTCATTGCCATATTAAGTGTTCTGGGAATAGGCGTAGCCGAAAGAGTTAAAACATCCACACGTGGAAATTTCTCTTTCATTTTTTCCTTTTGGGCAACACCGAAGCGTTGTTCTTCATCTACTATAAGAAGTCCCAAATCTTTAAACTTAATATCCTTACTTATAATACGATGCGTGCCTACAAGCAAATCCACATTGCCGGTTTCAAGTTCTTTTAGCACCTGCTTTTGCTTTGTTGGTGTTACAAACCTTGAAAGCATTTCCACCTTAACGGGGAAAGGTTCCATTCTTGAACGAGCTGTATTAAAATGCTGCATTGCAAGAACCGTGGTAGGAACAAGAATTGCACACTGTTTACCCTCTGACACGCACTTAAATGCCGCACGAAGAGCCACTTCCGTTTTACCGAAGCCCACATCGCCGCAAAGCAATCTGTCCATAGGTGCAGAGCGTTCCATATCACGCTTGATTTCATCTACGCACCTAAGCTGGTCGTCTGTTTCGTCATAAGGAAAACGAAGCTCAAAATCACGCTGTAAATCCGTATCTTCAGAAAAAGCATAGCCTTTTGTACTCATTCGTTTTGCATAAAGAGCAATAAGTTCCTTTGCCATGTCCTTAACAGACGAACGAACTTTGGCTTTTGCCTTTTTCCATTCATTACCGCCAAGACGATTAATTTTAACCCTGTTGTTATTTTCACCGGGGCCGATATACTTTGAAACCAAATCCAGCTGGGTTACAGGCACATAAAGCACATCGCCTTTGGCATAAGAAATTTTAATATAATCCTTTTTAACCTTATTAAGCTCAAGCGCCTGAATTCCCTCAAATATACCGATTCCGTGGATATTATGAACTATATAATCGCCCACTGAAAGTTCATCAAGAGAATGAATGGCATTTTTTGAATTTGTTTTTGCCTTCTTTTTCTTTTTTTGCAAAGTTCGTGTATGAGTTATAAGCGCAAACTTAACAACTGAAAACTGAAAGCCTGCTGTTACCGTACCCGTTACCACCGTTACGGCAGACGGTTGAAATTTTTGCGGATAACCGTTGCTGAAAACAGCATTAAAACCTGCCTCTTGCAAATCATAAGCAAGTGCCTTTGCATTTCGCACAGTGCCTGCCATAACACAAACAGTGTATTTTTTCTCAACAAGGGGCTGCAAGTCTTCCTTCAGCTGCTCAAATGTGCCGTTCCAAGCACCGAAGCTTTGAATAGTAAAATTTGAAAGGTCGGAAACGCCGGTATCAAAAGAGCCACGTGGCAATGAATCAAGATAAACAGCACCATGGTTTTCATAAATATCTTTAAGCTCGTCAAAATTTAAAGAAAACTTATCTATGCCTTTACAAAGTGTACCGTCCTCAAGATACCATTTAACCTGTTCGGTCATTAATTTAAATTGATTAACTGCTTTTTCTTTAGTTTTTCCGCTTTCGCAAACAAAAAGCAAATTATTTTCAAAATAATCAAAAATACCGTTGCTTTCATATGCCAATGGCAAATATTTATCGCAACATATAAGAGAAATGCCGTTTTCAAGATTTTCTGCATCTGCAAGTAATTTTTCCCTTGCTTTAATTGCCTTGCCTTTTAATGAGGCTGCCAAATCTTCTATTTTTTCGGCAAATTTTTCTTTTGAATCAAAAAGAACCTCCGTTGCCGGAATAATTTCAATATTTGCAATTTTTCTTGTTCGCCTTTGCGTTGAAATGTCAAAGCAAGTAATTGTGTCTACAACATCTCCCCAAAGTTCGATACGAACAGGCTCGTCAAATCCCGGCGGAAAAACATCTATAATTCCGCCCCTAACGGCAAATTGAGACGTTCCGTCAACCTGGTCATAACGTGAATAGCCTGCAAAAACAAGCTGCTTTGTAAATTCTTCAACATTAAGCATATCGTTAACGCTTACTTTTACCGTTCTTTTTTTCAATTCTTTAGGCGGCATTGTCATTTGCATTGCGGCATTAACAGAGCAAACCACCGCCGTATATTCACCGTTTAAAACGGCAGAAAGCACACCCAAGCGAATATGCTCAAAATCGTGAGAAATGCCTGCAACCTGCTGAAAAGTAAATTCACGAGAGGGATAATAAAGCACCCCTGGGGAAACTGCACCTAAATTTTCGCTCATTCTTACGGCCGAAGCCTCATCAGGAGTTATTACCAAGGCTTTTTTACCTTTTTCGCATATAACAGAGTGAATTAAATGAGGCTTAAACCCGTCAGGCACGCCGACAGCCCCCACAGGAGTGCCAAACGGGTCGGCAGCTGCTGAGAGGCTTTTAAATTCACTGCTTTTTAAAAATATTTCAGAAAAGCATGACATATTATTTTTCTTCTTTCTGACAAACTTATGAATTATAAAGATTCATAGCTTTATCTATTTGGTTATTTACAATATAAGGAATTGAATCAACAGCGCTTTCCAGTGCCTGCTTTAAATCACTTTCTTTATCTTTTGGAAATCTGCCTAAAACCCAATCTGCCAAATCATAATCGGCAAAAGGCTTTTTACCCACACCCACTTTAATTCTTATGAAATTCTCACTGCCCAAATGAGCAATAATGCTTTTAAGCCCATTATGACCGCCGGCAGAGCCTTTACGCTTAATTCGTATGTTCCCTATGTCAAGAGAAATGTCATCTGATATAACAACTATATTTTCAGGCGGAATTTTATAAAACTTCGCCGCCTCGCCTACAGATTCGCCGGAATTGTTCATAAATGTTTGCGGCTTCATTACAAGGCACTTTTTACCGTCTATTTTAACATCGCCCACAAGAGCGTGAAATTTTAACTTTTTAACATTAAAATTTTCTTTTATTGCAAACAAATCAACTGCCAAAAAGCCTGCGTTGTGGCGTGTCATTTCATATTTTGCACCGGGATTACCCAAGCCGACAATTAAAAATTCGTATCCGCCGCTGTTTTTACTGAACATCATTTTCTTTTTCCTTTAAGGTAATTTTAATTTTATCTGCCCTTTTACCGTCTACACTTAAAACCTTTGCCGAAATATTATTAAATTCAACCTCATCGCCAACTTGGGGTATTTTATCAAGAAGCATCATAATAAATCCGTTTACGGTTGTAACTTCATCTTCAACCCTATTGATTTTAAAATATTCAAAAAAGTCTTCAAGAGAGGCACTGCCGTCCACTACATATTCATTATCGCTTGCTTTTTCAATATCCACTGAAACCTCATCGTGTTCATCCCAAATTTCGCCGACAAGCTCTTCCAAAATATCCTCAAGAGTTACTATGCCCTCTGTACCGCCGAATTCATCAATAACAACAGCCAAATGAGTTTTATTTTTTTGCAAAATACGAAGAAGCTTTGAAATTTTTGTGTCAGGTGAAACACTGGGAACAGGCTTTAAAATAGTGCGAAGAGATTTTAAGTTTCTGTCCCTTGCTTCTTCAAAATCACGGTGATGAATTAAGCCCACAATATTATCAATGTCATTAATATAAACAGGGAGTCTGCTATGATTGCTTGATTTAAACAGCTTTTCTATTTCATCAAAAGAAGCATACTTATCCACAGCATCCACATCTACACGAGGAGTTAAAATATCGCACACATCAATATCATCAAATTCAATGGAAGAACGAATAAGCTTTGATTCATTATCATCAATTTCGCCGCCTGTGTGTGCCTCACTGACATATGTTTTAAGTTCTTCTTCTGTTATGGTGCTTACCTTGCCCAAACCGAAAACCTTATTTAACAATTTGGTCCAACCTCTGAAAAAAAGGCTTAAAGGACTGAAAACTACAATAAAGAATTTAACAATAGGTGCAATAACAACGGCATATTTTTCTGCACGTTCCTTGGCAATTTGCTTTGGCGTAATTTCGCCGAAAATAAGCACAATAACCGTCATTACTATTGTAGAAATTGTGGGGCCCAAATTTTCACCCAATGCAGTGGTGAAAACAATGGTTGAAATTGCAGTACAGGCAATGTTAACAATATTGTTGCCTATTAAAATTGTAGACAAAACAACATCATACTCTTCTGAAAGAGAAAGTGCCCGTTCTATTTTTTTTGCATGTTTTGCATTATTTGCCATTGCCTTTAACTTAACTTTATTTAAAGATGAAAAAGCCGTTTCGGCAGATGAAAAAAAGGCACTTAAACAAACGAGCACCACCATAACAATAATTAATGGGACAGAATCGCTATCCATAACTTTTACTCCTTTATAAATGAACTTATGGGCATACCGAAACGATATGCCCTTGTTTTAAAATATTAAAACTGAAATCAGTCTTCTGTTTTTGTAAATTCTTCAAAGTCTCTTTCTTCATCTGATTTTTCAAAATTATACATGTTTTCGTCTTTAACATGTTTTGCAATGTACTCATCTCTGTCGAAAAGTTCATCTGCTTTAATTTTCCATGCCTTTGCAGCTTCAATGGTTTTATCAAACAATGCATTTGCAGATTCAGGATTTTGCATTTCTGTTGAATATGCACCTGTTTCGTGCACCATTTTGCTGATTGCCCCCGGATTATCAAGAACAGGGCAAGGACGAAGCATATTGTTGTTAAATGGCTGATTCTTTTTGTATTCCATAAATAACGGACTTTGAAGAGCATCGAGTACACTGCATTCCTTAATATTAACGTTAGAATAATGAACAAATGCACATGGCTCGCAGTCGCCGTTTGAATTAATATGGAAATAATGACGACCGCCGGCAATACAGCCCTGAACATATTCGCCGTCATTCCAGAAATCAAGTGCAAAAATAGACTTTGTATGACGCCATTCATGCATCTTTTTATACATAGTGGCACGCTGCTCCGGCGAAACCATAAGTTCGGTTACAGCACCGTTGCCTGTTGGCATATAAGTAAAGAACCACGCAAATCTTACGCCTTTATCAATAAGCCAATCCATATATTCATCGGAAGAAAGCACATTTGTGTTTTTGCTTGTATAGCAAAGAGAAGCACCAAAAGGAATTCCTCTGTCTTTTAAACGTTTCATTGCGGCAGTACATTTTTGGAATGTGCCGTTGCCACGACGAAAATCGTTTTCCTCTTCATAACCTTCAATAGAAAATGCAGGAAGGAAGTTACCGACCTCGCCTATTTCATCTGCAAAACTGTCATCAATAAGAGTGCCGTTTGTGAAACTCATGAAAATGCAGTCGGGATTTTCACGGCAAAGGCGCATAAGGTCTGCCCTTCTCATTGTTGGTTCGCCGCCGGTATAAAGATACATATATGTACCCAATTCTTTACCCTGCTTAATAATTCTTGCTAAATCGTCATAAGAAAGTGAACTTTCATGACCGTATTCCGCTGCCCAGCAGCCCTTGCATTTTAAGTTACAAGCAGCAGTAGGGTCCATAAGAATTGCCCAAGGCACATTACAGCCGTATTTTTCAATAGCGTCCATACGAACGGAATAACTGTTAATTGCAACATTAAGTGCAGGCGGAACCAACTTCATAACAACATCTTCATTTGTTTCGCAAATAAGATTTTTTGCAAAAACCATCCAGTTGTTTGTTGGGTCGTCAAGAACCTTATGAAGACCTGCATAGGTGCTTCTGTTTACCTTCTTAACATCTGCCATTTCAAGCAATGAAAGAAGTTTAGGAGCGTTTGAGTTAAAGTCTTTTCTTGCATATTTGATTGCCTGCTTAATAACGACATTCATAGCCGCTTCTTTAAATGATTTCATTTCTGATTCCCTCTAAATTAACCATGAAATATAAATAATATAAAAAGTTGTGAAATAAATATAGTACCTTTGCAATAAAAAGTCAAGTGTTAACATTTTTGCAAAGGGCAAACACACTAAAATCTGATTTGGAATTTAAGACGATACGTTCTGTCTGTCTTATTCATATACTTTTCGTTACATTTTGCTCCCCAGCTGTCATAGCCGCCTACACCCTGCTGGCGTGCAATAACACGAACAACAGTTTTATTGCTTTGGGGCAATTCCTTTTTATGCCAAGCATTTTCAAGTTCAAGCGGCAAATAACGGCTTGCGTTAAATTCCATAACCGGCTCTGCTATTACGGTAAATATTTTTTTGTCGCCAACCAAAGTTGCATACCTAACGCCTGTTCTGTTACCGCATTCCTGGGGTTTAAGATAATCGGTATATAAATCGGAAACCGTTGTGTTATAAACGCCGATTTTTGTACCATTATTTCTGTCTATATAATTTTCAAAAGGGCCTTCTCCCAAATAAGTAAGATTTTCAAAATCTCCGGGAAGTTCAAAAAGCATTGAAACCTCCGGAATTTCAGGCAAAGAACTGTCTGGCATAAACTGCATATCAACCTCAATGCCCTTTGACGTAATTGTGTAAATAATTGACGCCTTTGATTCCGGCTGAGTACATACCGTTGCGCCGCAGGTTACAATAACCTTTTTGCCGCCGTTAAGTATTTTATAACCTTCAATAGAGAATTTGGTATTGTTGTAAATTCCGGGGGTTGTGCCGGCATCTCGCCAACAGCCAAGCCTTGAGCCTGCACGACTGCCCCTGTCATTATCAGTTAAAGCACGCCAGAAATTAAGGCGAACGGGAGCGGCAAGTAATTCTTCACCGCCTACTTTAATTGAGTAAAGCTGGTTACGTTCTCTTCTTTCAAATCTTATGTTAACGTCATCTGTAATTATGCGAAGTGAGCCGTAAGTGTCAGCAACAATAAGCTCTGCATCTTCCTCAAGCTCATCATAAGTATTTTCAAATTCGTTAATAACAAACTGTTCCTCGGCAACAATATGACCGGCATCACACCAAGGTGTTTCTTCCTTTGTGCGAAGTTCAAAATTAAGGTAACATTCAGTGCTTGTAACCTTGTTGAGTTCTAAATCAATAACTGTTTTTTCACCGGGTTTTACATCAACGTTTAAAACGCCGTCTCTAAACACACCTTTATCGGAGCATTGGCACCAATAAAGTTCAAACTCGTTAAGATTTGTAAACAAAAACTTGTTTTTAATTTCAACAACGCCTTTTTCAGCATTAAGTTCTTTAAAATCCACATTTTGATAAAGCTTTTTAATTTCATAAAGCTTCGGAGTAGGCTTTCTGTCGCCAAACAGCAATCCGTTGCCGCAAAAATGACCGTCGTGAGGATTTTCGCCGAAATCGCCGCCGTACGCCAAATATTCAACGCCGTTTTCATCTGTTGTTAAAATTGCCTGGTCTACCCAATCCCAAACAAATCCGCCCTGAAGGCAAGGATATTTATCCCACAATTTTGTATATTCATCGGTTGAACCGCAGGAGTTACCCATAGCGTGAGTGAATTCGCAAAGAATATACGGTCTTGAATCTCTGCCTGTAACGGCATATTCTTCACATTCAATAGGTCTTGCATACATTTTGGACTGAACATCGGAAAGCTGCTTTTCATCAGGGTCTCTGTCGCATTCAAAATGAATGAAACGGCTTGGGTCCGCGTCTTTTATCCACTTATACATTTTCTTTGGCGTTTCACCGCCCAAGCTTTCATTACCCAAGCTCCAGCAAACAACGCAAGTGTGGTTTTTATCACGGTTATAAAGTGCTTTAATTCTCTCCATACAGGCCTTTTCCCACTCCGGTCTTGAACCGGGAAGCTGTGGGCAGCCGATAATTTTTGACCAGCCTGTACCGTGAGTTTCCATATTATTTTCATCAATAACATAAAGACCGTATTCATCGCACAATTCAAGCCAACGTGGGCAGTTTGGGTAATGAGAAGTTCTTACGGCATTGATATTATTCTTCTTCATTTGAAGAATGTCGCTTACCATAACCTCCTCAGTCATATATCTGCCTGTTTTACAATCAAACTCATGACGGTTTGTGCCTTTAAAAATAATTCTTTCACCGTTAAAAAAGATTATACCGTCTTTAATTTCAACTTTTCTAAAGCCAAATTTTGCACTTATGTACTCAATAGGAATACCGTTGCTTTTTAATGTAATAACCAAAGTATAAAGATTTGGATGCTCTGCACTCCACAACTTTGCATTTGTTACAATGGATTTAAGACTTGTAACGCTGTCTTCCTCAACATACCTGCTGTCTATTGCAACCGTTTCACCTTGATTATCTACAATACTTATATCAAGAGAAAGTGCTTCATAAGCGCCGTTTGTTTTAACAAGCACATCAAAATAACCGTCTGTTAAAGTTTCACTGGGTTCAGCTTTAATGACAAAATCACGAATATACTCACGCTCTGTTGTATAAATATAAACATCACGGAAAATACCTGCCATACGCCACATATCCTGACATTCAAGCCAAGAACCGGTACACCAACGGTAAACCTCAACACCGATAACGTTTGAACCTTCCACCAAATACCTTGAAATATCAAACTCGCTTCTGTTAAAAGTTGATTCGCTGTAGCCTACTCTTTCACCGTTTACATAAAGATAAAATGCAGACTCAACACCTTCAAAACAAAGAACAACTCGTTTAGATAAAAGGCTTTCATTAATATGAATACGCTTAATATAACAGCCTACGGGATTATGCTTTGTAGGAGCGTTTGGCGGGCAAATATCTTCACTGCCCTCCCAAGGATAACGCACATTACAATATTGATTTTGATCATATCCCTGCATTGTCCAACTGCCGGGAACCTGAATACTGTCCCAATTATGAGAATCATAAAGAGGCTGCGCAAAATCAGACGGTCTGTATGCATAATTTTTATAAAGCTTAAATTTCCACTTTCCGTTTAAAAGCTTGCAGCGGGAAGACTCATACCTGTTTGCCTGCTTTGCCTCTTCAAAATTTTCATAAGGCATAAGTGTTGCATGCTGAGGCAATTTGTTAACGCCCACAATTTCAGGATTGGCCTGCCATTCCGAATATCCGTCAATAAAATTTCTTTCCATACAAAATACTCCGTATAAAATATGTTTTAAATTCAATAATTATCTTCTGTGATAAATGCCCTCGTGAAAGCCCTCTTGCTTCACAACAACCCCCACAGACTGCAACAAAATGGCTATATCCATTTTAATGCTCCAATTATCACAATAAAACTTATCAAGTTTCATTTTTTTCATAAGTGAAATACTGTCTCGCCCTTTAATTTGAGCCAATCCCGTTAAACCGGGGCGAAAGGCATAAACGCCGTATTCAAGTCTTACCCTGTGTGCCCTGATTTCACTTGAAATAAGCGGTCTGGGACCCACAAAACTCATGTCGCCTTTAAGAATATTCCACAGCTGTGGCAACTCGTCAAGGCTTGTTTTTCTTAAAAACTTTCCAAACTTTGTTATATAAAGCTCCGGATTTTCCAATTCGCCTGTTGCACAGTTTGGCGTATTATTTTTCATTGTTTGAAACTTGTAAATTTTAAAAGGCTTTCCCCCTCTGCCCCTGCGTTCGTGGCTGAAAAACACACTTGTATCCGGCGTAAAGAAATTAATTACGCAAATCACAAGAAACAGCGGTGAAAGAATAATAAGCGCACAAAATGACGCCACAATATCAAAAAGTCTTTTAAATTTTATAGGCGCAAGCCATTTTTTAAAAAAAGCTTTCATAATCAACATTCCGTTGCAATAATGCCCTTTATGAGAAGAGCTCTGCACGGTGCCCCCTCGGCACCTCCTATTTTCAAAGGTGCGGCAAAAAGAAAATATTCGCCGTCTTTAATTTCGCTTAAATCAATTCCCTCAAGAATTGCAATATTGTTATACATCAATTCACGGTGCACAGCACCGTCATTTTCATCATTGCCCACAGACAGGGAATCAACGCCCACAAGTTCTAAATTAAAACGGCACAACTCGTGAACGGCATTTTCCATAAGATAACCGTTTTCGCCGCATTTTATAAGAATTCGCTTACAGTCCCAAGGCAAATGCTTTTCAACCCACTGTGCAGTAACAGGTTCGGTTGCCGTAGCAACAACACACCTGCCCACAAACTTGTTTACAGGCAATTTATCAACAGAAGCACCGTCTTCCGTAAAATGAAGAGGCGCGTCAATATGAGCACCTGTATGCACGCACATTGTTATATCCGTTAAATTATATTCTTCACCGTCTGCCATACTTTTAACACAATTTACAACAGTTTTTGTATCACCGGGATAAACTTTAGCTGTTAAAACATTAGGTGAAATGTCATATATAGTCATAAACTCATCACACACCTTAAAATCGGCATATCTTGTGGTTTAAATCAACATCATGTGCATAAATGCACACAATTTTTGACAATTATACCATATATATTACAGAAACGCAATTTATTTATCAATTTTTTACAAATCATTATTAAATATTTATATAATAAACGGTCTTGAATTATTCACATTTAGTATATATAATTAAATTATTAATCTTTACACAAGGCGGTTTAAGTATGAAAAAAATAATTTCTGTTTTAACTGTTATTGCCATGATGGCAGTAATTTTTTGCGGCTGTTCAAAGCCAAATGCCGAATTAACTGAAAGCAATGTTACCAAAACAGTTGACGTTGCGTTTTCGGCTCTTAAAAACTTTGACACGGAAGACCTGCAAACATATGTAAATTCAAGCACGCTTGACTTAATTATTACATATGCAAATCAGCACCAACAATTTGTGGATTTGGGAAAAGCCATATTTAAGAATTTGGATTACCAAATTAAAGACATTGATTTGGAAAACAAAACCGTTACCGTTTCCGTTACAAACAAAAACCTAAGGGATGCGGCGCAAAGTTTTGTTGAAAAGCTTACAAGCGCATACACAACATTTCAAATTTTAGGCAAGCTTTCAAACGAAACATGGCTTAACCAAAAGTTAGACGAACTGACAAGTGCCATTAACGAATCCCAAATGAACGACGGATATATTGATATTACGCTTAACATGGAGCAGTCGGGCGACCATTTGGTTTTAAGTTTCGACGACGATGCCGAAGACGCAGTATCCGGCGGTGCAATAACAGCAATAAAATCTGTTTTCGGCAAATAATTCACAGTATGTTAACTATATATTATAATATACATTGCATAAAGGTGCCGTGTGTGTTATAATATTTTGCGTTCATTGTTCAAATAAATTTCAGAGGTGAAATATGGCAAATAAATTATTAACCGCCATTTTCGGCGATTATTCAACGAAAGAAATCAGAAGAATCGATAAAACAGTTAACAAGGTTATGGATTTGGAGCCAAAATACCAAGCCATGACAGACAAAGAACTTACATCTCAAACAGACATATTAAAAGGCCGCCTTGCAGACGGCGAAAGTTTGGATGACATTTTACCTGACGCATTTGCTGTTTGTCGTGAAGCCGCATGGCGTGTTTTGGGAATGAAGCACTTTCGTGTGCAGGTTATAGGCGGTGTTATCTTGCACCAGGGCAGAATTGCCGAGATGAAAACGGGCGAAGGTAAAACACTTGTTGCCACATTGCCGGCATACCTTAATGCACTTACAGACAGAGGCGTTCACATTGTTACGGTTAACGATTACCTTGCAAAAAGAGACTGTGAGTGGATGGGCAAACTTTACCGCTTTTTAGGTTTAAGCGCCGGTCTTATTATTCATGAAAAAAACAATGCACAGCGACAAGAGGCTTATAATTGCGACATTACCTACGGCACAAACAACGAAATGGGATTTGACTACCTTAGAGATAACATGGTGCAATACAAATCTCAAAAAGTTCAAAGGGGTCATGTATTTGCGATTGTGGACGAGGTTGACTCCATTCTTATTGATGAAGCAAGAACTCCGCTTATCATAAGCGGTAAAGGCGAACAATCAACAGATTTATACGCACGTGCAAATGCTTTCGCAAGAACTCTTAAAATGGACAAAGTTGCCCAAATGGATGAAAAGGAAGACACAGAATCTGTTTACGACGGCGATTTTGTTGTAGATGAAAAAGCAAAAACAGCCACATTAACACAAAGCGGTGTTAAAAAAGCCGAAGAATATTTTGGTGTTGAAAACCTTATGGATATGGAAAACACCACCTTGCTTCACCACGTAAACCAAGCAATTAAGGCAATAGGTGTTATGCGCCGTGATATTGACTATGTTGTTAAAGACGGTCAGGTTCTTATTGTAGACGAATTTACCGGCCGTATTATGCTTGGCAGACGTTATAACGATGGTTTGCACCAAGCTATCGAAGCAAAAGAAGGCGTTAAGGTTGAAAATGAAAGTAAAACCCTTGCAACAATTACCTTCCAAAACTACTTCAGACTTTACGAAAAACTTTCGGGTATGACAGGTACGGCTTCCACAGAGGCTGCCGAATTCAGCGAAATTTATAAACTTGACGTTGTTGAAATACCAACAAACAAACCGCTTCTTCGTGAAGATTTGCCTGATGTTATTTTCCAAACAGAACAAGCTAAATTTAAAAACGCAATCAAGCAAATCGAAGAGTGCCACGCAAAAGGTCAGCCTATTCTTGTGGGCACAATAAGCATTGAAAAATCAGAAGTGCTTTCAAAACTTCTTAAAAGAGCAAAAATTCCTCACAATGTTCTTAACGCAAAGAACCACGAGCGTGAGGCTGAAATTATTGCACAGGCAGGTAAGTTGGGCGCCGTTACCATTGCCACAAATATGGCAGGCCGTGGTACCGATATTATGCTTGGCGGTAATGCAGAATTTCTTGCAACGGCAGAAATGAAAAGAATGCAATACAGCGACGAACTTATTGCCGAAGCAAAGGGCTTTGCCGAAACAGACAATGAAGAAATTTTAGAAGCACGCAAAACCTTCGCACAACTTGAAGAAAAATACAAAAAGGAAATTCAGGGCGAGGCAGACAAAGTTAGAGAAGCAGGCGGATTATTTATTTTAGGCACAGAACGCCACGATTCACGCCGTATTGACAACCAGTTAAGAGGTCGTGCAGGTCGTCAGGGCGACCCGGGTAAATCTCAATTTTACCTTTCATGCGAAGACGATTTAATGCGTCTTTTCGGCGGCGACAGAATGAAAATGATGATGGGCAGACTTGCACAAGACGAAGATATGCCTATTGAAAGCAAAATGATTTCTAAAACCGTTGAGTCATCACAGCGCAAAGTTGAAGGCAGAAACTTTGGAATTCGTAAAAACACCCTTCAATATGACGATGTTATGAACCGCCAGCGTGAACTTATTTACAAGCAAAGAGATATGGTGCTTGACGGCACTGATTTAGACAGTCAAATCCTTAAAATGCTTGAAACAAGCGTTAAAGAAAACGTTAATACCTACTGTGCAGAAGGCGCACACAAGCAGGATTGGAACATTAACGGACTTAAAGAAAAATACAGAAACATCCTTATTAATGATGATGATTTTGAAGATTTGGAAAATATTTCCGTTGACGAAATTGTTGAAACTCTTATTGAAAGAGGCAAGAAAAAACTTGCAGACAAAAAAGCCGACTTAGGCGACGAACTTTACGCAGAACTTGAAAGAATGGTTCTTCTGCGTAATGTTGACTCCCTTTGGATGGACCATATTGACACTATGGAAAATCTTAAAGAAGGAATTCACCTTCGTTCTTACGCACAACAAGACCCGGTTGTTGCATTCCGTATGGAGTCATACGATATGTTTGACGAAATGACGGCAACAATTCGTGAAAACACCGTAATGATGATGCTTACTCTTGTGCCGAGAAGAAAAGAAGACGTTGAAAGAAAAGCAGTTGCCAAAGTTACGGCAACATCAGGCGGCAGTGATGATTCCGTTAAATCATCACCCGTAAGAAAAGGCAAAAAGGTTGGTCCTAACGACCCATGCCCTTGCGGAAGCGGCAAAAAATACAAAAAATGCTGCGGATCACCTGAAAAGCTGGCGCAGCAAAATAAATAACAACAGCAAAATCCACCGTTTAATAAAACGGTGGATTTATTTTTTCAATAAACAAAGAGCATAACAAAACCGCCGTGGATAACACGGCGGTTTATTGCTTGTTCAATTAAATTAATGACTTATTGTATTTGTTGTAATAAGAGTTACTCCATTATTAATCATACGATTTAATGCATCTTCCGTATCAATGGTCCAAGCCCCCATTAAAAGACCTTTGTCAAAACATTTTTGAATTACTTCAGAAGTATTTTCTTCCTTGTTTCCGTTAAAATCTATGCCGCATTTACCGCCGAGAGAAAGTGCATCTTCAATATCCTTATCTTCAATTTTTTGAACAAGATAATACAATGTAGCGTCTGAAAGTTCTCTTAATTTTTGCAAGTTTTCAAGATGGAAAGAAATAAACACCACGTTGTCTTCCATTCCTGTTTCTTTAACAGTATTTACAACCTCATCATAATGCTCTGTATTATTTTTGCCTTTAAGCTCAATAACGGGAGTCATTGAATATTCTTTACAAATGTTAAGATATTCTTCAAGAGTGCAAACCTTCAAATTTGAATATTTATCTATATTTGAGCCGTTATCATATGTATAGCTCATTAATTCATCATATGTAATTTTTTCAATAAATGATGATTTATCCATCATTCTGTAAGTATGAGAATCATGGCTGATTACCCAAACGCCGTCTTTAGTTCTGTAAATATCACACTCAGCGCCGTCAAACCCTGCTTTTCCTGCTTCTTCAAACGCAGGTGCCGTGTTTTCCGGAGCAACGGCAGTAAAGCCCCTGTGGGCGATTAATGTAACATTGCTTTCATTTGCCTCTGCCAAACTTACAACCTGATATGTTTTTGGCTTGCAATACTCATGCAAATAAATAAGCCCCCCTGTTAAAATTGCAATAATAAGAAAAATAACAATAGCAAGAGTAATTACTATCGCTTTCTTTTTATTGCTCCACTTTGCTTTTTCTTTACTCATTTTTACCGCCCTCTTCTTCAATATTGTCGTTTGATTTTGGGAATTTCAATATTTTTTGCTCCTCAGTTAAAAACGAACCGTTTATCCATTCACCCTTAACTCCTGCGGCAGAACAGCCCAACTGAAAATGAAGCTTTGCAATTCCGAAATCAATACTTTTATCTGAATACGGCTCATCAACAGAAGCTGACACAACGCCGTTTTCATACCTAAACTTAACCGGACGCCTGTTAACGGCACTTGGTGCTTTTTCAACAGACTTCATGCCGCTTTCCACATAACTCGGTATTTTTTCATCACAAACCTCAAACATTTTTTGATAAGGCTTGCTGTTTTTATGAGTGCCTTTGTACATTGCCTTTTCTTTAAAACTTTTTTCAGGTTTAACATAACCCACGGTTATAACGGCATAAAGCCTTATGCCTTTTGGCAAGTTAAGATATTCCAGCACCTTATTTTCATTATATGTGCCTGAAACCCAGCAGGTACCCAAGCCGTGATAAACGCATTGCAAAACTATTGTTTCGCCGTAATAGCCGCAGTCCTCACGAGCAAGAATTTTATCGGGTCCGCAAACGGCGATTCCGCCGAATTTACCTGAAAAAATATTAAATGCAAAGGACATATCCTCAATATAAACAAAATTAAGGCTTGCTTTTTCATTTACATAATCAACCATATCTTTAATAACGGAAACTGTTGCCTCATCAAGAGCTTTTGCTTTATATGTTCTGCGTGAACAGCGCATATCAACAGCCTGCATATATTCTTCGTTTGTCATTAACACACATCCTTAAAGAGAACAAAATTTATTTCTCTTCCCAATTTTCAATTATAGAATTAATTAAATCATATTCTTTTGTTGTAATATTATCCGGTTTAAGCAGTAACACCCTTTTAATGGTGCTTTTTTCATTAACCGTCCACACTGAAAGTTTGTAACCGTTTTCGTGAAGCAAATTTGAAAGAGTGCCGCCTGCATATTTATAATTACAGTTTACACCAACAGCGCCTGTTTCTTCAAGTGTTTTCAAAAGTTTTTGCTGATAATCTTCGCCGAATATTTTAATTCGTGACGGCTGGCAATTTAAATAATATGGCATATTTTTGCACTGAGATTCTTTTACGGCATTAACATTAATTGATTCAATTCCGGTTAAAAACGACTGACCCACTAAATTATACTGCACCAATAAATCATGCAAAGCGTTTAATGTTCGTGTTTCTTTTATATCAAGGTTTATTAAAATATTTGTGCCTTTAAGTAATTTAAAAGCATCTTCCAAAGGCACACCGTCATTATTTGTAACAACAATATCATGATTCATAACAAGCACGCCGTTTGGGCGCTGACGAATGTCAAGTTCCACAACTGCAACGTTATTATTTATTGCAGTTTGCACAAATTCTATAGAATTTTCGCTTGTATTAAAACATCCTGTATGGGCAGTAACGGTAAATCCATCCACAAAAGACAACTTCCTTTCATCATAACTTTTAGTAATGGCGTAATTTAGAACACCCACAAGCATACACACTGAAACAGCAAATGCAAAAACCTGATATGCAAAATGCTTTGCCCAAGTAGGAGTCATATTTCGTTTTAAAAACCGTTTAAACTTTTGCCAACGGGTTAATTCGCTTTTTGCCATAACACACCTGCCGAAAAACAAAAAGGGCATTAAACAACCGCTTAATGCCCCCGAATTGAAAAAAATTAATCTTGTTTGCTGCCTGAATAGTTAGGAGCTTCTTTTGTAATATAAACATCGTGAGGATGGCTTTCAACCAAACCTGCACCTGTTATTCTGATAAACTGTGCTTTATCACGAAGTTCTTCAATAGTATGACAACCAACATAGCCCATACCTGAACGAAGACCGCCCATCATTTGATAAACAGTGTCGCTTAATGCTCCCTTATAAGGAACACGACCTTCTACACCTTCAGGAACAAATTTCTTTGAGCCTTTTTGGAAATATCTGTCTGCCGAACCGTGATTCATTGCACCCAATGAACCCATGCCACGGTAAACCTTAAACTGACGACCCTGCCAAATTTCTGTTTCTCCGGGTGATTCTTCACAGCCGGCAACAAGAGAACCAACCATAACAACGCTGCCGCCTGCCGCAATAGCCTTAACGATTTCACCGGAATATTTAATACCGCCGTCTGCAATAACAGGAACCCCGTATTTATCTGCTCTTTCGGCAGAATCATAAATTGCCGTAATTTGGGGCACACCGATACCTGCAACAACACGTGTTGTACAAATAGAACCGGGGCCGATACCGATTTTAACGGCATCTGCACCTGCTTTAATTAACGCTTCAGTAGCATCTGCAGTTGCAACATTACCTGCAATAAGTGAAATTTCAGGAAATGCATTTTTAACGATTTCAACATTTTTAAGAATGTTTTTGGAATGACCGTGTGCGGAATCAAGAACAAATGCGTCAACCCCTGCGTCTGCAAGAGCTTTTGCACGGTCTAAAACATCGGCAGTAACACCCAATGCAGCCGCACAAAGCAACCTGTCTTTTTTATCACGGGCAGTGTTTGGATATTTAACAGCCTTTTCAATATCTTTAATTGTTACAAGACCTGTAAGTTTGCCGTTATCATCAATAAGAGGGAGTTTTTCAACCTTTGAAGCCATAAGCATTTTCTTTGCTTCTTCAAGATTTGTGCCTGCTTTACCTGTTACAAGTTTTTCCTTCGGAGTCATAACAGATGCAATTTTAACATCATAATCTGTCATAAATCTAAGGTCTCTGTTAGTTAAAATACCAACCAACGTACCGTCAGCCTCGCAAATAGGAACACCGCTGATTTTGTATTTACCCATAAGAGCATCTGCATCTTTTACGCTGTTTTGCGGTGAAAGATAAAACGGATTTAAAATAACGCCGTTTTCAGACCTTTTAACCTTGTCAACTTCCGTTGCCTGTTCTTCAATAGTCATATTTTTATGAATAACACCGATGCCGCCTTCACGAGCAATGGCAATAGCCATACCTGATTCGGTAACAGTGTCCATAGCCGCAGTCATAAGAGGAATATTAAGAGTAATATCCTTAGTAAGCTTTGTTTGAAGATTAACCATATCGGGTGTTACATCGGATTCTGCCGGAATCAAAAGAACATCATCAAATGTTAAGCCCTCTTTAACAAATTTTTTACTGTATTCTTGCATTGAAAATTCCCTCCGTTTGTTATATTTTAACTATAATAGCACAAAGCATTACATTTATTCAAGTATAAATTTATTTTGATTTTTCCACAATGGCAAAAACTGTTTCTTCAACAGTTAAATTATCGCAAAAAACCGTTTCGTCTGCATATTTTTTATAAAGAGGCAAACGCTCATTATACATATCTTCCAGCGTATACCCGTTTTCAAGCACAACGCCACGGGTTTTAATATTTTTTATTCTGCTTTCCATAGTATTGTAATCAAGATGAAGATAAATTATTTTGCCAAGATTTTTTAAATGGCGCATTGCCCTTTCGCTGTAAACAACACTGCCGCCTGTGGCAATAACCGTGCCCTGAATATTAAGACTTTCAACGGCATTTTCCTCTACAGTTTTAAAATATTCAATGCCTTTACCATTAATAATATCCTGCAAACGCATATTTTCTACATTTTGAATTAACAAATCAGTATCAAAAAAGTTTTTAAGAAGAGCTTTTGCTGCTAAAACACCGCAGGTTGATTTACCGCTGCCGGGCATACCTATTAAAATTATATTTGAATTCATTTAGCCTTAATACCAACCTTTTTACAAAATTCAGCCATTAGGCAATTTACACACATTGGCTTGCGTGCAGAACAAACATCTCTGCCGAAAAGCACAATTCTGTGGCAAAAATCAGAACCCTCATCAGAAGGAATAATTTTTTTAAGAGCAAATTCTATTTTTTTAGGGTCTTTTTCCGCAACCAAGCCTAAACGATTTGAAATTCTAATCATATGCGTGTCCACAACAATACTTTCTTTGCCATAAACATCACCCACGATTAAATTGGCTGTTTTTCTGCCCACGCCGTTTAATGTAATTAAATCATCAATATTATCAGGCACGACTCCGCCGAATCTGTCTCTTATACCCTGCGCCATATCAATAATGGATTCTGCCTTACTTTTATAAAAGCCGCAACTATGTATCAATTTTTCAATATCCTTAACATCTGCGTTACAATAATCATCAAGAGTTTTATATTTCTCAAACAAAGCAGGAGTAACAAGATTAACCCTTGCATCTGTACATTGTGCAGAAAGGCGAACGGCAACAAGTAATTCAAAAGGATTTGAAGCATTGAGGGAACATATTGCCTCAGGATATAATTGTTTTAATGTTTCAACCGCAAGCATTGCTCTTTGCTTTTTCGTCATTTTTATTGCCTTTCATTTACCGTTAAAAATTACTTTTTGTTTTTAACTTTATCCCAATACGCTTTAAAACTTTGTTCGTTTTTATTTAAACCGGGAGTATAATAATTTGCATTTTTAATAACATCAGGCAAATACTGCTGCGCCACCCAATGATTTTCATAATTATGTGGGTACAAATAATTTTGACCTTTAACTGCCGCATCATCACCATCAAAATGCTTGTTTTGCAGTTGGCGCGGAATAGGACCGTAATTGCCTGAACGCACATCTGCCAGTGCTGCATCTATAGCGGATTCGCCGCTGTTGCTTTTAGGAGATGAGGCAACCAAAATAACAGCGTCTGCCAAAGGTATTCTTGCTTCGGGAAGCCCTACCATAAGAGCAGCGTCAACAGCCGCTTTAACAATCGGAATTATTTGAGGATAAGCAAGCCCAACATCCTCGCAGGCACAAACCATTAACCGCCTGCAGGCAGAGGGTAAATCGTTTGCCTCAAGCAACCGTGCCAAATAATGCAATGCCGCATTAACATCTGAACCACGCATACTTTTTTGATAGGCGGAAAGAATATCGTAATGCTCATCGCCCTCTTTATCATATTTAACTGCGCTTTTTTGTGTAAGCTCATCTGCAAGTTCAAGAGTAATAATTTTTTTGCCGTTTTCAGTTGAAGCCGTGTAAAAACAATTTTCAACGCCGTTAAGTGCTTTCCTTACATCTCCGCCGCAGCCCTTGGAAATTTTTTCCTCAACACCGTCGGCTATATCCGTTTTAACATTATTTTCGACACTTAAAATTTCAAATCCTCTGTGAACAGCTTTTTGAACCTCTGCAGGTTCAACCGATTTAAATTCAAATACCGTGCAACGTGATAAAACAGCTGGATAAATATAAAAATAAGGATTTTCCGTTGTTGATGCAATTAAAGTAATTTGTCCGTTTTCTATGTATTCAAGAAGGCTTTGCTGTTGCCTTTTGTTGAAATACTGAATTTCATCCAAGTAAAGCAACACGCCGTTTTGAGTTTCAAAAGTATCAAGTTCGCCTACAATTTCTTTAATATCCTTTGTAGAAGCATTTGTGCCGTTTAATCGCCTTAAAGTTTTATTCGTTTTTTTAGCAATAATTGAGGCAACAGTGGTTTTTCCCACGCCTGACGGACCGTAAAAAATCAAATTAGGCACATTACCGCTTTCAATCATATTGTAAAGTGGCTTTCCATGCGCAAGCAAATGCTTTTGACCAACCACGTCATCTATATTGCTTGGGCGAATTTCAGCCGCAAGAGGATTATTCATTTTTCAGTGCCTCCCTTTCTGCCTTTGAAAATGCACAGCCGCAAAAATCCTGTCGATACAAATCATACTGCCGTGAAAGCTCAATAGAACGTTTGAAACCCTCTTTCTTTTTAAAATCCGACGGCAACCATTTTACGCCGTATTTTTCGCCGAATTCGTAACCTATTTCATTAATTTTTTGAGAGTTTTTAAGGGGACTGATTGAAAGAGTGGTACAAAAATAATCGTAACCGCCGTTTTTTGCCGCTTTTGCAGTTTCTTCAAGACGAAGCGCATAGCATTTAAAACAACGCTCACCACCCTCTTTAACATTTTCAAAACCTGAAACGGCATTTAAAAAACAGGAATAATCATAATCGCCCTTTATAATTTTTACACTGTTTTCAAAGGGCATTTCGACAACAAGGCGTTTTGCCTCTGAAAATCGCTTTTCAAATTCTTCTTTTGGCGAAATATTCGGATTATAAAAAAACAAAGTTATTTCAAAGTGTTTATTTAAATATTCCAAACAGGCACTTGAACAAGGTGCACAACACCCATGAAGTAAAAGAGAGGGCAATTTCTGCTCTCTCTTATTTACATCAATAATTTTTTCGGTTTCCTTGCTGTAATTAATTTTGTTCATACCTGATTATTATGCCTGCTACTTACTTAAATAATTTTTAGGATTTGCCCTTGTGCCGTCTAACCTGATTTCAAAATGGCAATGAGGACCGGTTGAATTACCCGTTGAGCCTGATTTTGCAATTTGCTGACCCTTTTTAACAGACTGACCCGGCGAAACAAGAATTTGCGAATTATGGGCATATAATGTTACAACCGAGCGACCCTGAGAATCTGTGCCGTGATAAATCATAACATAATAGCCGTAACTGTAATTTAACTTTTCTGTTTTAATAACAACGCCGTTTTGAGCGGCAACAACCGATGTACCCGTGCTGCACGGAAAATCTATACCGCCGTGATAATTACCGTTTGAATAATTTGGAAATCCTGCTGAAACAGTATAATGACCGGGAACAGGATATGTCATATTAAGTACCCCGTCAGACCTGCTGTAAAGTTCATTAAAATCATAAGGCGGAGCGGTAACGTTATTTCTGTCGCTTGTAGTACCCAATGTAACATCTTCCGGCTTAATAAGACCGCTGATTACGCCGTTAATTTCATTTTCAACCTGCTCAATAACCTTTTTATCTTCATTACGGAACTCCGTATACATTCCGTTTTCCGCCGTTAATTGAGCAAACAGCTTATCGCTTTCAGCTTTATCACTTGACAAAACAATTTTTTTCTTTGCCTGCTCCTGCTGAGCGTTTGACAAAGCGGTTTGCTTTGAAACAAGTTGATTTTTTTGTGATAAAAGCGTTTCATTAACAGTGTTAAGCTCTGATTTTTTTTCGTTTAAATCCGCTTCCTGCTCTAATATTCTTTTAGTTTCCTCTTCTATTGCGGCAAGAAGTTCCGCATCACTTTTTGAAACGGCTTTAACCATTTCATAACGTGTTAAAAGACCTGAAATATCACCGCAGGTTAACAAAGCGGTAAGCAAATTATAATTGCCTGATATGTAAATTGCACGCATACGCATACAATAAGCGTCATATTTCGCTTTGAATTTAACATTTAACTCATCAATCCTGCCTTGCACGGCGTCTACTTCAACCTGCAAAGCATTTGCTTCTTCCTGATTTTTATCTATATCTTTTTGAAGAGCGGAAATGTCTTCTTCATAGCCTAATATTTCATTATCAAGCACTGTAAGCTGCTCATTTAAATAACCTATTTTTTCATCAAGAAGGTTAATATATTCTTCCGTAACTTTTGACTGTTTTGACAAAGTTGCAAGTTTTTCTTCTGTTGCAATTAAATTTTGCTCCAAAGTGCGCTTTTGCTCTTCAAGCTTTTTCTGTGCCTCTTCCTTTGCCTGCTCTGCCGTGGTGGTTGTTTCCGTTTGTGAAACGCTTGTGGTTTCATCTGCATAAGCACCGAAATTGCCTGCACAAAAAGTAGATATAACTACTGAAACAGAAAGCATTACAGCCAACAGTTTTATTAAATTTTTCTGTTTCAAATTTTCACCCCAAAATTTTGTTTACGGCAAGTATTTTGCCGGATTTACAGCATAACGCTGAGAAGCACCGCCCAACCTGACTTCAAAATGACAATGAGGACCTGTTGAGTTACCTGTTGAGCCTGATTCTGCGATTTGCTGACCTTTTGAAACGTGCTGTCCTTCACTGACAAGACGTTTTGAATTGTGAGCATAAAGCGTGTAAACAACCTCTCCGGAGGAAGTGGTTTTATCATGCATAATCACAATATATCTGCCGTAGCTTCTGTAAGAGCCGTCGGAATTTGTTAAATCTGTTGAAATAATTACCGTGCCTGATTCTGCAGCAACTACCTTTGAGCCTGAAGGGCAACTGAAATCGGCGCCCGTATGACCTGAATAACCGTACCAGCCACATGTTATTTTTGTTTGAGAAGGAACAGGATAAGTTAAGCTGATGTAATTTGAATCCTGCTGTTTAGTTGTTGTGGTGGTTGTTGTTTGAGTTGATTCTCCGGGTTTTGTAGATTGCGGCTTTGTAGTTGGTTTTGTAGTTGGTTTTGTGGTAGTAGGCAATTTGTCTTTATACTTATCTGCAGCATCTTCAATAGCGGCATCAATTTCCGCAAGTTCTTTTTTATCATTTTGCAAAAATTCTGTATAATAGCCTGTATCATCACCAAGTTGCTTCAAAAGCACATTTGCCTCTGCCCTGTCTTGAGAAAGAGAAGATTTTTTATTATCCAAATTAGTTTGCTTTTCCTGCAAATCAACCATACTTTGCTGTAACGAAGCCTTTGTTGCAACAAGCTGAGTTTGATTTTCTTTCAACTGCTGCTGCTTTGTTGCAATTTCATCCTTTGCGGTTGTTATACTTTCAATCTCTTTATCTATTGATTCAAGCAATGTTCCGTCTTGCTTTGACACACGACGAATCATTTCAAGCCTTGTCAAAAACTGTGAAATATCATCGCTTGTAAGCAAAAATGTTAATACATTTGTTTCGCCGCTGATATACATTGCACGAAGGCGTTTGCAATAAAGTTTGTAATTATCGTCAAAAGACTTACTGTCTTCCTCAAGCTGAACAGAAAGTTCCTGTATTTCTGTTTCTGCCTTTGAAATGGCTTTTTCATTATCGTCATACTTTTGCTGAAGAGTTTTAACGGTTGTTTTATCTTTTTCAACCTCGTCGGAAACATAATCCATTTCCTCTTCAAGATAAGTAATCTTATTATTTAAAGTATCTAAATACTCTTCTGTTTTATTTGACTGATTTTTTAAATCGTTTAACTTATTGTTTGTTTCTTTGATTCTTTGCTCAAGAGCGGCTTTCTTTTCCTCTTGAGAAAGATTGTTGCTTTGTGCCGACGCACCGAAGCAGGAAATATTTGCCGCCGTAAAAACAAAGCAAGAAGCCAACAAAACAGAAATCGGCCTTTTAAGCTTGCTGATTAGTTTCATTGACTTCACTCCCTTTCATATTAATATTATAAATAGTTTAAAGGATTAACTCTGTTACCGTTAAGACGAACTTCAAAATGACAATGAGGACCTGTTGAATTGCCTGTTGAACCTGAATAAGCAATAAGCTGACCTTTTTCTACAGCCTGACCCTGACTTACAACAAGAGAACTGTTGTGAGCATAAAGTGTTGACAAACCGTTGCCGTGATTAATAACAATGTACTTGCCATAGCTGTATGTAAGGCTTTTTGCAATAGCAACATAACCGGAATCGGCAGCATAAACAGGTGTGCCTGAAGGGCAAGGAAAATCTACACCGCCGTGATAAGCACCGCTTTTATAGTTAGGATAACCGGCGGAAATGTTTCTGTAACTTGTGGGATAACCCAACTGACCGGAACCCGGATTATAAGCGCCTGACGGTTTTGAAGCGGCAAGTGCCCTTGAAATTTCTGCATCAATTTCTTTTTGAGCGTCTCTGTTTGCGTCTATAGTTTCCTGGATTTCAGACTGTGTACTTGAAAGAGAACGAATAGCTGCATTACATTCCGCAACCTCCTTATCAAGCTCTGCCTTAACTTTATTAACCTCATCAATAGAACTTTGAAGTTCTGCTTTTTGGTTATTAAGTTCTTCCTTATCGTTTTTAAGTTCTTCCTTTTTCTTTTCAAGTTCCTGCTTTTCAGCTTCAATCTCTTCCATCTTTTTCATAAGTTCATCAAGAGTTGCACTGTCTTGGGCAGAAACACATTTAACCATTTGTGCACGAGTTAAAATTGAACTCATATCACCGCTTTCAAGCAAAACTTCCAATGTGGAAACATTGCCTGAAATATACATTGCACGCAAGCGCTGACAATATTGTGCATAAATATCCTCAAACTCTGCCTGCTTTTTATCAATTTCAACTTGTGCTTTTTCTATTTCTTTTGTAGTATTTTCAATTTTAGTTTCAATTTCGCTGATTTGGTTTTGCAAAGCCTTTTTTTCACTGTTTAAAGTGTCAAGTTTATCTTGTTGCAAACTTACTTTTCCCTGCAAAGCTGAAACATATTCCTGCTGTTTTGATTTTTCTGCCTTTAATGAAGCAATTTTCTTTTCAGCTTCATCTATTTTAGACTGAATTTGTTTTTTCTCGCTTTGAAGTTCCGAAACAGAACTTGCCTGTGCGGTAAAGCAGGTAGAAAAAACAAACATAAGGCTTAAAACCAAGCATAAAGATTTTAATAATTTATGCCGCACTTATCTCACTGCCTTCCTTATTAAGATATTTGCTCATTGTAATTAAAGAACCGCCAACGCCTGTAAACACACCTATACCAAGGAATGCGCCCAACATAGGCCAAGCATAGTTTTTAAATTTAAGAGCTTCTAAACCAAGAGACGAAATAAGGTCGCTGAACTGATTAATCGCAAATTCATAAAAGCCCCAAACAAGTCCCAATGAAATTACGCCGGCTGCAATACCAAGAATCATACCCTCTACAACAAAAGGCAACCGAACAAAACCGTTTGTGGCACCTACGGATTTCATAATACTGATTTCAAGTCTTCTTGAATAAACCGTAAGTTTAATTGTGTTTGAAATAATAAACAAGCTGATTGCCAAAAGAACAGCAACAATTACTATTGAAATAACCTCTACACCATGGCGGATTTTAACAAGCTTTTGTGCCAAATCCTTGTTTTCACGAATAGTATCTATATGTTTAAGCTGTCTTATTTGGTCAACCGTGCCGTCAAACTGTGTTAAATCTTTAATTGTAACCTTAAAAGCATCCGGCAACGGAATATCAGAGCTGATTTGCGTAAAGAATTCTGCCTGCGCTTCTTCCATTGTATCAAGTTGTTCCTGCCAAGCGTCTTCCTTTGCAACAAATTCAACATCTTTAATGTTATCCATCTTTTTAAGAGAATCGTTCATGGCATTAATATCCGCATCGCTTGTACCGTCTTGAATATAAACCATAACAACATTTTCCTCTTCAATCCTGCCTAAAAGAGAATCAATGTTAAGAAATATCATTGACGCACAGCCCATAAGAACAAGGCAACTCATAAGAACGCAAATGGAAGCAATGCTCATCATACGGTTTGTCCATGTATTTCTGAAACCTTCTTTTAAAAGGTATCTTAAACTTGATGCTGTCATTACTCCTCACCTCCGTTTTGCTCTGTTTCCTGTTCAGGTGAGGCTTGCGCTTCATCATCACCGTTATCATCGTCAAAATCAAAATCAACATCGTCAAGAGAATCAAAAATATCCTCTACATCATTACCGAGTTTAACATCCTCGTTAAAATAGAACATGTCTGTTGAGTTTTCTTTTTCTTCGCCTGTATCAAACTGAGCATGTGTTGGGTCCGGTGTGTCGGAAACAACTTCGCCGTTTTTAATTACAATAACACGGCGTTGAAACGCCCTAACCAAATCATGTTCATGAGTTACCATAACAACCGTTGTGCCGTTATTATTGATTTTTGTAAGCATTTCAACAATTTCGTGGCTCATTTCCGGGTCAACGTTACCTGTTGGTTCATCGGCAATTATAAGCTTGGGATTATTAACAAGAGCACGAGCTAAAGAAACACGCTGCTGCTCGCCGCCTGAAAGCTCATTCGGCATAGAACGTGCTTTGTGGGATAAGCCAACAAGCTGTAAAATATACGGCACTCTTTTTCTTATATCCTTTTCCTTTGCACCGATTACACGCATTGCAAAAGCAACGTTATCGTAAACAGACATTTTTGGAATAAGACGGAAATCCTGAAAAACGATACCCATTGTTCTTCTGTAATAGGGAACCTGCTTTTTCTTCATTGTAGCAGATGAATAATCGCCTACGATTACTTCACCCTCTGTTGGCTTTTCCTCATGCATAATAAGTTTAAGAAAAGTACTTTTACCTGCACCGGAAGAACCTACAACGAAAACAAATTCGCCGTCTTCTATTTTTATATTTACGTTGCTTAAGGCCTTTGTGCCGTTGCTGCCGTAAACCTTTGTTACATCTCTAAATTCAATCACTGTTTTTACCTCTTTTATTTTAAACGAAAATGTAATTACTTTTACACATATAATATAATAATACCATGCAGGCTATAAATCAAGTTCTAAATGTTATTTTTTTGTAAATTGTGTAACACATTTGTAAAAATTGGCAAATAAAAAGCCTTTCCGAATTATTGTTTTCGAAAAGGCTTGGGATATTAATATTTAATTGGACTTGATTCAAGGTATTTATTAACCATAAGGGCAACCTTAAACACAATAGCGTCATCAAACTCTCTTAAATCAAGACCTGTGATTTTTTTGATTTTCTCAAGTCTGTAAACAAGTGTGTTTCTGTGAACAAACAACTTACGGCTTGTTTCTGAAACATTAAGATTGTTTTCAAAGAATTTTTGAATTGTAAACAACGTTTCCTGGTCAAGAGAATCAATAGAACCGGATTTAAAAACTTCTTTAAGGAACATTTCGCAAAGCGTTGTCGGAAGCTGATAAATAAGACGGGCAATACCAAGATTTTCATAGCTGATAATTTGCTGCTCATTATCAAAAACTTTTCCTACTTCAAGAGCAACCTGTGCTTCTTTAAAAGATTTTGCCAAATCTTTAACACCTGTAACACAAGTGCCTATGCCGATAATTGCATTGCAATAAAATTCGGTAGACAATGTGTCGCAAATAGACCTGGCAAGTTTTTCAAGGTCTTTCATTTCAACATTGGGGCGAACTTCTTTAATTAACGCAATATCCGTTTCATTAACGTTAATAACAAAATCCTTCGTTTTATCAGGGAAGAAATTTTGAATAACATCATAAACCGAAACATCGTTTTGACTTGCCGCACGAATTATAAATACAACCCTTGTGGCATCATTATTAAAGTGAAGTTCACGACTTTTAATGTATATATCACCGGGAAGGATATTATCAAGAATAACATTTTTTACAAAATTTGACCTGTCAAACTTTTCATCGTTATTTTGCTTAATTTGGTCAAGGGCAACGGCAATTAAATCGGCATATCTTTTGCTCATATCGTCTGTGCCGTCAACAAAAACAGCATATTCCGGATGAACGGAATTTCCAAAAGCTTTGTAAGTGCAGCCGTCTACACAAGTTTGAAGACCTGCAAAAACGCCGCCTGAAACAACGCCCTTTCTGATTTCGCCTATTTGACCCAATTCGGAACATGCAATAACAGAGCCGCCTTCGTCAACAACGCCGATATTGCGGTCTATAGAATCTCTCATTTGATTAATAATGCCCTGAAATAATCTGTTTGGCAAGAGAATCCCTCCTCAAAATAAGTTAGCATAAAAAATAATGCACAAAAGTCTTATCGCTCTCTTGTTCATATTATACAAGGCTTTTAAACAATTTGCAAGCATTTTAACCAAATTTTATATATTTTTTTGTTTAACTTGCATAACGACTATTAACAACAGTAAAAAACCACAATATATAGTGTTTTATAAAAAAATAAAACTGCTATTTTGTTTGTGAAATCTGCTGTAATTCTAACGAATTTATAAAGCGGCACTGCCCCGGCGCTAAATTTTCATCAAGAGGCAAGCTACCAATTTTTATTCTTTTTAACTCAACAACCTCTATGGAAAAAGCGGCAAACATTCTTTTTATTTGGTGATACATTCCCTGTTTTATTTCCACAACCGCCTGCAATTTATCACCGTTAAGCGAGTGAATTTTTGCCGGCATACACTTTTCGTTTTTTAAATCAACACCGTTTTCAAACCCATTTACAACATCATCACCGAAAGGCTTGTTAAGGGTAGCTACATATGTTTTTGGAACGTGATTTTTAGGGCTTAAAATTTTATGGGCAAATTCCCCGTCATTTGTTACAAGCATAAAGCCGGTTGTATCTTTATCAAGCCTGCCGGCAGGAAAAAGATTTTTTCGTTTAAATTCCGGCGGCAAAATATCAATTACCGTTTTTTCATTTGTTTTTTTACCGTCTGTTGAAGAAATTACACCTTTTGGCTTGTTCATCATAATATAAACAAACTTTTCAAATACAATTTCTCTGCCGTTTGCAACAAGCTTGTCTTTCAATTCATCTGCCTTTTCATTGGCAGATTTTACAACAACGCCGTTTTTTAAGACTTTTTTGGCTTTAATCAAATTTTTAGCCTCGCTGCGTGTAATATTCAAGCCTGTTGCAACAATTTTATCTATTCTTTCCATTAATTAATCTTGTTTGCCAAGGCCCTGCATAAAACCGTCGGAAGCAGAAACCGAGCAAACATCTCCGCCTATTAATTTATCTTCATAAACCAAAAGATTTGCAAAAATACAATCTCTGTTTTCATAACCTTCATAATTTTTTATGGCATAAGTGTAAACGATTACCTGTTTGCCTTTATAATCGGTTAAATCAAAACCCTGCTTTTTTTGAATTTCATTATACTGAGTATAAGTATCATTAAATTCTGCGGGTATCGTAACCTGCTTTTCCGTGCATTCGGTATCAAACTCCCAGCCTAAAGAAGTTAAATACGCCTCTCTTTCCTCATTTGTAGATAAAGTTACGGTTTTTGACACGTTGGCGTGATTTGCCGCATGATTTGAAAAGAAAGTAACCGCAATAACAACAATACCCGTTAAAATCAAAATTAAGCCGAAAATCGTTTTCGGTTTTAACCTAACAGTTAACATTTTCATAAAACCACCTCAAACAATTTTATGAAAAATGATGCCGGAATATAATCTTTCTATAAAATATATTCTTTAATTGTTTCAAGGTAAGAAATTTCAGCCACGGCAGTAATTTTTAAACCGTTTTCCGTGTATTCTTCCTGTTCAACGGTGCCGTACTTTCTTAAATTGCCGGCAATTTTGCCCATTGAAAAAGGAATTAAAACCGTTACCCTGCGCCTTGTTTGGGGCAATGCTTTTTCTATAGCGCTGAGAAGTTCATCTATTCCGTACCCTGTTTGTGCGCTGATATGCACACAATTTGACATTAAAGGATAATTAAGAACATCCGGCACCAAATCGCACTTATTAAGAACATTTATAATAGGCTTATCCATGCACCCCAAAGAAGAAAGCAAATCGTTTGTAACCGTTATATGTTGATTGCATTCACTGCTTGAAGCGTCGCAAACATTCAAAATAACATCTGCCCAAAGTGCCTCTTCCAATGTTGACTTAAATGCCTCTACAAGCTGATGAGGCAATCGACGCACCAAACCAACGGTATCAACAATCATTATTTGCCTGCCTGACGGCAAAACAAGTTTTCTTGCAGTTGGGTCAAGAGTTGCAAACAGCTTATCTTCCTGCAAAACGCCTGCATTTGTTAATTTGTTCATTAAAGTGGATTTACCTGCATTTGTATAGCCCACAATAGCTACAGCTTGAACACCGTTTTTATTTCTTCTTTGATGAACTGCAAGACGGCGTTTTTCTGTTTTCTCCAAACTTTCGTTTAAAAACTGTATTCTGCGCCTGATATGGCGTTTATCTGTTTCAAGTTTTGTTTCGCCGGGACCACGGGTGCCTATTCCGCCGCCCAACCTTGACATTGATGTACCTTTACCGGTAAGTCTTGGCAATGAATATTTAAGCTGAGCAAGCTCAACCTGAATTTTACCCTCGGAAGATACGGCACGGCGGGCAAAAATATCAAGTATCAGCGTAGTTCTGTCAACAACACGCACACCTGTTGCGTCTTCAATATTTCTAACCTGAACAGGTGATAATTCACTGTCGGCAATAATTACATCTGTGTCGTTTGCACTGCAAAATAACGAAATTTCCGCAAGTCTGCCCGAACCCACAAAAGAGGCACCCGAGGGAGCCTCTTTTTTTTGAATCATCATTCCCTGAACCATGGCACCTGCCGTGTCGGCAAGTTCTGCCAGTTCGTTTATTGAAGATTCAGCATCAAAATCGCCTGTATCAACAGAAATTAAAAGCGCTTTTTCAGTTTTGTTTTGCAAATTATTTTCCATCAATTATCCTTTACCAACGCCTGAAGAACCTTGTTTGCAATAGCACCTGCCGTTTTTGAACCTGAATTGCCTTTTTCGGCAACAACAACAAATGCATAAGGATTTTCATCATCATCCATAAAGCCAACAAACCAAGCGGTGTTATGCTCATCCACATTATCAATTTGAGCTGTGCCTGATTTTGCGCAAAGATTTAAACCCTTGTATTTTGAATCGCCGTACTGCTTTTCAACATTATTACGCATTAGTACTTTTAATTTTCCGGCAGTTTCACTGTTTAAAAGTTGAACTTCATTTTCACTGAAAGTAATGCCTAAATTTTTACCTGCCTGATTTGAAAAATCATCTACCAAATTAAAGCTTACTGCCTTGCCGTCATTTGCAACGGCACACATAAAGCGCAGCATTGCCGCAGGATTTACCAAGGTTTCACCCTGACCCACACCCGTCCAGCCAACTGTTGTATCAGCTGCACCGGATTCAAGTTTAAATCTGCCTATTGCAGAACTTATTTTATCGCTTATTGTAACGGTGGACGTTAAGCCAAGTGTTTCAACAGTGTTTTTAAGTTTATCCGCACCTAATTCAATGGCAATTTGAGCAAATGTGGAGTTACAGCTTTTTGCAAGCGCCGTTTCAAAATCCACAGTACCGTGGCGGGCGTTACAAACAATTCTGTCTTCGTCAATTCCGTCAACATCAAGATATTTATCGCATTTCCATGTTCGATTATAAACATCATCGCCCATATTTTCAAGGGCGCAAACAGCCGTAACAAGCTTAAATGTTGAACCGGGAGTATATAAACCTGAAATAAATCTGTTAATATATACACCCTCATATTTATCGTTGCTTTCTAAATCGGACGGAATATTATTAACATCATAACTTGGAGTTGAAACCATACAAACAATGTCGCCTGTTTTATAATTCACAACGCCCACAGTGCCTTTATAATCGCCAAGGGCATTATAGGCAACTTTGTTAATTTCAGCATCTATTGTTAATTTAACATTATTGCCTTTTCCGTATTTTTCATTTTTATAAACACCGGTAAGCAAATTATAGCCTACAAGCTCAGACTGATAATTAGCCTGAACACCTGTTGAAATAAAGCCTTTCATATCGCCCACAGTGTGAAGAGTTGCCAAGCGAATTTGTTTATCATCGTTATAAACACGCTCATCATCCTTTGTGGTTGCAAGCACAACTCCGTCTCTGTCGGTAATATCGCCTGCGGCAATAAGTTCGCCGTTGCGGTAAATATGCCTGTTATACCTTTTCATAACCCAATCCGAGCCGTCCGCCGCCAAACTGTAGGTTAAAAATCCTAAGCCTGCAACAAACAAAATGCACATAATCCAAAGGAAAATGCCTCTTTTGGTTATCATTTTCATTTCTTCTTTGCACCTCCCAAATAGTTATAGGTGCGCACATCTGACGCTTTAATATAAGCCAAAACAGCCCAACAGCAAATCATTGAAGAACCGCCACGGCTTACAAACGGCAATGTTACACCTGTTAAGGGAAGTACATCTGTTATGCCGAAAATATTAAGAGCAGCTTGAAAAAGGAACATTCCCGCTGCCGCAACAGCGGCAATGGAATAAAACGTAGACCTGGAAGCAATGGAATTAACAAGTGCCGATGCTGCGATACCCACAAAGCTAAGCACAAGAATAACAGCAAAAATAAAACCCCATTCTTCGCTGATAACGCCGAAAATCAAATCTGTTGTTGAAGCGGCAACATTGCGTGTATTGCCGTTTCCTATACCCAAGCCCAACAAACCGCCCGAGGCGATACCCACAAGTGTTCTTGTTTGCTGATAGCCGCTTTTATTATAATAATCCTTTTCCCAAATATGCCTGTAAACGGAAAAACGGGCTGTTACATATGATTTGTACTTAATAACAATGGCGGCACCCAAAATTGCAGATGCAACAGCCAAAATAATTGTTTTAATATCGCCCGAATTCATAAAGGCAATAATAAGAAATGTTACAAAGAAAATAAGTGCGGTGCCGAAATCCTTAACAATAATAAGAGCGCCGACGCAAGCAACGGCAAAGCCGATAAACGCAAATATGTTTTTGCTTGTTTGGATTTTTTCAAGAGTAGCGGAACCGACAAAAATAAACGCTATTTTAACAAATTCCGACGGCTGAAAAGTTACCGGACCTATTGTAATCCAGTTTCTTGCGCCGTGAGTTGTTTTTGCAATTAACAAATTTACAATAAGAAGCAAAATTGCAAGAACGGCAACGGGAAGCCTTAACTTCATACAAAGTTCTAAATTGCCAAGTAAAAACACCATTATAATATAGGCAATTATGCCCGCTAAAATAAAGAAATACTGATTTAAAACCGATTCCGGCCTTACAGAACCTATTACGGCAAGTCCCGTTGAGCAAAGGAAAAACGCAATTAATTCAAGTTCAAAATTGCGTCTGTGCAATGCCGTATAAAAAACAACCAAATAAATCCATTCCGTTGCAACAAAAAGTACCATTGAAAGTAAAACCTTAAACTGAAATCCCTCTTGGGAATTTGAAGCCATAAAGCCTGTTACAAGCTGAAAAACAGACAGTAAAAACAACATTGCAAAGTTGTTTATAGGCTTAATTTTAGGCGCTTTTTTAACTTTATTTTCTGCCATTTTTCAACCTACCTTTCGTAAAATACAAAAACCCTGTCGCCAAAAGTAACAGTATCCTCATCAAAAATCAACTGAGGCTGCGTAATATATCTGCCGTTTAATTTTGTGCCGTTGTGGCTGTCTAAATCAGACAAAGCCCACCCTCTTGACGTTTGATGAATTCGTGCATGCTGGGAAGACACCGTATCAGACAAAATTTGAATATCGCATCCTGCATCTCTGCCTATAAGCACATCTTTTTGCTTAATATAAACTGGTTTTCTTGACTTAGTATCTACCAAAACAGCATAAGCCACAACCTGATTTTGGGAAGCACTGTTTCTTATTTGCTGCTTTGTTTCCTTTGAAATAGCTTCTGCACACTGAAATTTAAGCGGAACATTACCGATTTGAATAAGGTCGCCGTCCTCAAGAACATGCTTGCCCTCAACCTTTTCATCGTTAACCGTTATGCCTGTTTTGGAAAAAGTATCTGTAATAATCCAATCGGCACGTTTTTTTGCAATAACGGCATGAAAACGTGAAACCGTGGGCATTGGCAAAACCACATCATTTGATTTTGACTTGCCTATTGATGTTTCCCAATGGTTAATTTCAATTACAGCACCGTTATTTTGGTCTACAAGCTGTGCCATTTTATGAATTCTGGGTCTGTTTCTGAAAAGAGAAACAACGCAAACCGAAACCACGATTAAGGCAAAAACAGGCAACGCATAACGCAATGCGCCGTTTAATAAATCAACAATATTATCCAAGGCAAAAACTCCTTTAAGTTATTATATTACGTTTTTTAGCGATACAATTACATTATAAGAATATATTTATTATTTTCAAAAGTCAAGATACTGTTGAATTTATTTACATTTGGGGTTATACTGAAAACACATAAAATAAGTAAAAGGGGTATAAATATGAGCGTTTCAAAAAAGCAATTCGGAACACTGAAAGACGGCACTGCCGTTGACCTTTACACAATAACCAACAAAAACGGTGCATTTGTTACATTGCAAACATTGGGCGGAGGAATTCAATCAATTAACGTGCCTGATAAAAACGGCGTTTTGGCAGATGTTGTTTTAGGATTTGACAATCCGCAAATATACACCAACCCTGATATGGGTTACCAAGGCTTGCTTGTTGGCAGAGTTGCCAACAGAATAAGAGATGCAAAATTTGTTATGGACGGCAAGGAATACCACACACCCAACAACCAAGGACAATGGACGTTGCACGGCGGCGGACGTTTCAGCTTTTCAACATGGGATGTTAAAGAAACCGGCGAAGATTTTGTAACATTTGAAAAGTTTTCTCCCGACGGAGAAGACGGATTCCCGGGTAATTTTACATTGACAGTGAAATACACATTTACCGATAATAATGTTCTTCGCCTTGAATATGCTGTTTTGTCTGACAAGAAAACAGTGGCAAACCCTACAAACCACGCATATTTTAACCTTTCGGGCAATCCAAATGAAAATATTGAAAACCATTATCTTCAAATCAACGCCGATTATTTTACCGAAACAGACGATAATCAGCTTCCCACAGGTAAACTGGGTGAATTAAAAGGAACAATGATGGATTTTGCCGACATGCATAAAATAGGTGATAAAATTAACGAACCTTTCAGAGCAATAATTGACGGAATAGGTTATGACAACAACTATTGTCTTCGCAACAAGCCGGGCGATTTTGCTCTTGCGGCAACGCTTTACCACAAAGAAAGCGGCAGAGAAATGGAAGTTTACACCGATTTGCCCGGCGTTCAGCTTTACTGCGGAGGCTGGCTTGCAAAAGCCGGTAATAAAGGCAAAGTCAACGGCGATGTTACATACCGCAGAGGTGTTGCCCTTGAAACCCAATTTTATCCGGACAGTGTAAATCATCCAAACGAATTTCCTTTTACATATATTGAGCCTAACAAAGAATTTAAAACCACAACGGAATTTAGATTTAATGTGAAATAGAAAAGTTTTAAGTCTTCCTTAACATTTGTAAAACCGCCATGCTTACGCATAGGCGGTTTATTTATAGTCTCCCCTGTTTAACCGGGATGGCTGAATAATAAAAAAATAAAACCTCGTAACAAAGTTACGAGGTTTATGGCTCCCCCAGTTGGACTCGAACCAACGACCCTGCGGTTAACAGCCGCATGCTCTACCGACTGAGCTATAGAGGAATGTCGCTTAACGCTCTAATATAATATCAAATAATTATTGCATTGTCAACACATTTTTTAATTAAATTTTAAAAAATTTTATTACAGTTAATTTTTTGACTTTTTGGCACTGTTGTGCTAATATCAAACTGGCAGGCATATATAATATGTATATAATTTTAGCATAAAAGGGGTAAAAATTATGCAACATGAAATTATTGCACCGCAAAAACTGCTTGATGCAAACGGAAACATTGCCGAACCGGGTTTTGCAAAAAAACTTTTATGGCAATACAACCGAAAAGACATTAAAGCGCCTAAAATTCGCATTAAAGAATGGGATTACTATTACATAGGCAACCAGGATTATGGGCTTTGCCTAACAATTTCAGATTCCGGCTATGTAAGCTGCCTTTCCGTTTCCATACTTGAATTCGGCGAAAATCCCACACAATATAACGACAGCGAATTGGGATTTTTCCCGCTTGGCAAACTTAAATTACCGTCTACAAGTGAAAAAGGAAACATTCACGCAAAAGTGGGTACCGCCGATATGTCATTTGAAAACAACGGAAAAACAAGGCATCTTTTCGGCACATACGATAATTTTTGCAACACAAAAAAATGCTGCGTTTTTGATGTTACGCTTTCTGAGTTTCCGGAAGAAAGCATGGTTATTGCCACGCCGTTTGACAAAGATAAGCATTTTTATTACAACCAAAAAATCAACTGCATGCGTGCGAAAGGCTTTTTTGAATTTAACGGCAAAAAATACACCTTTGGAGATAACGACGGTGCGTTGGCTACACTTGATTGGGGCAGAGGCGTTTGGACTTACGACAATACTTGGTATTGGGGTTCGGGTCAAACTGTGCTTGATGACAACAGCACATTCGGTTTTAACATAGGCTACGGATTCGGTAACACAAGCGCCGCCGGCGAAAACATGCTGTTTTACAACGGAAAATCGCACAAACTTGAAGATGTTACATTTAACATTCCAATGAAAAACGGTGAATATCTTTACACCGAACCATGGACGTTTACCTCAAGCGACGGCAGATTTGAAATGGAATTTAAGCCTATTATTGACAGGCAGGCACCTGTTGACGTTAAACTTATTTGCATGATACCGCACCAGGTTTTCGGCAAAATTTCCGGCACTGCAATTTTGGATGACGGAACCCAAATAAAAATTAAAGATAAAGTTGTTTTTGCAGAAAGAGTGCATAACAAATGGTAAAAAAGGCGGCTGATAAAGGCTGAGTGTTAATAAGACAGTTTTGACATTCAGACAAATTCAGCCGTTTTTTTATTACTTCTTAACTTTTTCATTATTACGTTTTTATTAACAAATGTTTAAATAACATCAAGGGTTAAGGTTTTCTTAATGCTTTTAATGTGATACAATACGGAAAGAGGTGATATTTTGAACACAGTTTTAGTTTGTGATGATGACAAAGCAATACTTGATTCCATTGAAATATATTTAAAGGCTGAGGGATTTAACGTTTTAAAAGCAGAAAACGGAATTGACGCACTGGAAATTATTAAAAGCAATGAAATTCACTGCCTGATACTTGACATAATGATGCCAAAACTTGACGGCTTGCAAACAACATTAAAAATAAGGGAAAAACACAACTTCCCCATTATTATGCTTTCTGCAAAATCAGAGGATACGGACAAAATTGCAGGCTTGGGCTTTGGTGCAGACGACTATGTTACAAAACCGTTTAACCCACTTGAACTTATTGCCCGTGTAAAATCTCAAATAAGGCGTTACATTTCTTTTTCAGGATTTGTGCAAAAAAGCAACCAATTTGTTACAGGCGGCTTAATTGTAGACACAGATGCTAAATCGGTTACAGTTGACGGTGAAGTCGTAAAACTTACAGCCCGTGAATATTTAATTTTGGAATACCTTTGCAAAAATATGGGCAGAGTGCTTTCATCAAGCCAAATTTACGAAGCAGTTTGGAATGAGCCGTCTTTTAAAACAGAAAAAACAGTTACCGTTCACATTAAAAACATAAGAGAAAAAATTGAAATTAATCCGAAAGACCCTAAATATATTAAGGTGGTGTACGGACTTGGATACAAAATTGACAAGATTTAAAGAAAAAAGCACATTTAAATTTATATGCCTGCTGCTTGCCTGCATATTTATTGCATTAAGCGCCGTAAACGCATTTTCAGTTGCCGAATTTGCCGCATGCTTTGGAACATTAAACAAAGAAGACGCAACTTTTTTAAAAACAGGTGCGTTTAATGTTGAATTTGATAATGATTTAAACGATATTACAGAGGCCGTTAATTATAACTATATAAAAAACGACTTTAAAAACCAATATCAAACTGCCGAAGATAACGCTGTAAATTATTACAATCGAATTAAAAACGCCATTGTAAATGTTCAGGAAGACGATGATTACGAAAGCTATAACGATGAAGACGATACACTCGTTACAACAATACTTTCAAACGAAACAAGCAAAACATTTTCATTTAAAATATCCACCATTAACTATGAGCGCAACTTTTCCGTAACATTTACAGAAAACGATTTAACGGATGATGACGTAAGAAAACTTGTTTACAATGAAGTTTATGATGTTTACACAAACGACGCAACCGACTTTTTATTAAATCTAAAAACACCGGAAGACATTACGGTTAAAAACTTAACTTACTATGCCGAGTCATCGGACGGAACTGTTTTAACAAACGCTGCAAGCAAAGAGGATGTTATAAATAATTTAAGCGGCAACAACACCTTTGTTTCGTTTAAAAACGGCGAAATGACCACAAGCCAAGACCTTAAAAATGCAACCTTTGTTAGCCATTATAATGAAATTTCCGGCACAAACATATATGTTATAATTAACACCATGTTTGACCAAAACGATAATTACAAATCGTTATACAACAACGTTATAAAGCAAATAAAAGAAATAAACGTTGAAAAAAAACTTACATTAAGCGTTGGCTTTTTTGCCGCTGCAATGATACTTCTTGTTATTTCCGCATACTGTGCAGGTAATAAAAACGGTGAGGTTAAGCTTGCACCCATAGATAAAATTCCGCCTGATTTGCACATTATAATTTCAGCGGCAATTCTGGCAGGTATTTATGTGCTTTTGGTTTATTTTTATGACGGTACAATTCAGGCAGGCATTTACGGCACTTCAAATTACACACTGCCCTACTTGTTTGAAAAACCCCTGGCTTACGTAATTATGAGCACTGTTGCGATTATTTCATACCTTGTTGCATTTGAAGCCGTAACCTCTGTTACAAGAAGTGCAAAAACAGGAACTTTCGGCAAAAACACACTGGTTTATAAATTAGTTAAAGCTATTATAAAACTTTGCAAAAAAGCAAATTTAAAAACGAAAGCATTTTTCAAAGGCATTATTTATAAACCGGAAAACTTTAGTAAAAAAACAACGGCAACAATAGTGTTATTTGCACTGTTTAACATTGTGGGTGCGGCTGTTTGTACAATTCTTTATGTTGGCGGCGGATTATTTGCCGTTTTGGGCTTTGTGTTTACATTAGCAATTTTAGGCACAGATGCTTATATTGTTTACATTGCCGTTAAGTATTTAAAACAGCTTGATTTTATAATAAGCACAACGGCATCTGCAAATGATGACATTGTAAATATTTGCACCGACGGTTTGCCGGCAAGCCTGAAAAAACTTGCCACAAGCATAAACAACGCAAACATTAAAATTCAAAATGCCGTTGTAAAAGCAACAAAAGATGAGCGCACAAAAACAGAACTTATTACAAATGTTTCACACGATTTAAAAACACCGCTTACATCTGTTATCAATTACATTGACCTACTGAAAAAATGCGAAATTAAAGACGAAAACGCACAAAAGTACATGGCTGTAATTGATGAAAAATCAGGCAAATTAAAGCGACTTATAGAAGATTTAATCGAAGCGTCAAAAATTTCCGCAGGCAACGTTACAGTTACAAAGACAAAGTTAAACCTTAACGAACTTGCCACGCAAGCAATAGTTGAAGAAACAAGCGAATTTGAAAAAAACAACCTGCAAATTATTTTTGACGAAGACGATAATCAACACATCGCATACGCCGACGGACCTAAAGTTTACAGAGTTTTGGAAAATCTGCTTACAAATGCAAAAAAATACTCTGCCCCGGGTTCAAGAGTTTACGCTTCCGTTTACACAAGCAATAATTTTGAATGCTTTGAGCTTAAAAACATTTCCAAAACCCCTCTTAACATTTCTGCAAAGGAATTAACCGAGCGTTTTGTCAGAGGCGATAAATCAAGAAGTGAGGAAGGCAACGGATTGGGACTTTCCATTGCTACCGAGCTTTGCAAACTAAACGGCGGCGAGCTTATTTTATCAATAGACGGCGACCTGTTTAAAGCAACTGTTAAACTGCCCAAATAATTACATTTTTTAAGCGTATTTGCCGATTGACAAATACGCTTTTTTTGTTCATAATGTGCTTATGGGGTGATTATTTATGAAAACGAAAAAAAGAACAAAACTAAGTTCCGGAATTTGGGCAAGTATAATAATTTTCGGCCTTGTAGGCCAACTTGCCTGGGTTATTGAAAACATGTATTTTAACGTTTATTTATTTGACGTTATAGGCGGAACCGCCACGGATATTGCAACAATGGTTGCCGCTTCCGCAGTTACGGCGGCTGTTACCACACTTATTATGGGTGCTCTTTCAGACAAGGTAGGAAAACGCAAGGTTTTCATAACCGGCGGCTACATAATTTGGGGCATTATAACTGCTTCCTTCGGCTTTATAACTGTTGAAAACACAAGCCGTATTTTTCACACGGTAAATGCCGTTTCAACTGCCGCAATGTTTATTGTTATTATGGACTGTATTATGACCTTTTTTGGCTCAACAGCATTTGACGGTGCATTTAACAGCTGGGTTACAGACGTTACGGATGACACAAACAGAGGCATGGCAGAAACCGTTATGCAAGCAATGCCTTTAGCTGCGATGCTTATTGTTTTCGGCATTTTAGATACATTTAAGCAACAAGGCAAATGGAAAGAATTTTTCCTTATTGTTGGTATTGCAACCACAATTTGCGGCTTTATAGGCTTGTTTATTTTAAAAGACAAACCGGGCTTAAAAGCAAATAACGAAAACTACTTTAAAAATATTTTCTACGGATTCAAGCCTTCCACTGTTAAAGCAAACAAAATGCTTTATATAACTTTTCTTGTTTTTGGCATTTTAAACATTGCATACCAAGTATTTATGCCCTATATTATTATTTATCTTGAAAAAAGCTTAGGCATTACAAATTATGCTTTACCACTGGGTGCAATTCTTGTTTTGGCGGCTGTTATTTCTGTTTTAATGGGCAAAGCAATAGATAAATACGGCAAAGTAAATTTTATGATTCCTGCAATTATCGTTATGGTTATTGGCTTTGTGGGAATGTTCTTTGCAAAAGGCAATAATTTACCTGTATTAATAATTATCGGCACAATTATGATGGCTGCGTTTTTGGTTGCTTCCGCTACCGTTTCAGCAACAATAAGAGATTACACACCTGAAGACAAGGTTGGTCTTTTCCAAGGAATAAGAATGGTTTTTCAAGTGCTTATTCCAATGGTTACCGGACCTTATATAGGTGCTGCGGTTATTGCAGGAAACAACGCAACATATGAAGAATTGGGAGTGGTAAAAACAATACCCACACCTCATATTTTTCTTGCAGCCGCAGGGGTTGCTGTGCTATCGCTTATTCCGGCATTTATACTAAAAGCCAAACAAGCAAAAAGTAAATAAATATTTGTTAAAAATTTAACACTTTTTGGTTAGAATTAACAAACTTTAACAAATGGAAAAAAATTCTTGATATTCACGGACAAACAGTATAAAATATACTTGCAAATAATTAAAGCAATTATTTAAATTTATTTAATGGAGGTATATTCCAATGGTAAAAGTTGCTATTAATGGTTTCGGCCGTATCGGTCGTCTTGCTTTCCGCCAGATGTTCGGCGCAGAAGGATACGAGGTTGTTGCTATCAACGATCTTACAAGCCCAAAAATGCTTGCTCACCTTCTTAAATACGATTCATCTCAAGGCAAGTATGCTCTCGCTGACACTGTTTCAGCTACAGATGATTCAATCATCGTTGACGGTAAAGAAATTAAAATTTACGCTAAGGCAGACGCTTCTGAACTTCCTTGGGGCGAACTTGGAGTAGACGTTGTACTTGAATGCACAGGTTTCTACACCTCAAAGGAAAAGGCTTCAGCTCACGTTAAAGCCGGCGCTCGTAAAGTTGTTATTTCTGCTCCTGCAGGTAACGACCTTCCTACAATCGTTTACAATGTAAACCACGAAACACTTACTCCTGAAGACACAGTTATTTCTGCTGCTTCTTGCACAACAAACTGCCTTGCTCCTATGGCAAAAGCTCTTAACGACTTTGCTCCTATCCAAAGCGGTATCATGTGCACAATTCACGCTTACACAGGCGATCAAATGACTCTTGACGGCCCACAAAGAAAAGGCGATCTTCGTCGTTCCCGTGCTGCTGCTGTTAACATCGTTCCTAACTCAACAGGTGCTGCAAAGGCAATCGGTCTTGTAATTCCTGAACTTAACGGCAAACTTATCGGTTCTGCTCAGCGTGTACCTACTCCAACAGGTTCAACAACAATTCTTACAGCTGTTATTAAAACAGACAAAGAAGTTACTGTTGAAGCAATCAACGCAGCAATGAAAGCTGAAGCTACAGAATCTTTCGGCTACAACACTGATGAAATCGTTTCTTCAGATATCGTTGGTATGAGATACGGCTCACTCTTTGATGCTACTCAAACAATGGTTCTTAAAGTTTCTGATGACACTTATGAAGTTCAGGTTGTTTCTTGGTATGACAATGAAAACAGCTACACTTCACAAATGGTTCGTACAATCAAGTACTTCTCAGAACTTGGCTAAGCCGAACATTTTTACAAAAATTAACCGATGTCGCAAGGCATCGGTTTTTTTATTGCCTAATATCATATAATATGATATTATTTCATTAATCTTTAATATGAAAGGGGCAAATTGTATGATTTTATATTTTTCAGGAACAGGCAACAGCAAATTTGTTGCCGAAAAAATTGCAAAAACAACCAATGATTCAGTTACCTCGCTAAACGACTTAATTAAAGAAAACAAAAGCATAAAAATAGCCGACAATGAAAAATTGGTTTTCGTAACTCCAACATACGGCTGGCGTATTCCGAAAATCGTTGAAAATAAAATTTTAACATTTAATAAATCTTTCAACAACAATGTTTATTTTGTAATGACCTGCGGCGGTGAAATTCGCAATGCAGAAGTTTACTTAAAAAAACTTTGCGATAAAAAGGCTATAATTATAAGGGCTGCAGTGAAATTGTTATGCCCGAAAACTATATAACAATGTTTAAAACACCAAATAAAGACGAAGCCGCAAAAATAATTGAAGCCGCATTGCCCAAAATCGAAAAAACAGCAAATTTGATAAAAAACGGAAGTGGGTTACCGGCAACAAAATGCAATTTTACAGGCGGATTTTACAGCGGTCCCATTAATAAAATATTTTACGACTTTTTTGTTAAAGATAAAAAGTTTTATGTTACAGATAAATGTATTTCATGTGGCAAATGCGTTAAAGTTTGCCCACTGAACAACATTACCTTAACAAACAAAAAGCCGTTTTGGCACAGCAACTGTACACACTGTATGGCATGCATATGCTCTTGCCCGGCAGAAGCAATAGAATACGGAAGAAACAGCAAAAATCAACCGAGATATTTGTTCCCGTCAGAATTATCTTAATTATTAAATCTTCATTAAATTATCACAAAACAGTGGATTTTGTAAATAAACAGCACTACAATTACTTAACAAATGAAGCAGAAAGGCGTGTTATTTAATGAAAATCAAATTTAATTTCTTTCAATATATTTGGATTTTTATTGCAAGTTGCTATACAGGCTATCTGGTAGAAACAATTTGGTGTTTAATTAAACACGGCTATATTGAAAGCAGAAAATCACTTGTGTTGGGGCATTTAAGTGTTGCATACGGTATGGGTGCTGTGCTGCTTACACTGCTTTTAACATACCTTCAAAGCTCAAAGGGATGGAAGATATTTTTAATTTCGTTCCTTGCAGGAACGGCAACGGAATATATTTGTTCATTAGGTCAGGAACTGCTGTTTGGCACTGTTGCATGGGATTACAGTAATGTTCCGCTTAACATAAACGGCAGGGTTTGCCTGTTATATTCGCTGTTTTGGGGCGTTTTAGGACTTACATGGGTAAAATTTATAATGCCGTTTATGAGTAAAATATTTGAACGGGTAACTATTCCCCATGAAAAAGTATTAATTTACGCATTTGTTGCATTTTTTGTTTTTGACTGCGCACTTTCGGCTAGTGCCGCAATAAGAATGAATAACCGTGATGAGGGCGTTCCGGCATCAACTAAAATCAGTCAGTTTTTAGATAACCATTATCCGGATGAAAAAATGCATAAAATATACGCTAATTCAAAATCAGCGAAATAAAAAATCATGAGTACTCAAAAAATGAGTACTCCTTTTTTATGCGTTTAAAAAATTTGTGTAGGTAAAATCAATTTTTCTTTATACGGAAACTGCTTATCAAATTCATCAGCTTTATTTTCATCAATAAAATAACATTTGGGAGTTAAATACACGCCTGTTACTCCGGCTAATGCATTCGGAACAAGCAAGTTGCAAAGAAAGAAGGATGAATCGTCGCCTACTTCTAAGCCGTTGTAACGAATATTATACTCAGATGCATATGCGAAGCCGCATTTAGAGTAAAAGCCGTAATTCCCCTCAATCAAAACGGCATTACAGCCAATTTTCTTTGCTTCGTTTAAAGAATAATCAAGCAACAGCTTACCAAAACCATGATTTTGAAAATCAGGATGAATACATAACGGACCGGCAGTCATTACGGGAACAATTCTGCCATTATCGCACTTAATTTGAGCATTAACATATGCAATTTGCCCGATAATTTTGCCGTTGTATTCAATAACAAAATCCAATGAATGAACAAAATCTTTACAGCCACGCAAACAATGCAGCAAATAATGTTCCACACAACCGGGTCGATATACATTCCAAAAAGATTCTCTTACAAGATTTTCTACTGTAGAAAAATCATCAAATTTTTCTAAACGAATATTAATATTGTTTTTATTCATAATTTACCTCCTGAAAAATCAATATAAAAAGAGAGGTTTACGACTGTGCTAAACCTCTCGGTTAGCATACAATCGGCAAAATGTTGTACTTAAACAAAAAGCACGCTCCTAAAAAATACTAAATGTGAAACCACATCCAAGTACATCATACCAAAAAAGGAAGCAAAGGGCAAGAAAAAAACCTACTCAAAAGATGAGTAGGTTTTTAAGATGTCAGCGTTGACCTATCTTCCCGGGCAGCTTCCCGCCAAGTATTTTCGGCACTGAAGAGCTTAACTACCGTGTTCGGGATGGGAACGGGTGGACCCTCTTCGTAATAAACACCGACTGTGAACTGTAACGATTAATCACAGTTATTTGTAAATGACCGTTGGTAAATCATCCTTAAGGTCTTGGTGACCCGTAGGAGAATCGAACTCCTGTTTTCGCCGTGAGAGGGCGATGTCTTAACCGCTTGACCAACGGGCCATTGATGGTACACCATCACGGGCTCGAACCGTGGACACCCTGATTAAGAGTCAGGTGCTCTACCAACTGAGCTAATGGTGCATAGCTCATAGGGGATATAAATATATACCCTGAAAACTAAATACAGATATTGATTTATGGAACTTAATTAACTCACTTGACACATAATACTTACTTATCAAGGTCAAGCCCTCGACCTATTAGTATTGGCTAGCTAAATACATCGCTGTACTTACACATCCAACCTATCAACCTCGTAGTCTACAAGGGGTCTTAACTGTAAACAGTGGGATATCTTATCTTGGAGACGGCTTCACGCTTAGATGCTTTCAGCGTTTATCCGATCCGCACATAGCTGCTCGGCCGTGCCATTGGCATGACAACCGATACACCAGCGGTGCGTCCATTCCGGTCCTCTCG
>CAKSWS010000005.1 GCA_934512155.1 uncultured Eubacterium sp. | reverse complement strand
GGTGTAACCTTTGCATATTTAATTGCTGAAAGTGAGTCAACTGCAACACTCATGCCTGAAACACCAAACGCCATAAGACGTTCAACATTTGTATCATGAAGGCTCATCATAAGTCTTTCGTAAGCATATTTATCATGCATATAATGAATAACATTCATCGTGTTAACATAAAGGCGAGCCATCCATGAAAGGTATTCTTTGTATGCCTTAACAACATCATCATAATTAAGCACTGCCTCGTCAAACGGCTTGTTTTCAGGTGCAATTTGAACGCCTTGAACTTCATCCTTACCGCCGTTAAGAGCCATAAGAAGAATTTTTGCAAGGTTGCATCTTGCGCCGAAGAACTGCATTTGCTTGCCCTCTTTCATAGCAGATACGCAACAAGCAATAGCATAATCATCGCCATAAGTTTTTCTCATTACATCGTCATTTTCATATTGAATTGAATCTGTATCAATAGAAACCCGGGCACAGAAATCTTTAAATCCCTGAGGAAGTTTTTGGCTCCAAAGAACCGTAAGGTTAGGTTCTGCACTTGAGCCTAAATTATAAAGAGTTTGAAGGAAACGGAAACTTGATTTTGAAACCATGTGCTTGCCGTCTTCCGTAACGCCGCCTAATGAGCAAGTTACCCAAACAGGGTCGCCTGCGAAAAGCTCATTATATTCAGGAGTTCTGAGATGACGAACAAGTCGAAGCTTAACAACAAGGTCATCAATAAGTTCCTGTGCACCTTTTTCGTCAAGAACGCCTTCTGCCATATCTCTTTCAATATAACAATCAATAAATTCAGCGATTCTGCCGATGGAATTTGCGGCACCGTTTTGTTCTTTAATAGCGCCGAGATAACCGAAGTAAAGCCACTGAACAGCCTCTTTTGCATTTGTTGCCGGAACGGAAATATCGCAACCGTATTCAAGAGCCATTGTTTTTAACTGGTTCATAAATTCAAGCTGCTTTGCAAGGTCTTCCAAAAGATGAATTGTTTCTTCATCAAGTACTTCTTTTTCGCCAACCTTTGCCTTATCAAGTTTTTTCTGCTCAATAAGATAATCCATACCGTAAAGAGCAATTCTGCGATAGTCGCCGATAATTCTGCCTCTTGCATAAGCGTCAGGCAAACCTGTTAAAATACCTGCATGGCGTGCTTTTTTCATTGTGTCTGTATAAGCACGGAAAACGCCTGTATTATGTGTTGTTCTGTAAATAAACTGTTCTTTAACATCGTCGGAAAGTTCATAGCCGTATGCTTCACAAGCCTGAACGGCATTTCTGAAACCGGCAAAAGGAGATACGCCCCTTTTAAGCGGTTCATCTGTTTGAAGACCTACTATAATATCGTCTTCCTTAACAACATAGCCCGGCTTGTGAGAAAGGATAGACAAAACCTTTGATGTATCAACATCAAGCACGCCGCCCTTTTCATTTTCTGCAATTAAAAGTTCTTTAAGTTTTTTGCTTACTCTTTCTGTTCTCTCGGTGGGACCTGAAAGGAAAGAAGCGTCGCCGTCATAAGCCTTATAGTTTTTATTTATAAAATCACGAACATTAATTTCGTTACACCAATCACCTTGGTTAAAACTTCTCCATGCGTTCATAATTTTCCTCCTTTATTTTTTTGCAACACTATATTAACAAAACATGACAGTTTATGCAATATGTAATTGTTAGGAAATTAACAAACTTTTTCCTGCAATTATAGCTATATTTCACAAAGAAGTTAGTTGATGCTAACCGTTTTTGTGTTTTCATTACAATACTATGTTTCCCTACACTACACAATATCAATGATTAAAATTATACAAATTGTACTTGTTTTTTGTAATTTTTTGAAATAAATTTCAGCATAACAATAGCAAAACATCCGTAACAATGCCGTTTTTCGCAACTTTTCACTGTTTTTTGCAAAATCTACATATCGTTTAATTTTTGAAAAATTTTAAATTCAAACACAAGATGTGGTATTTTTTGTTAAAAAAGCATTGACAGGATGTATTAAATTTGGTATTATTGAAAAGCACAGTAAATTCGTTGTAACGAATTTGTAATATTTTTCAAAAAATCATCAGTAAAACAGGGGTAAGGAAATGAAAATCATTAAAAGAAACGGCTCGGAAGTTGATTTTGATTTAGCAAAAATCGTTGCCGCCGTTACAAAAGCAAATGCCGCTTGCGAAAGAAAAGAACTTACTGCGGCTCAAATTGAAGACATTGCGGAATTTGTTGAATTTAAAATTCAAAAAACAAACCGTGCGTTATCTGTTGAAGAAATCCAAGATATTGTTGAAGACCAAATTATGGCACAGGGTGCATTTGAAGTTGCAAAAAGATATGTAAGATACCGTTACACCCGTTCGCTTGTTCGTAAAGCAAACACAACAGATAACCAAATTCTTTCTCTTATAGAATGTAATAACGAGGAAGTTAAGCAAGAAAATTCAAATAAAAACCCCACTGTTAACAGTGTTCAGCGTGACTATATGGCAGGCGAAGTTTCTAAAGACATTACAAAAAGAATTCTTTTGCCCCAAGACATTGTTGAAGCTCACGAACAGGGTCTTATCCATTTTCACGATGCAGATTATTTTGCACAGCACATGCATAACTGCGACCTTGTTAACTTGGAGGATATGCTTCAAAACGGCACTGTTATCAGTGAAACAATGATTGAAAAGCCACATTCATTTTCAACTGCCTGCAACATTGCAACACAAATTATTGCACAGGTTGCTTCAAGCCAATACGGCGGTCAGTCAATTTCTCTTGCTCACCTTGCTCCTTTCGTTCAAATCAGCAGAGAAAAAATAAAAAAAGATGTTATTGAAGAGGGCAAAGCCTTTGATTTAGAACTTAACGAAAAGCAAATTACCGATTTAACGGAAAAAAGGCTTAGAGATGAAGTTCGCAAAGGTGTTCAAACAATTCAATACCAGGTTGTTACATTACTTACAACAAACGGCCAAGCACCTTTTGTTACAGTATTTATGTATCTTAACGAGGCAAAGAACGAACAGGAAAAGAAAGATTTGGCTCTTATTATTGAAGAAACTCTTTCTCAAAGAATTAAGGGTGTTAAAAACGAAAGCGGCGTTTGGGTTACACCTGCTTTCCCAAAACTTATTTACGTTCTTGAAGAAGACAATATTACAAGCGACAAGCCATATTACTATTTAACCGAACTTGCAGCAAAATGCACGGCAAAAAGAATGGTACCGGATTATATCAGCGAAAAGGTTATGCTTAACCTTAAAGGCGATGTTTACACCTGCATGGGTTGCCGTTCATTCTTAACTCCTGACAGATTTACGGAAAACGGCGTTGGAAACATTGCTAACGCTAAAAACTATGAACCGGGCAAACACAAATATTACGGCAGATTTAATCAAGGAGTTGTTACAATCAACCTTGTTGATGCAGCCTGCTCATCCGGAGGAGATATTAATAAATTTTGGCAAATTTTTGATGAAAGACTTGAACTTTGCCACAGAGCTTTAATTTGCCGCCACAACAGGCTTATGGGTACAAAAAGCGACGCTGCTCCTATTCTTTGGCAGCACGGTGCGCTTGCAAGACTTAAAAAAGGTGAAACCATTGACAAGCTTTTGTTTGACGGATACTCAACAATTTCATTAGGTTATGCCGGCTTGTATGAATGTACAAAATATATGACAGGCAAATCACACACAGATGAAGAAGGAAAGCCATTTGCCCTTTCGGTTATGCAGCATATGAACGATGCCTGTGCAAAATGGAAGGAAGCAGAAAATATCGACTACAGTATTTACGGCACTCCCCTTGAATCCACAACATACAAATTTGCAAAATGCCTGCAAAAGCGTTTTGGCATTATTAAAGGCGTTACAGATAAGAACTACATAACAAATTCTTACCACGTTCATGTAACAGAACAAATTGACGCATTTACAAAACTAAAATTTGAATCTGAATTCCAGGCTCTTTCACCCGGCGGTGCAATCAGCTACGTTGAAGTACCGAATATGCAAAACAATATTCCTGCCGTTATTCAGGTTATGCAGTTTATTTATGACAATATTATGTATGCCGAACTTAACACAAAAAGCGATTATTGCCAGGTTTGCGGCTATGACGGCGAAATTAAAATTGTTGAAAATGAACACGGCAAATTAATTTGGAGATGTCCAAACTGTGGCAACGAAAACCAAGACAAAATGAATGTTGCACGCAGAACCTGCGGATATATAGGCACACAATTTTGGAATCAGGGCAGAACACAAGAAATTAAAGAAAGAGTTTTACACCTTTAATTTATGAATGTTGCCGAAATAAAAACAAATGATATTGCAAACGGAGAGGGCGTTCGCACCTCTCTTTTTGTATCCGGCTGTAAGCACCACTGCCCTGAATGCTTTAATTATATGACTTGGGATTTTCAATACGGAAAACCTTTTACAAATGAAACAGCCGAATACATTATTAAATCTTCAGAACCTAATTGGATTGCCGGTCTTTCTGTTTTAGGCGGTGAACCATTTGAACCTGAAAACCAAAAGCCGCTTTTGGATTTTATTAAAAAATTCAAAAAGACATTGCCAAATAAAAACATTTGGTGCTACAGCGGATTCACATTTGAAGAAATAACAGGCAAAATTCCCTCACGTGCATTTACGGAAAACTCCGCAGAATTGCTGAAGAATATTGATATTTTAGTAGATGGAAGATTTATTAAAGAACAAAAAAATATTTCTTTAAAGTTCCGAGGTTCGGAAAACCAAAGAATTATTGATGTGCAAAAAACGCTGAAAGAAAACAAAATATGCATTTATCTTGATTAAAAAATCCCGAAAGGCAATCAACCTTTCGGGATTTTATTTTTTACATAATATTGGTTTTAATTTCAATTCCTTTGTCAGTCATTTCTGCAATTACGCCGTTACTGTCTACAGTTAAATAAATGTTTTCCGTACCGCCGTATTTTTTTATACGCCTAAGCACATTTGAATCTGCTTTTTTCTTTGAATTAGTTATAACAGCATAATTTGGCTTTAAACTTTTAAGCCAATACGGCGAGGAAGAGCCTTCGTAGCAATGATGACCAACCTTTAATAAATCTACCTTGCCTACTTTTTTGCCGATTGATTTTTCTTTGCCGTACCTGTGAAAATTCATATCTCCGGCAAGCAAAACACGTGAAACTCCGTCCTCAACAAGAGTAACTACGGAATTTGTGTTTTCACCTGTTTTAAAATGATGTTTTTCATACTTACCGTTATAAAACTTGATGCTTAAATTGCCTAATTTTTCGATTATTTCATCAAATCCGGTAACAACAGGCACATTATTTTTATTAAGTGCGTTCCTCATTTGAGTATAAACTTCCAAATTGTCCCACTGCGTGCGTTCAAAACTGTTAATACCCTCCTCATGATAAGGCTTTAAATAGGCTTTTTTAACAATTATATTAGGGTGGTTGATAACTGTGTCAAATCCGCCTATATGGTCAGAATGACAATGAGTTCCCAAAACAAATTCAAGAGTAACGTTACCGTTTTCGTCGGCACAGTTTTTAAGTAAATATTCACAAACCTGTTCTTCAAACCCCTGTAATTTACACAATGGCTTGTTTGGCGGATATTCCGTATCTTCTCCGCTGTCTACCATTGCAAATTTGCCGTTGCTTTCAATAATAATACAATCCGACGGACCGGTACTTAAAAAATGTATTTTTCCGTTCATTGCGCTACCTCTTTGTTAAAATATTTTTCCATAAAACACATAACATTTTCATCATTGGTGCAAATAATTTTTTTGCTGATTTTTTTAAGTTCATCGCAGGCATTGGCAACGGCAAAACCGTTTTTTACAGTTTTAAACATTGTTAAATCGTTTTTACTGTCGCCCAGTGCAACAACGCTTTTAATACTGATTTTTTCCGTTTTACACAAAGTTTTAATGGCGTTGCCTTTATTAATTCCACGGCTCATAATTTCCATATTATTATCCATAGACGTAGTAAGCTCCAAATGAGGAAACCTGCTTTTTATAATTTCAAATGCCCGCCTGCGTTCTTCCTGATTTTCAAAAAAAACATCAAACATCTCTAAATTACTTAAATATTTTTCACTATTTTCATAAAAATCCGAAACAGGAACACGGCTGCGCCTTAATTCCGGCAAAAAAGCCGGGTCTATTTTATAATAAGCAAAACTTTCCTCGTTGAACTTTGCACTGTCTGTAACAGGATAGCCGCTGCTGTAAAATTCAATAAATGTGTTAAACGAATTTAAAATATCAAACACAGCCTTGCCGTCATCCCTATTTATCAAACGGGAAAAAATAACGTTTTTGTTTTTATCGCAAATAACAGCACCGTTTGAATAAATATAATATTTAATATTTCCGCAATTTAACAATTCTTCCGGAATTTCATAAAGAGTTCTGCCTGTAACAATAACCGTATTTACACCGTTTTTTGCAAGATTATTTATTGAATTTAAATTTTCTGCTGTTATTTTTGTGTTTGAAGCAAGAAGCGTTCCGTCTAAATCCGTGGCAATAATCTTTCTTTTTTTAGGCTTTTTTATTTGAATCACAAACCTTTCCAACGGATAAGTCCAAATTGTAGGAATGTTTATTATAATAAATTTTGCAACAATTTCAGTAAAAGGGTTTGAAATTTTGTGATTTAACATAAAACTGCCTGCTACGCCACCAAACCAAGAAGAAAACAAAATATTAAATGCAGCCAAAACAAAATACATTACCGAACTGTAAACAGGGTTAACATCGGAATGAAACGTTATTATTCTGTTCATTAAGTAAGCGGCAATATAACCTGCCGATGTTGATATTAAATAAGAATACAAATACCCCTTATATTGTATTCCAAGCAAAGACAAAAGGGCATTTTGCGGCAACGGCGCACTGTTAAATTTAGCAAACACAAAATAAAGCAACACCAAATACAATGCCACATCCAAGCAAGAAGTAACAATTACCGTTATATTAAATTTTATAAACTTCCAAACCTCGCCATGCTTTTTCTTAAACCGGCTGAGCTGCCGTTGCAGGCACTTTTGCTTTATCATAAGCTGTTTTCTTCTTTCTGTGAATAACAAATCTGTTTAAAGGATACGTCCAAACAGTGGGAACCGTCATAACAAGCAGTTTTACTGCCATTTCAACAATAAAATTATCGTTACCGCTGTTTTTAACCAGTGTGCCTAAAAACGCACCAAACCAGGTATTAAACGCAATGGTGCAAGCCACCATAACACAATAAATAAATGTGGATAACGCCGGATTTGCATCTGCATGGAACGTAAGTTTTCTGTTCATAACATACGCCGCCGCATAGCCTATAATTGCCGAAACAGCGTAAGAATACAAATAGCCTTTGTACTCTATTTTTAAAAAAGACAGCACGGCATTTCCCGTAACGGGAACCTGATTTAAATTTCTAAACACAATATACTGCAAAAACGCAAACACTGCAAGTTCCAAAACGGAGGTGCTTGCTCCTGTAAACGTAAATTTAATAAACTTCCAAATTTCGCTGTGTTTTTCTGTAAATTCAAGTAATTTATTTTTCATTTTCAGCCTTCCTTTTTCATTAATTCAACAATTTTTTCTATTAATCATTGTTACTCTTTAACGTTAAAAAAAGGCTTTTTATTTGTAAAAATTAAATTTTATTTTAAACTTAAAGTCAATTATAAGCAAAATTTGTTAAATTTGCGTTAAAACTTTTGATTCGCCAAATTATAAAGCAACGGCTCTCTTACAAAAAGAGAGCCGTTAAAATAAACAAAATATAATTTTTAAAGCAACTTATTTAACAAATTCTTTTGTTACGTTGTAAATGTTTTCTGCCGAAAGTCCAAACTGCTTTAACAAATCTTTAGCAGGACCGCTGTGGCCGAATTCATCATTAACACCAATACGCTTAACGGGAGTTGGGCATTCCTCTGCAAGAGCAGAGCAAACAGCCTCGCCCAATCCGCCGATAATGTTATGTTCTTCAACTGTAACAACCTTACCTGTTTTCTTTGCGGATGCAACAACAAGCTCTTTATCAAGGGGTTTAATAGTTGCAATGTTAATAACTTCGGCGCTGATTCCGTCTGCCTTAAGCATTTTTTCTGCTTCAATGGCTTCTGCAACCATAAGTCCGTTTGCAATAATTGTTACATCTGTTCCCTGTGTAATAACTTCGCCTTTGCCGATTTCAAATTTATAACTTTCATCGTGAAAAACAGGCACTGCAAGTCTGCCGAAGCGAAGATAAACAGGTCCTTCAAGAGCATACGCAGCTTTAACTGCCTGCCTTGCTTCAACATCATCTGCCGGGCAAATAACAGTCATTCCCGGAATAGAGCGCATTAACGCAAAATCTTCACAACATTGGTGTGATGCACCGTCTTCACCAACTGAAATACCGGCATGAGTTGCGCCGATTTTAACATTAAGATGAGGATAACCGATTGAATTTCTGATTTGTTCAAACGCTCTGCCTGATGCAAACATTGCAAAACTTGAAGCAAAAGGAACAAGACCCATTGTGCTTAAACCTGCTGCAACACACATCATATTTGATTCTGCAATACCACAGTTAAAATGGCGATTTGGGTATTCCTTTTTAAATATACCTGTTTTTGTTGCCGCAGAAAGGTCTGCATCAAGAACAACAAGATTATCTGCACCGTTTGCGGCAAGTTCTTTAAGAGCATTACCGTAGCTTTCTCTTGTAGCAACACATTTTACCTCTGCCATTCTTATGCCTCCTTTAATATTGCAAGTTGCTGTTCAAGTTCTGCCATTGCAACTTTGTATTCTTCTTCATTAGGTGCTTTACCGTGCCAATCAACGGCATTTTCCATATAAGAAACACCCTTGCCCTTAACTGTTTTCATAATAATTGCAAAAGGCTTTGTGCTTTTATGGAATTCTTCAAATGCTTTTTCAATTTCATCCAAATCATTACCGTCAATAACAATATAATCAAAACCGAAAGCCTTAACCTTTTCATCAATAGGCTCTGCGTTCATAACATCTTCACAAGCACCATCGATTTGAAGTCCGTTTGAGTCAATAATAACACAAAGATTATCAAGCTTATATTGATTTGCAAACATAAATGCTTCCCAAACCTGACCTTCTTCAATCTCGCCATCACCCAAAAGGGTATAAACATTAATATCCTTATTAAGATATTTTGCACCTTTTGCCATGCCGCAAGCAGCGCTGATGCCCTGACCTAAAGAACCTGTACTCATATCAACACCCGGAACGGTATTCATATTCGGATGACCTTGAAGGTAAGAACCTATATGGCGAAGTGTTTTTAAATCTTCAACAGGGAAAAATCCTTTATAAGCAAGTGCACTGTAAAGAGCCGGTGCACCGTGTCCCTTTGAAAGAACAAATCTGTCTCTGTTTTCCATTTTAGGATTTTTTGCATCATAACGCATTTCTTTGCCGTACAAATATGCAAGCACATCTGCCGAAGAAAGACTTCCGCCAGGATGACCTGCTTTTGCGTTATAGGTGCCCTCAATTATGCCGATTCTTATTTGTGCGGCATAAATTTGAAGTTCCTTTTTTAACTTATTATCCATAGAACAATCCATAGCCTTTCCGCCCACGGTAAATATTAAAACCAAATGCACCTTAAATGTGGGCGATAAAAAGCACATTTGTAAAATTGCCGAAAATCGGCAGAAACTCCGCAAACCGCAGAACCCCATTAAATCATTAGTATTTTACCATTAAAATGTGTTTACTTCAATAGAAAATACAAAAAAATTAAAAAGAACTCGGGCAAAACCCGAGTTCCGTGTAACCTGTTTAAAATCAACCTACTTTAGTATAAAAACAGTTAATAACAATATCCATCAAACTATCTTCATCTGCATAAAATTCAGCATAAACACCTGTTGGCGAAATTTTTTCCGACGCCTTCATTTCGCCGTTTACGGAATAAGTTGTAAAACTGTCTACCCCTTTTGAAACGGCAAGCGACGCAAGATAAGTTACATCGTTAAGCGTTATATTTGTTTGACTGTATTGAGTTGCGGTATTGTAAAGCTGTGAAACAACAGAAAAATCATTTGTTATTGCATTTCTTAATTGACCGACATATGCTTTAACATATTGGCTTTGACGTTGTGTTCTGTTTAAAGAAGCCTCGATATAATCCATATCTCTGCTTCTTACATAAGTTTCGGCAAAATCGCCTTTTATTGTAACGGTATCTCCTGTTTTTATATTTTTCTCCGGAAAATCGTGAAGAGAAGTTACCGTTACACCGCCTACAGCGTCATTAAGAGGTGCAATGCCCTCTAAATCAAGAGCAAAATATTTTTCAATAGGCACATTTTTAAGAATACGACTTAAAGCAGAAGTTACGTTAGTGCAAGAATTTTCGCCGCCGTCGCCGTAAGCATAGGCAAGACAAAGCTGTTTTTGCTCGGTTCTTAAAAAAATGCCCGAAGCAGAGTACAAATCAATATCTACCATTGTATCACGAGGGATAACAATAAGACTTACAGCACCGGTTTTTGTATCAAAAACGGCTACCATATCCGTATCTGCCTGACCGGAATTACCGTATTCATCATCGGCAGTTGCATCAATATCGCTTTTATCAACACCGATAAAAGCAAAAGCTATTTTATTTTTATCATAAACATAAGTGCCGCCGTTATATTCAATGGTTTCCTCATATTCGGGAGTTGCCGTTTCCACAACTAAATCTTTTTTACCGGTTTGATGCAAATAAAAAACTGTGCCGCCTGCAACAACTGCCACAATAAGCAAAATTACCAAAACAGTAATTGCGATTTTTAAAGGCAAAGGCATTTTCTTTTTATGTTTGTGCCTGTGCTTGCCATGGCTGTGTGAATGGCTGTGATGATGAGAACCGCTGTGATGTGAATCGCTTGAACGGTGATGCCTGTGATGATTTTCAGCAGATAAATAATCTGTATTAAGAGAACCTATCTCGGCAGCTTTTTCTTCTGCCGGTTCGTTGGAAATCACATTCCCCAGGTCGTCTTTTTCCGCCACCCTAAAGTCCGGATTTTCAAAATTCTTTTGCTCATCATCATTTATATTAAACTGGGAAACATCGTTATTTTGCTTCGCATCGTCGCCGAAAATAGACTCGCCGTCCGCAAAGCCGTTAAGGTTTGGATCAATTTGTTTTCTCATCTTTTACTAACACTCCGCAAACAAGCAATCTGTTGCTTTTTTGACCTGTAATACAAGTGGAAAGAACAACAATTTTGCTGTTTTCATTAATTTCAACATCTAAATTATTTCGCACGTTTTGAACAGCTGATTCAGGATTAAGAATTATTGCCTGAAAACTTTTTAAATCTTCGGCAGAATTAAAATTATAAGAATTCATAATATGCCTGTCATCATATTTAAAAGCCGATATAACCTGATAAGTAAGCTTTCTGCCGGGTTGATAAATATAAAAGTAAGGATGACTTTCAAAAAAATCTGACTTTTCAAAATTATGAAGAGTTGTAAACATAGTTGTTTTATAACCGTTATGACCGTAAATTACTGTTATAGGGTCTGAAAAATCGGTATTATTGCAACCTTCTGTATAAATTGCACCGCTGGCAACCCACTGCTTGTCAACGGCACTGTGTTTTAAATAAAACTCATCATCGGTTGCACTTTGAACTATAGGATAATCCACTTCTGTATCGTCAATTTTAATCCACCCATAAATTTCATTATTTTGCTGTTGCAAAGAAGTAAAATCTATAGGATTTTCCTGCAGTTGCGGCGCTGCAGTGGTGGCAACGGCAGATGTAGTTGTTAAATCATCATAATCCTTTTCTGCCATATAATTATTATAAATATAATAACCGATATAAACAGCACTGCAAATTAAAACAATTATTGCAATAATAAGAGCAACCGTTTTTAAAACATTTTTAGAATTACCCTTGTTTTCATTTTCTTCTGCCATAGTGAACCGCCCCAATAAACAGGTATAGAATTAAAAAACCTGTTGCCATAAAAATGACCACAGGTTTTTAGATTAATAACTTTGCTTTAAATTATTCTGCGTCTTTCTTTTTTGTAAGAGCAAGAATTGATACACCTGCACCTGCTGCAGCCATTGATGCGAATACAACGGAAACTGCACCTGTGCTTGGTGATTTGGAAGAATCGTTCTTTGTACCGTTTGAAGAAGCACCGTCTTTAGTAATTACATTGAATGTATGTGCGTTTGCACCTTCAAAATAAGACCAATCAAGAACTTCAATTGTAATTGTTTTACCGTCATTAGAAATAACTTTGTAGTAAGGGCTGTTGTTATCAATTTCTGTAACTTTGCCGTTTGCGTCAATAACTGTCCAACGCTCTACAGTACCTGAGCCTGTATAAGAGAAAGTAATTTTGTTGGAACCTGCTGAAACAGAAGCGCCTGTAACCTGGTTTGAAGAACCGCCGTTAAGCTTAGGATCGTTAACGCTGTGTTCGATTTTTGTGCCTTGTGGGCTGTAAACATCAACAGCAGCAAAAGCAGGAACTGCAAATGCAGTGCTTACTGCGAAAACTGCAATAATTGAAATAAGAACTGAAATTAACTTTTTCATAATCTACACCTCATAACAAACATAGTTTTATATACTATTTGAAATTAACAACAGTATACCATCTTTTTTTCGAAATGTAAAGAGGTTTTTTACATTTTTTGTTGCCGTAACTCACAAATATATAACAAAAAAATCGGCAAATTTTCACAAACAAGTAAAAATCGCCGATTTTATAAATGAAATTTAACTTAATTTTGCCTTGCCTGTGCAAAGCTCATAATACCTGCCTTTAAGAGCGATTAAGTCGTTATGGTCGCCTCTTTCAATAATTTTGCCGTGTTCAAGCACCATAATGGCATTTGAATTACGAACGGTTGAAAGCCTGTGAGCAATAACAAACACCGTTCTGCCTTGCATTAATCTATCCATACCTTTTTCAATATGAAGCTCTGTTCGTGTATCTACAGAAGATGTTGCCTCATCAAGAATAAGAACGGCAGGATGTGCCACAGCAGCACGTGCAATGGCAAGAAGCTGACGCTGACCTTGTGAAAGGTTGCCGCCGTCGCCGGAAATCATTGTATTATAACCCTCCGGCAAACGCCTTATAAATGAATGAGCCGAAGCAAGTTTTGCCGCTTCAATACACTCTTCATCTGTTGCTTCAAGTCTGCCGTACCTGATATTATCCATAACCGTACCGGTAAACATATGGGTATCCTGCAAAACGATTGAAAGTGATTTTCTTAAATCATCCTTTTTAATTTGCCTAATATCTATTCCGTCATATGTTATTGTGCCTTCTTTAATATCATAAAAGCGATTAATAAGATTTGTAATTGTGGTTTTACCTGCACCGGTTGAGCCTACAAAAGCAATTTTTTGACCGGGTTTGGCATAAAGATTTATATCTTTAAGAACTGTTTTTTCCGGAACGTAAGCAAAATCAACATTATCAAACACAATTTTACCTTCAACCGGAGTTTTAACACCATTATTGTTCCAAAACCACTTTCTGTTGCCCTGCTCATCAAATTCCTCATCAAGAGTAATTGTGCCGTCGTCAACTTCGCTTTCTGTTTCCATAATTTCAAACACACGCTCGGCGCCTGCAAGAGCAGAGAAAACCGTATTCATTTGGTTAGCAATTTGGTTAATAGGCTGTGTAAATTGTTTTGAATAATTAAGGAAAGTAAAAAACGTACCTATATCAAGAGCACCGCCCAAAGCAAGCACACCGCCCACAAGAGCAATAGTTGCATAACTTGCATTATTAACGCCTGTAGAGCAAGGTCCCATAATGCCGGAAAAGAAGTTTGCATTTGTTGCGGCTTTTCTGAAATTTTCGTTATAATTTTCAAATTCCTCAATGGCAATATCCTCGTGGTTGAAAACCTTAATAACCTTCATACCTTCAACCGTTTCTTCAATATTACCGTTCATAACGCCCAAATTTGTTTGCTGTTCTCTGAAATAATGCCTTGATTTTTTACCTATATTTGTTACGGCAACAATCATTACAACAAGGAAAATGCAAGCAATGCCAAACAATGCGGGACTTAAAACAATCATCATTGCAACAATACCCACAAAAGTAAAAGCAGATGATATAAGCTGAACCATAGATTGCTCCAGCATCATTTGAATATTGTCTACATCGTTTGTAAAACGACTCATTATTTCGCCGTGAGTTTTAGAGTCAAAATAACGAAGCGGCAGTGTTTGCATATGGTTAAACAAATCTTTTCTTATTAAATTTGTTGTTTTATATGCAATTTTAACCATTATTTTGCTTTGAATAAACGTAAACAGTGCCGTACCTATATACAACACGGCAACTACAACAAGGTTTTTAACAAGAGAGCGAACACCGTCTGTTAAAAATGTGCCTGCTTTTATTGTTGATTCAATATCATTAAGTATAGGCTTTAACCAATATGACGCACCTATACTGCAAGCGGTGCTTAAAATAAGCATTACAAAAACAACAAGAAGCAGCAATTTACTTTTACCCATATAAGAAAGGATTTTTCCAAAGGTTTTTTTAGCATTTTTAGGCTTTCTGAAGTCTTGCTTTCCTCTCGGTCCCATCGGTGGCATTATTCAAGCACCCCCTTTTTTTGAGTTTCGTAAATTTCCTGATAAATCTCATTTGTTTCCAAAAGCTGTTCATGTGTTCCCACGCCTTTAATTTCACCATCATCCACAACCAGAATTTCATCTGCATTTTGAACCGATGTAATTCTTTGAGCAATAATAAATACGGTGGTATCAGAAAGCTCATTATAAAAGCTGTTTCTGATTTTTGCTTCCGTTGCAGTATCAACTGCACTTGTGGAGTCATCAAGAATTAAAATTTTAGGATTTTTAATCATTGCACGGGCAATACAAAGTCTTTGCTTTTGACCGCCGGACAAATTTAAACCGCCCTGAACAAGCTCTGTATCATATCCCTGAGGCTGACGCATAATAAAATCGTGTGCCTGAGCAGCTTTGCAAGCCGCAACAATTTCTTCATCCGTTGCATCTCGCTTACCCCAGCGAATATTATCTTTAATAGTACCTGTAAACAAAACATTTTTTTGAAGCACAACGCCTATAATATCACGAAGTGCCGTAATGTCGTAATCACGAACATCAACATCATCAACAAGCACGCTGCCGCCGGTAACATCATATAAACGGGGAATAAGATTCACAAGGCTTGATTTGCCGCAACCTGTGCCGCCTACGATGCCTATTACCTGACCGGGCTTTGCCACAAAATTAATGTTTTGAAGAATATTATCGCCGCTGGTTTCCGTTGAATATTTAAAATCAACATTTTTAAATTCAACCTTGCCTTTAACATCTTCTTTATTGGGAATATAAGATCGGCTGCCGTTTATAACATCTATTTCAGTATCCAAAACCTCAACAACACGGTCGCCGCAGGCTTTACCCCTTGCAACCATAATAAGCATCATTGAAATCATCATAAGGTTCATTACAACCTGCATAATATAAGACGCAAAAACTGAAATTTGACCTACCTGCATTACGCCGTTATATGCCTCATATGCACCTTTGCCATAAATAAATACAACAACAAAGTTAAAAATCAACAACATAACAGGCATTGCGGTAACAATTAAGCCGGAGGCTTTTGCACCCTGTGCAGCCAAATCATCGGATGCATCGGAAAATTTCTCCTTTTCATGGTCTTCCCTTACATAAGCCTTAACTACTCTTATGCCGATAAGGTTTTCCTGCACAACCCTATTAACATTATCTATTTTCTTTTGCATTTTTTGGAACATTGGAAAACCGTATTTTAAAATAAGGTATACAACAACACCGACAATAGGTAAAAGTGCCAATATAATAAGGCTCATTTTTGCATTGATTTTAAATGCAAAAATTGCGGCAACAATCATAAGCGCAGGACCACGAACTAAAATACGAAGACTCATCATAAGCACATTTTGAAGAGTTGTTATGTCGTTCGTTAATCTGGTTGTTAATGAAGCCGTTGAAAACTCATCTATATTTTTAAATGAAAAACGACTGATTTTTTTGTAAACGTCATTTCTTAATCTAAACGCAAATTTTTGGCTTACAATTGCAGATGTTTTCATTGTTGTAAGTCCGCCGCATAAACCTAATACTGCCATTGCGAACATTGCAACACCCAATTTTATTACGGTTTGCCTTGTTTCTTCAGGTGAAGCGGTGGTGCTTACCATTTCATAAATATTATTTGCAATAGACGGTAAAGCAAGCTCGCACACAGCTTCAACAATCATGCCGCCGGCGCTGACAAGTGCCAAAAGCCAAAGTCCGTCCATATACTTTGCAAGTTTTTTCAGCATTATTTTCCCTCCTGTTTTAATATATTTGAAATTGATTTTTCAAGAAGGTCAGATAAAAGCATTTGCTCTTCCTCTGTCATTCCCTGTTTAATCAAATCCTCTGTTTTATCCATTTCCGCACGGGTATTGGCAGAAGCGTTTTTTGCCTTTTCGGTAGGATAAAGTCGAATTATGCGGGCATTTTTTTCATCTGCTTTTTTAATAATAAAACCTGCTTTTTCCATTCGTTTAACAGAAACACATGCAGAAGCATTTGAAATTTTAAGTTCTGCCGCCAATTCACTTAATGTTATTCCTTCATTATCAATAACACGAAACAGCACATCCTCCTGACCGGAAAACAAGCCCTGTTCTGAAAGACTTTGATTAAAGCTTTTTCTTATGTTTTTTGAAAGGAACATAATCCTTGGGGCAATCATGCCCTTTGGCGGTATTTTTAAACAATGTTTTGACTCCATAAACATATTCCTTTTGGTTATTTTAACCGACTAACGTTAGTCGGCTAAAAGTAATTTTATCATAAACTTCCAAAAAGTCAACAATTTTATTGTAAACAAAATATTAATGTGTTAGAATAACCACACAAAACAAAAATCAACATTAAATTTTGCCGAATTTCAGGTGATGCAATTATGAATTTATGCGATTATAATACAGTTAACAAAGTGCTTGCAAAGCACGGATTTACATTTTCAAAGGCACTTGGTCAAAACTTTTTAATTAATCCTGAGGTTTGCCCTGCCATGGCAGACAGCTTGAATGCAAACGATAAAACGGGAGTTATTGAAATAGGTGCCGGTGTAGGAGTTTTAACAAAAGAGTTGTGCCGTGTGGCAGGCAAAGTTGTTACTGTAGAGCTTGACAAAAGGCTTTTTCCTGTTTTGAACGAAACCCTGACAGACTGCAATAATCTTTCTCTTATTGAGGGAGATATAATGAAAATAAATCTTAACGAACTTATAAAAAACGAGTTTCCCCAAATGAACACCGTTAAAGTATGTGCCAATTTACCGTACTATATAACTTCGCCTGTGCTTATGATGCTTCTTCAAAGCAATGCAAAAATTGACGAGATTGTTGTTATGGTGCAAAAGGAAGCGGCAGAAAGATTTTGTGCGCCTGTAGGCTCAAGAGAATGCGGCGCAATAACTGTTGCAGCAAATTATTTTGCAAAAACAGAAATGCTGTTTGAGGTGGGTAAAGAAAGCTTTATGCCGTCCCCCAAAGTAGACAGTGCGGTTATGAAATTAACACTTAGAAAGAAAAAAGAAATTAATGTTGAAAACGAAAAGCATTTTATGGCAGTTGTAAAAGCAGCATTTGCCCAAAGACGAAAAACGGCGTTAAATTGCCTTTCAAACGGACTTGGAATTTCTAAGCCGGAGATAGCCAAAGCTTTGGCAACATTGGGCATAGACGAAAAGGCACGGCCTGAAAGCTTTTCTATGGAAGATTTTGCAAACCTTTCAAAACTTATATAAAACATTAAAACAGGAGGAATCATAAATGGCATCAAAAGAAAAAAGAGAAAAAATATTTTCCTCTTACCCTGTGCCTAAAGCAGTTGCGGCTTTGGCAATTCCGTCTGTGCTTTCCAGCATAGTTAACGTTATTTACAACATGGCAGACACTTATTTTGTAAGCCTTATGAAAGATACAAATGCCACGGCAGCAGTAAGTCTTACAATGCCGGTGTTTTTGTTCTTCGTTGCATTTGGCAACATTTTCGGCGTAGGCGGCTCTGCTTATATTTCACGTTCAATGGGAGAAGGAAAAAAGGAAAAAGTTAAAAAAATCAGCTCATTTTCAATTTTTTCATCAATATTATCAGGCGCCGTACTTTTAGCAATTATATTGGCATTTATAAAACCTATAACCGTTGCACTCGGTGCAACAAACAACGCCACGGTAACATATGCAACAGACTATTTAAAATACATTGCAATAGGCGGGCCTATGATTGTTACATCAATTACAGCCAGCAACCTTGTTAGAGGTGAAGGTGCCGCAAAAGAATCTATGATCGGTATGATGATAGGCACCGTAACAAACATTATTCTTGACCCTATTATGATTTTAACCCTTAATATGGGTGTAGGCGGTGCCGCAATTGCTACAGTAATAGGCAACGTTGCGTCTGTTATTTACTACGCAATTTATCTTATTAAAGGCAACTCTATTTTATCCTGCAATCCAAAGCAATTTTCTGTTAAAGACGGTATATTTAAAAATGTTATTCCAATTGGCGTGCCTGCCGCAATTAACAATATTTTAATGAGCCTTTCAAACATAATTTTAAACAACTATATTAAAGGCTACGGCGAGGCAGCTGTTGCGGCGCTTGGCATTGCAATGAAAGTTAACATGCTTATTGTATTTGTTCAAATGGGTATTGGTATGGGTATTCAGCCTCTTATAGGCTATTCATACGGTGCCAAAAACCCAAAACGCTTAAAGAAAACAATTAACTTTACGATTTTATGCACAGTTACAATAGGTGTTATTTTAACAATTATTTATTATATATTCACGGCTAATATTATTAATATTTTTAACGGCGAGGGCGATCCTGCCGTTACACAATACGGCGTGTCAATTTTAAGAGCGCTTATGATTTCCGACCCGCTTATAGGCATAATGTTTACTTACAACTTTGCATTTCAAGGCATGGGCAAGCCGATTCCTACACTTATTTTATCCACCGGCAGACAGGGGCTTATATTCCTGCCTATGCTTATTATAATGAGCAAACTCAAAGGATTTGATGGTATTATATTTGCCCAGCCTACAGCCGATTTGGTTTGCATTATTTTGGCATTTGTTATGTTTACCATTGTAATTAACAAATTAAAAAAGCAGGCACAAATACCAAATGCCGAAGAAAATTAATTAATGCAAAACAATAATGTTTATTTTTTGTGAATTTTTTGTTTTTATGTTGAAAGCAAAATCATTATGTATTAAAATATAAAACATTGAAATTCAAGGAAGAAACAATGAAAGAAAAAAATGAAATTGAAATCTTACAAAGCAATTTAGAACCTGAAATGGTTAAAGACCCACTTTTTATGTTGCTTTGCCCACAAAAAGAAAAACGAAATAGATTTATAAGCAAATATTTTTCATATTACTTAAATCATTGGCAAAAAAACGGCAATTTATTTTACAGCAACAGCAAAAAAACTGCTGCCGTACTTATTAATCCTGATGAATTTAAATATAATTTTTCAGGCAAAAACGGATTGGCTCTTAAAATAAACGAAAATTCTGCCAACATATTAAGCCGAATGCAAATTATTGAAAACATTATAGGAATAATAATGCCCCAAGGAATTGAAAAAAGAATGCTTAACATTTACGGCAATCCCGGCGAAAATTTAGACGATATTTTGCTTTTAACGGAAAATGCCATGAAAAAAGCAAAACAAGAAGGTTTTGTTTTAATTTACGAAACACTTTCAAAAAAGCTTGTGCCGATATTTGAAGAAAAAGGGTTTGAAGTTTGCTATGCAAAGCAGTTTTTAAACACACAGTTTTTTCAAACAATTATGACTTATAATTTTGAATAAAAAATATGCCTTTCCGACCCAAATCGGAAAGGCTTTTTAATTATTTAAACATACATTTTAATTTTTACAATGTTTTTATTCTTTTTTGTACTTCCGCCAACGGCTTCAAAAACAAACCTACCCTTACCTCTAACCGAAACAACATCTCCGTTTTTTAAATTATAAGAAAAATTTTCACAAGGGGCGCTGTTCACAAAAATTTTGCCTGCCAAAAAATATTCTTTAACACCGCTGCGTGAAAAATTATAAACAGACGCAACAACTGCGTCAATTCTGATTGAAGAAACAATAATATCTTTATCAACCGTATTATTACACACCACATCGGGCAAATTATTAATAACAATACATTTAACAACTGTGTGCCGCACTTTATCAAGAGAGGACGATATATAATCTGCCATTGTATTAACGCAAAACAAATAGCCCGTATTATCTTTAACAATAATATCGCCAAGCATTTCCCTTTTTATGCCAAGACCCATAAGCGAGCCTAAAAAATCACGATGTGAAAGAACATCGGCAAATTTCGGCGCAACAGGCTTAATTTCAACAATGCTTATAGGGTAATCATCATTTTCAACATTATAGCCAAAAGCGGCAACACAACGTTCTGCGCCGTCATATCCGCCCCAAATACGAAAAGGCACGGGCAAAACGGTTTTAGCTAATACATTTTCCTCATCAACATTTAAAAAATCGGAAAAAGTTATATAACATCTTTCATCTGCCCTACGGGCAAGCTCCTCAAATCTTTTTTCAATATCCATACAATTAATATAACACAAATATTTGTTTTTTCAACAATTATGTGTATAATTCTAATAGGTGATTAAATGAAAATTCTTGTTATTTTTACAGGCGGAACTATCGGCAGTGCCGCCGAAAACGGAGTAATAAGCACAAATGAAAACAGCAAGCGACTGCTGATAGAAAACTATTATAACAAAAGCGGCATTATTTTTGAAGCAATACAGCCGTATTTTGAACTGAGTGAAAACAACAACGGCAACAACATAACCGCCCTTATAAAATGCGTAGAAGAAAACAAAGATAGTTTTGACGGCATTATTATTGCCCACGGAACAGACAGCTTGCAATACTCTGCCGCCGCAGTGTCATACGCAACAGGCAACAACACCGTACCTATTGTTTTTGTAAGTGCAAATCACCCGTTAAACGATGACCGCACAAACGGCAACGACAACTTTAAGGGCGCAGTTGATTTTATTTTGCAAAAAAGCGGAAAAGGCGTTTTTGTTTGCTATAAAAACAGCAACGAAAGAATTTATATTCACCGTGGAACAAGACTGCTTGCACACAATGAATTTTGCGATGATCTTTTCAGTATCAACAACAAATATTACGGTATAATAAAAAACGGCAAATTTATAAAAAACAACAAATATTCGGAAAAAGCCGATGAAATTTTTCCGCCGAAAAACATAATGCTTAACGAACACAGCAATATCAATATTATAACCGCTCATCCGGGTATGAAATTTGCCGATGAAAACAAAATATACTTAATTCAAAGTTATCATTCCGGAACATTGCCCACAAAAGACAATAATTTTATCAACTTTACACAAAACAACACCGTTTATCTTGTTGGCTTTGACAATAAATTTTTTTATGAAAGCGCAAAAGAATATGAAAAATGCAAAATAATAATTTTACCTAAAACAACGTTTATTTCGGCATATATTAAATTATGGATTGCAACCGACAACAACTTGCCCATTAATGATTTTATGTTAAAATCATTAGGTGGAGATGCAGTCGAATAAAATTTTGATTTTCTCAGATAAAAAAACCACTTCATAAGAAGTGGTTTTTTGTTTTACATATTATTCAGCCTGTGCCTTTAATGCCTCTGTAAGCATTGGAACAATTTTGTTCAAATCGCCTACAATACCGTAATCGGCAACATCAAAAATCGGAGCGGAAGCGTCTTTATTAATTGCAATAATAATATCTGATTCTTCCATGCCCGATGTGTGCTGAATAGCACCGCTGATTCCGATTGCAAAATAAACGTTAGGACGAACGGTTTTGCCTGTTTGACCAACCTGCAAATCCTTTGGAAGCCAACCGTTATCAACAGCAGCTCTTGAACAAGAAACAGTGCCGCCGATTGCGTCTGCCAAATCCTGAAGAAGTTTAAAGTTTTCCTTACTGCCTACGCCACGACCGCCGGAAACAAGAATTTTTGCTTCCTGAATGTCAACTGTGTTTGAAACAGCCTTAACAACATCAAGAATTTCAACGTAGCAATTATTTTCTTCAAGTGTAGGATTAAATTCAATAACGTTTGCCTTTGCAGCTTCATTAGGCTCTATTTTTTGCATAACGCCGGGACGAACAGTTGCCATTTGAGGTCTGTTATCCGGGCAAGCAATAGTTGCGATTGTATTACCGCCGAATGCAGGACGGGTCATAAGAAGCTGATTGTGCTTTTGCTCTCTGTTTGGAAGGGGATTAAGCGGAAAATCGCCGATTTCAAGCACTGTACAGTCAGCCGTTAAGCCTGTGCCTACTCTTGCGGAAACACGAGGTCCTAAATCTCTGCCGATTGCAGTAGCACCAACAAGCATAATTTCCGGCTTGTATTCATTAATAACAGCGGCAAGTGCCTGTGTGTAAGGCTCTGTTCTGTAAACATCAAGAACAGGATTATCTACAACAATAACATTATCTGCGCCGTATTTTGCAAGTTCATCTGCCAAGCCTTTTACATTATATCCCAAAAGAACAGCAGTAACCTCTTCATTTAAATCTGCTGCCAATTCACGTGCTTTTCCCAAAAGTTCAAAAGCAATAGAATTGATTTCGTTATCTACCTGCTGAGCGAAAATGTAAACGCCTCTATACTGTTCAATATTTTCTGTAATCATTTTCTTCTCCTCCTTTTAGATAACGTGCTTTTCAGCAAGTTTTTCCATAATATAGTCTACAGCTTCTTTAGGTGAATCCGGAGTAACTGTTTCGCCTGCACCTTTTCTCACCTTATCTGAAGCCTTTGCGATTTTTGTCGGAGAGCCGTTAAGACCGATGTTTGAATCATCAACATCTTTAAGGTCTGCCCTGCCCCAAACGGTAATTTCTTTTTTATAGGCGTCAAAAATTCCGCCCGGAGTCATATATCTAGGCTCATTCAGCTCTGAAAGAGCAGTAATTGCGCAAGGCATTTTAGCCTTTAACATATGATACCTGTCATCAAACTGACGCTTAACAACAACAAATTCACCGTCAATTTTAATATCTTCGGCATAAGAAATTACAGGAATTCCCAAATGCTCGGCAATTTGAGTACCAACCTGTGCCGTATCTCCGTCAATAGCCTGGCGACCTGTAATAATCAAATCATAATCAATATTACGAAGTGCACCTGCAATAGTTGTGGATGTTGCCCAAGTATCGGCACCACCGAGAACTCTGTCTGTTACAAGAATACCGTTATCGGCACCCATTGCCATTGCTTCACGAAGCACCTCTTCTGCCTTTGGAAGACCCATTGTTAAAGCCGTAACCTCTGCACCCATTTCATCTTTTATACGAAGAGCAGCTTCCAAACCTGCCTTATCATCAGGGTTCATAATTGTAAGCATTGCACCCCTGTTTAAAGTACCGTCAGGGTTAAACTGAACGCCGCCCTTTGTATCCGGAACCTGCTTAATACAAACTACTATTTTCATTATTCAACCCCTCCTTACTTTAATAAATCGCCGCTGATTACCATTCTTTGAACCTCTGAAGTACCTTCATAAATTTCGGTAATCTTTGCATCACGCATCATTCTTTCAACTTCATATTCACGAATATAGCCGTAACCGCCGAGAAGCTGAACTGCTTTTGTTGTTACATCCATTGCTGTTTCTGCCGCAAAAAGTTTTGCTTTTGCCGCTTCAACAGAATAAACCTTTTGATTTTGCTTAGCCAAAGCAGCCTTGTAAACAAGCATTTTTGCTGCTTCAACCTGTGTTGCCATATTTGCAAGCTGGAATTGAGTATTCTGAAAAGCACCTATTGCTCTGCCAAACTGCTTTCTTTCCTTAACATATTCAACAGCACGGTCAAGAGCACCCTCAGCAATACCGAGAGCCTGAGCGGCAATACCGATACGTCCACCGTCAAGGGTATGCATTGCAATGCCAAAGCCTTTACCTTGAGGGCCGAGAATATTTTCTTTAGGAATTCTGCAATCTTGGAAAATCAATTCATAGGTTGAAGAACCCCTGATACCCATTTTCTTTTCCTTAGCGCCGAATTCAAAGCCCGGAGCTGTTTTAGGAACGATAAATGCGCTGAATAATTTTTTCTTTCTTCCACGCTTATCCTCAACAATATCGGTAACTGCAATAACAATATAAATATCTGCTTCCTTACCGTTTGTAATAAAGCACTTTGAGCCGTTTAAAACCCATTCGTCGCCATCAAGCACAGCTTTTGTTTGTGCACCCTGGGCGTCTGTGCCTGCACCCGGTTCTGTAAGGGCAAATGCACCAAGCATTTCACCGCTTGCAAGGGGTTTTAAATATTTTTCTTTCTGCTCTTCTGTACCGTAAGTAAGAATAGGGTCGCAACAAAGCGAAGTGTGAGCAGAAACAATAACGCCTGTTGTTGCACAAACCTTTGAAAGTTCCTCAACACACATAACATAAGTTAAAGCATCACAACCCTGACCGCCGTATTCTTTTGGAACAGGAATTCCCATAAAGCCGATTTTTTGCATTTTTGAAACTGTTTCTCTTGGGAACTGTTCTGTTTCATCTGTTTCAATAGCAAGAGGCTTCACTTCATTTTCAGCAAAATCGCTGAATAATTTTTTTGCCATTTCATGTTCTTTACTTAACATAAAATCCATCAATATATCCTCCTTAAACAGGGTTAAGGCACCTGCTCAAATTAACGGGCAGATGCCGAAAAACCGTTTTTATTTTGTATAATCGTAGAATCCAACGCCTGTTTTGCGACCTAACTTGCCTGCACGAACCATCTTTTTAAGAAGAGTTGCAGGGCGATATTTAGGATCGCCTGTTTCGGCATAAATTACTTCCATAATAGCAAGAACAATGTCAAGACCTACATAGTCGCCCAATTCAAGAGGACCCATAGGATGATTTGCACCAAGTTTCATTGCAGTGTCAATATCTTCAACACTTGCAATGCCCATTTCGTAAACCGTAATACCCTCGTTAATAAGAGGAATAAGAATTCTATTTACAACAAAACCGGGTGCTTCATTAACTTCAACAGGAGTTTTGCCGATTTCTGTTGCAATATTTTTAATTGTTGCAACCATTTCTGCAGGTGTATTTGCACCGGCAATAACTTCAACAAGCTTCATAACAGGAGCCGGGTTAAAGAAATGCATGCCAATAAGCGGTCTGTCAAGTCCTGCACCGATTTCTGTAATTGAAAGAGAAGATGTGTTTGTTGCAAACATACATTCAGGCTTAACAATATCCTGCAATTCTTTAAATGTTTGCTTTTTAACATCCATAACCTCAAGAGCAGCTTCAACAATTAAATCACAATCTGTGCAAATTTCCTTTGTACCTGTTGTAATTTTTGCAAGAATAGCGTCTGCTTTTTCTTGGTCCATTTTGCCTTTTGCAATTCTTTTTTCAAAGCCTTTTGCAATTTTAGCTTTGCCGTTTGCCGCAAATTCGTCATTAATATCGCAAAGTACTACTTCGTAGCCTTCAACCTGTGCAAATGCCTGTGCAATGCCGGAACCCATTGTTCCTGCGCCGATAATACCAACTTTCATTATTATATCCTCCTAATTATTTGTTTTGGAAAGGTTCTTTAACTTTTTCCTTGTTTCTGTCAAGGAAAAATGCCATTCCGTATTTTTGGTCTTCTGTTTCAAAGCAGTCGCCGAAAAGTTTTTCTTCAATTTCAACTGCTTTATCTATGTCTGCCTGCAAGCCGTCGTTAATAGCCTTTTTGCAATTACGAACGGCAATAGGTGCGTTTGATGCAATGATTGAAGCCATTTTCTTTGCAGCCGGCATAAGTTCATCAATAGGATAAACCGCATTTACAAGACCGATGCGAAGAGCCTCTGCTGATTTAATATTTCTTGCTGTGTAAATTAACTGTTTAGCCATTCCCACGCCAACTGTTCTTGCAAGTCTTTGTGTGCCGCCGAAGCCGGGAGTAATGCCCAAGCCAACTTCAGGTTGACCGAAAACAGCGTTTTCAGAACAAATTCTAATATCGCAAGCCATGGAAATTTCACATCCGCCGCCAAGTGCAAAGCCGTTAACAGCTGCAATTACCGGAATAGGAAGAGTTTCGATTTTTCTGAAAACATCATTACCTTTTTTACCGAAAGCCTCACCCTCTGCTTTAGTAAGAGTACTCATTTCGGCAATATCCGCACCGGCAACAAAAGATTTTTCGCCTGCACCGGTGATAATCAAAGCACGAACGGTATTCAAGTCAATTCCGTCAAGTGTTGCATTGATTTCATCAAGCACAGCACTGTTTAATGCATTTAGAGCCTTTGGACGGTTAATAGTTAAAACCGCAACTGCACCCTCAACCTCATAATTAATAAATTCCATTAAATATTACCTCTGAAAATTAATCTCTTTTAACGATTGTTGAACAACCCATACCGCCGCCGATGCAAAGTGTTGCAAGACCTGTTTTTGCATCTCTTTTTTCCATCTCATGAAGAAGAGTAACAAGAATACGACAGCCTGAAGCGCCAACCGGATGACCGAGAGCGATTGCACCGCCGTTAACATTAAGCTTTGAAAGGTCAAAATTAAGATCTCTGCCTACTGCTATAGACTGAGCGGCAAATGCTTCGTTAGCTTCAATTAAATCCATATCATCAATAGTCATGCCTGTTTTAGCAAGAACTTTCTTTGTTGATGCAACAGGACCTACGCCCATAATAGCCGGGTCAACACCGCCGAGAGCACCTGCAACCCAAGTAGCCATTGGCTTAACGCCTAATTCTTTTGCTTTTTCCTCTGTCATAACAACGATTGCAGCTGCGCCGTCATTAATACCGGAAGAGTTACCTGCTGTAACAATACCGTCTTTCTTAAATGCCGGGCGAAGTCTTGCAAGACCTTCTGCTGTTGTGCCGGGACGAGGACCTTCATCTGTATCAAAAACAATTGTTTCTTTCTTTTTCTTAACTTCAACAGGAACGATTTCATCCTTGAATTTACCTTCAGCCATTGCTTTTTCTGCTTTTTGCTGGCTGTTTGCAGCAAATTCATCAAGTTCTTCACGGGTAATTCCGTATTTTTCGCAAACATTTTCTGCTGTAATACCCATATGATAATCATTAAATGCATCCCAAAGAGCATCGTTTACCATTGTATCAATCATTGGAGCATTGCCCATTCTGTAGCCGTAACGACCCTGCTTTAAAGCGTAAGGAGCCATGCTCATATTTTCCATACCGCCGGCAACAACAATATCTGCATCGCCTGCCTGAATCATTTGTGCAGCCATGTTAACACAATTAAGACCAGAACCGCAAACAACATTAATTGTAACAGCCGGTGTTTCAATAGGAAGACCTGCTTTAATTGAAGCCTGACGAGCAACGTTTTGACCCTGACCGGCCTGAATTACGCAACCCATATAAACATGGTCTACTTTATCTGCAGGAACGCCTGCTCTGTTAAGAGCTTCCTTAATAACGATAGAACCAAGGTCAACTGCCGGAGTTGTGCTGAGTGTGCCGCCCATTGTGCCTATAGCCGTACGGCAAGCACCTGCAAGAACGATTTTTTTAGCCATAATAATTACCTCACATTCAATTAATCCACGCCTATTATTCGGCGTTTATTATTTTCAACGCTATTATAATACATTTAATTTTGCAGATTGTCAATAATTTAACAAAAATTCAGCAAACATTCCAAATAAACTAAATATTCAAGCCTTAATATGTGCAACTTTTCAAATACAAAAAAACAAAATTTCCCACAGTTAAGCCAAAAATCAGTGATTGAGTAATTTTTAACAATCTTTTAGTCCGTTTTGTCAATATTGCATAGTATTTTCACATTTAGATTATACAAACTTTTAACAAGAGATGGCAGCACGCAGTGTTGACGGAGAGATTCTTGTAAGCTAAACATTATTTAATTGAATCCCCCTGTCATCTTCCACGACTTTGCCCTTTAACAAGAGGGACTTATTTTTTATAACTTTTTTGCCTCATTGTTAAAAAGAAGTAATTTAGTTATAAAAACAAAAGCGCACCGATAAATCGGTGCGCCGTTTAAGCGAGTTTAATTATGCTTTTACAAAACCTTTTTCATTAAGATATTCTGTAGTAGCAGGGAATTGGTTTGTATAAACGATGTCAAGTGATGCGCTCTTATCTTTAAGAACAGCAACATTTGCATGCTGAACATCAATATGAACAAGCATTGTGTAATCTGCCTTTGTAATTTCCTTTGTAGCAGTATCAATAGTAATAACACCTGAGCCGCCCTTATAAGCAACAACAAAGTTATCATTAATTGTACCTGAAGAGAACGAAAGAACACTGATAGATTCTACAACAGATGAGATATCGCCCAATGTGTTAAAGAAATGACCCTGTGAGTCCTGTGCAGGCATTGAAAGAATTTTTTCTTTAGGCTGAATAGTAAGAGTAATTGTACCGTCGCCGTTATCAACAACGTTTGCTGCCAAAACATCATCAGGAGTAAGCAATGACTTTGAAACGTTAATTTTATCATCTGTAACAGTATCAATATCCGGGTTAAGGCCGCCGCTTGGCGGAAGGCCTTTAACGCCGCCTTGGAACAAGCCGCCAACGATACCGGGAACAAGGTTATCAAGCATTGAGTTTGAATTACCTTCAACAAGAAGATTTTTAACTTCCAAACCTTCGTTACCCATAAGCTTATAACAAGTTGTAGGTTCACCGTTATATGTATAAGGTTCTGTTAAAGTTTTTGTATAATCATATGCCTCAACATAATAATTAACAACATCTTCCACTGTGTTAAACTGAACTCCGCCGTATGTGCCGGCTTTAAATTCATCAATAGTAACAACATCTTCAGCTGCCGCATTATTTGCATCTGCCGGTGCGCCTTTATCACCCAAGTTTAATGCAACGGCAACAATAAGGAAAATAATTGCGATAACAAGTAAAATAGATAAAAATTTGTTAAACTCGCTAAGTTTACTTTTTGCTTTATAATTCATAGGAAATACCCCCTTGTTTTATAATAATAACCTATCTTGAATTATTTTTCAACATTTTTTTATAAATGTTATTAATAATATTTATAAAATTTTTTAAAAATCTATGCAAAAAGTAAACTTAATATTAATTTTTTACTTTTTAACATTGCCGTTTTACGACTTAATTCTGTAAAAAAGCAAAGGCCGCCGTGTTTCCACAGCGACCCGTAAACAATAGCAATGCTATTTTGTTAAAACACCTTCCAAACCGGATGCAAGTCCTGCAATACCTTGAATTTCACTTGGAATAATAATTTTTGTTGCGTTTCCGTTTGCAGCCTTTTCAAAAGCTTCAAGAGATTTAATTTGAACAACCTCTTTTGAAGGAGCGGCTTCTTTAATCATTTTAATGCCGTCTGCTTCTGCCTGTTTAATTTTAAGAATTGCCTGTGCCTCACCGTCTGCCTCACGGATTTTTTGCTCACGAACAGCATCTGCACGAAGAATGGCAGATTGTTTTTCAGCCTCTGCCTCAAGAATTTTCGATTCTTTAAAGCCTTCTGCTTCAAGAATTCGGCTTTGCTTTTCGCCCTCTGCACGAAGAATTGCTTCACGGCGTTCACGTTCTGCCTTCATTTGCTTCTCCATTGAATCCTGAATTTCTTTAGGAGGCAAAATGTTTTTAAGTTCAACACGGTTTACTTTAATACCCCAAGGGTCTGTTGCCTCATCAAGAATAGAGCGAATTTTTGTATTAATTGTATCCCTTGATGTAAGAGTTGCGTCAAGTTCCATTTCACCTATAATATTACGCAATGTTGTTGCAGTTAAGTTTTCAATAGCCGCAAGGGGTGCTTCAACGCCGTAACAATAAAGCTTTGGGTCGGTAATTTGGAAAAACACAACTGTGTCTATTTTCATTGTAACATTATCTTTTGTAATAACTGCCTGGGGTGCAAAATCAACAACCTGCTCTTTTAATGAAACAACCTTTGCAATTCTTTCAATAAAAGGAATTTTAACACGAAGACCCGTTTCCCAAGTAACGGAATATTTGCCGAGTCTTTCAATAACATATGCTTTTGATTGAGGAACAACCTTAATGTTTGCAATAATAAAAACAACCAAAATTACAAGCAAAACCAAAAGAATAATAGCAACTTTCATAATTTTTCTCCTTTATAAACATAAATTAATTATTTGATTTCGGAAACAATAAGCTTTACGCCTTCTATTTTAAGCACTTTAACCTGAGCGCCCTGTTCAATATCGGCATTGTTTTCACTTCTTGCCGTCCAAACTTGATTATCAACCTTAACTTGCCCCTGTGCGTTAATGTTGGAAATTTTTTCCGTAACCACAGCGGTTTTGCCGATATATCTGTCGGCATTTGTTTTAACGGTTTCTTTTTTTGTGATTTTCTTTACAAGCGGAAGCATTATTATAAGTGCAACAACAGACAATGCAAAAAATATTATTATCTGCACCGTTACATTTGCACCTGCCAACGCCGCAACAAAAGAGCCGAAAGCCCCTAAAGCAAACCACACTGAAATAAGCTGCGCACTTGCCGCCTCAATAACAATTGCCGCAACTGCCACGGCAACCCAAACCCAAACCACAAAATCAACTCCTTTCAAGAAAGCGGGTGTTTTAGGTTTAAAAAAAGACCCACACACGATAACAAAGCGCATATGAATCCCCACTTAATAAAACTTAGGCTGCCGGCTTATTCAGCCCAAGCTTTCAATATTCTTATTTTACTCTCTCAATTCACACGAATTATACCATATTTTCCGCATAAAGTCAACACATTTCACACTTTGTAAAGATGCATAAAAAACAAATAATTCTTGAAAATCCGATATAATATGATATTATAAATAATTAGGTATATTATACAACAATCATATTTTATACAACAGGCGGAAAATTATGAAAGAAAAAAGAAAAACAACTTTACGAAAACTTGAAAACGGCAGAAAAGAAAGTTTTTATTTAATTATAAGAGGGCTTGAAGTAGGCATAACGGCAGGTTTAACCTGTGTGCTTTACAGATTTTTGCTTTCCTTTTCCGAAGAAAAACTGATGAAAATCATTACAGCCGTTTCAGGCAATCCGCTTAAAATTATGCTTTGGCTGGGAATTCTTGCTCTGCTTGGAGTTTTTGTTTGGTTTATTATAGCAAAATGGCAACCCCTTTCCGCCGGCTCCGGTATTCCGCAGGTTTCGGCAGAATTAGGTGGGTACATAAACCACAGCTGGTGGCGAATAATTTTAGCAAAGCTTGTAGGTTCAACCACATCTGTTTTTGCCGGTCTTTCTTTAGGCAGAGAGGGCCCCAGCATTCAGCTTGGCGCAATGGCGGCAAAAGGTGCGGCAAAAATTACAAAGGCAGACAAAACGACAGAACTGCGAATGATGAGCTGCGGTGCCGGTGCAGGCTTGGCTGCCGCATTTAACGCACCTCTTGGCGGAATTATATTTGTGCTTGAAGAAATTCAACACACATTTGATAAATCTGTGCTTGTTATGGGCATTGTTGCAGCAGTTGTAGGCGATTATATTTCAAAATTCTTTTTCGGTCAAAGCACCGTTTTTAATTATGAAACGGAAAACATTCCCCTGCGCTACTAGTGGTTGCTTATAATTTTCGGAATTATTTTAGGTTTTTCCGGTGCCGCATACAACACCACAATGATGAAAGGGCAGGATTTGTTTAAAAAAATCAAACTGCCGGGCTGGCTTAAAATGGCGCTTGTGTTTGTAACTTCAGGCGTGGTTGGTTTATATATGCCGCAAATTCTTTGCGGCGGACACAGTATGGCCGAATACCTTATGGCAGAACGCCCTGCAATATTAACAATGATTATTTTGCTTGTGGCAAAATACGTTTTCGGCGTATTTAGCTTTAGTTCCGGTGCACCCGGCGGCACCCTTTATCCTCTTTCTATTTTGGGCACATATTTAGGTGCGATTTACGGTTCTGTTGCTATAGGGCTGTTTGATTTAAATCCTGATTTATGGCAGGAATTTGTTGTTATCGGCATGGCAGGATTTTTTGCGTCCATAGTTCGTGCACCGATAACAGGCATTGTTATTGTGCTTGAAATTTCAGGCAATATGAACAGCCTGCTGCCGCTTGTTGTTACAAGCCTTGTTTCATACGCCGTAGCTGAAACACTTGGCTCCACACCGTTTTACGCCGCATCACTCAGCAGAGTACTTAAAAACAACAACATTACGGCAAACGAGGGCAAAATAGGCGAAAAAATTATTCAAACTCTTGTTGTTCCCACAGGCAGTAAAATTGCAGGCAAAACCGTTAAAGACGTTGACTGGGGCAAGCATTGCCTTGTTGTTACCATTGAAAGAAACGACGGCGGCATTACCCCAAAAGGCGACACTGTTATTAAAGAGGGCGATAAAATTGTTCTTCTTGTTTCTCAACGACGATTTGCAAAAGACAAAACAAGGCTTGAAAACATAATCAGTTCAGATTAAACAGAAAAACTTACATTAATATAAAAATAACCGCTCGAAAAATAATTCGAGCGGTTTTATTATAATTTTATTTGTTTTCTTCTGCAGCACGATGCCTTTCAACCAATTCGGCAAGCATTTTATCGTGTGATTTCTTATCTATTTCATATTTAAGCGTGGGTATAACCGCCAGCACCATTCCTATAGCAGGAGGAATTGAAATTAAAAACCACATTGCTTTTGAATAAGGTAAATAATCCGAAGCAAATGAAGCGCCGTTTGCAATAGCTTGATTCATAGCGTCAATATTAACATCGGTGTAACCGACCGTGGCAAAAACATATGCCGAAATTAATGAAGAAATGCCTGCGGAAAATTTAGTTATAAAACTTTGACCTGAAAAGAAAATTCCGTCGGGTCTGTAGCCGTGGTGGTATTCCTCATAATCAATACAATCGGAAATCATAACAGATTGGCAAACGTTAACAGCACCAAATCCCATTCCTGCGCCAAAGAACATTATGCCGTCTGCTACAACCCACTGAATTGCACCCAAATTTGACGGGGCAATAAGATAAAACACAAAAAGCAAGGCAAAAGGAATTGCGGAAAATCCGCTAAAAACATTATAAATCTTTTTAACATCATACTTTTTAATAAGTGCAGGGCAAATTGCCATAGCCAAAAACTGACCTATAAACAAACCGCCGCCGATAATTGCAACAATAAGAAATCTTTTGCCGTTTGTAAACGCCGTTGTTAAATCGCCATCACAATAATAATAAGAAAACAAGGTCATAACAACAACCATTAAAAGCTGAATAGGTGAACGAAGAAGACCGCTTATCAGAAGCCTTCTGAAAGGAACACACTGCCACATTAACGCAAAACTTTCCTTCATTGTTTTTGTTTCCGAAGAAGAAGGCACTCTTTCCTTTGTTCCGATGCCGGCACATTCAAAGAGCAAACTTGCAATAATTGTTGTGGCAAAGCCAACTATTATAAATCCCTTTTGTGCATTTTGATTTGCGCCAACGGCTGTATTTACTGCCTGAGACAAAGCAATAATTGAAACAACAACAACAGCAGCACCGATTGACGCTATAATTCTGGAAAGAGAAATAAGAGTAGACCTGTCTTTTTCATCCTCTGACATACGTGAAATTATGCCCCAAAGCGGAATATCGCCAACAGTATAAGACATTCCCCACAACACATAAGAAATTGCCGCCCAAGCAACAATAAAGCCCATAGCCGTGCTGTTTCCGTTTAACTTTGCCTGTGCATAGTTGCCGTTTAAAAAGGAAACGCAAGTAATAACACAAATAATTGCCGGCGAAAAAATAAGATAAGGTCTGCATTTGCCCCATTTTGAATGGGTTTTATCTACAATACTGCCCATAATTGGGTCGTTAATCGCATCCCACACACGGGCAACGGCAAAAATCCATCCCAAGGCAACGGCAGGCAAACAAATTACATTTTGAAAATAGTAATAAAGTCCCGTTGCCACAACATTGTAAATCATATTTTGACCGAACATGCCTGTTAAAAACATATTCCGTTCTTTTTTGGTGTACGTTTGAACTGAATTTTCCATAATTTTTACCCCTAAAAATATATTAATTGTTCAAAAGTTCGTCTGCCATTGCTTCCATAGCGGCAATATCAGCAGGTTTCATAACAGATTTAATTGTAACAGTATTTTCGCAAACAGAAATGTTTTTCATTGATTCCAGCGCCGCTTTCATTACTCTGTTTGCACAAGGGGCCCAAGAGCCGTTTTCACAAAGTGCAATTTTGCGGTTTTGAAACGCTTTTGTTTTTAAATGAGCAATGAATGTTTCCATAGGCGGAAAAACGCCGCCGTCATAACTTGCCGCCATTAATACGATTTTATCGTACTTAAAAGCGTCTGCCACGGCAAAAGACACATCTGTTCTTGACAAATCGCAAACCTTAACATCGGCGCAACCCTTCGCCTTTAAAATTTGACTCATTTTTTCGGCAGCGGCAGCCGTGTTGCCGTGAATTGAAGCAAAAGCAACAAGCACGCCGTCTGTTTCCGGCTTATATAAAGACCAAGTATTATACAAATCTATGTAACAGCCTAAATTTTCTGTAAGCACAGGACCGTGAAGGGGACAAATTTTCTCAATATCAAGAGCTGCGGCTTTTTTAAGAAGCGTTTGCACCGGTGCACCGTATTTACCCACAATATTAATGTAATAACGCCTTGCTTCATCTGCCCAAGGTTCGTTACAATCAAGTGCACCGAATTTACCGAACCCATCGGCAGAAAAAAGAATTTTTTCACTGCTTTCATATTCAACCATAACTTCAGGCCAATGAACCATAGGTGCCATAACAAATGTTAATGTATGAGAACCCAAGGAAAGTGTATCACCCTCTTTAACCGTAAGTTTTTTAACACCCGGGTCAATATTAAAAAACTGAGGAAGCATTGCAAATGTTTTTGCATTTCCCACAAGGGTTACGTTTGGATACTTTTGGGCAATTAAGCCTATATTTGCGGCATGGTCAGGCTCTAAATGAGAAATAACAAGGTAATCGGGCTGCTTGCCAGCCAATATGTTTTCAAGATTTTCAAGCCACTGGGATGTTTTTCGTTTGTCCACAGTATCCATAACGGCAATTTTTTCATCCATAATTACATATGAATTGTATGAAACGCCGTTTTTTACCGGGTATTGACTTTCAAATAAATCAATATCTTTATCGTCAACGCCTATGTATTTAATTGTATTCGTAATTTCCATATCTTTACCTCCGTTTTCATTATAATTCAGCAATAAATTATTATCAAGTAAATTTAATTTATAATTTGGGTTATATTGACACTTTAAAGCATTAGTGATAAAATTAAATCAGTAAAATTTTTCAAAGGAAGTAATATGTATGGAAAAGAAAAATATTGATTGGTCGAACATCGGCTTTGGCTATATGCCAACCGATAAAAGATTCATATCAAACTTCAAAGACGGCAAGTGGGATGACGGTGCTTTAACAGATGACCCTAATATTACCATGAGCGAATGTGCATGTGTGCTTCAATATGCGCAAACTGTTTTTGAAGGATTAAAAGCCTACACAACGGCAGACGGCAGAATTGTTTGCTTCCGCCCGGATTTAAATGCCGAAAGACTTGCTCAATCCGCTAAAAGACTTCAAATGCCTGTTTTTCCGGAAGACAAATTTGTTAAAGCAGTTGAAGATGTTGTTCGTGCAAATGCCGCTTGGGTTCCTCCATACGGTTCAGGTGCAACACTTTACATTCGCCCTTATATGTTTGGCTCAAATGCCGTTATCGGCGTAAAACCGGCAGACGAATATCAATTTAGAATGTTCTGCACACCTGTTGGCCCTTACTTTAAAGGCGGTGCAAAACCGATTACAATTCGTGTTTGCGATTACGACCGTGCCGCTCCTCACGGAACCGGCAACATTAAAGCAGGTCTTAACTACGCTATGAGCCTTTATGCTATTGTTGATGCTCATAACCAAGGCTATGATGAAAATATGTACCTTGATGCGGCTACAAGAACATATGTTGAAGAAACAGGCGGTGCTAACTTTATTTTTGTTACTAAAGACGGCACTCTTGTTACACCTAAATCAAATTCAATTCTTCCTTCTATTACAAGGCGTTCACTTTGCGTTGTTGCAGAGCAAATTTTAGGCATGAAAGTAGAACACAGACCTGTTAGATTTGACGAGGTTAAAGATTTTGCAGAATGCGGACTTTGCGGAACTGCAGCTGTTATCAGCCCTGTGGGCAAAATTGTTGACCACGGCAATGAAATTTGCTTCCCAAGCGGAATGGACGAAATGGGTCCTGTTTTAAAGAAACTTTATGAAACATTAACCGGAATTCAAATGGGAACTATTGAAGGTCCCGAAGGTTGGGTTCACGAAATTAAAGTAGACTAAAAAACAAAAATTAAGCACATTGGTTTATACCAATGTGCTTTTTTATTACACAAATATTTATTTTAATGTTACCCGTAAAAACAACAAATTAACAGGCAGTGCAAATTTTAAACAGCACAGCACCGTGGGGTTCAACACAAGCAGAAATTTTGTTGCAAACGGTTTGAACTTCACCGTTCCAAACATTTAAAACCGAATACTTTGTATTTGGCATTAAAATTTCAGAAAGGGAATAAGATATTTTATTTGCCTTGTTTTTTGTATTAAACAATGCGACATATTTGCACTTTTTGCCTGATGACGCCCAAACAACAGTGCCGCCGTTTTTACCCTCTTTTCTGTAAACCTGCCTTGCACCAAAGGAATTTTTGTGCATTTCCATATATTCGGCATTTGTTAAAAGAGAAAGGGTGAACCCATCATTTTCCGGCAAATTGCCGCCAAACATTAACGGACTTCTGAAAATTCCCCACAAAGTCATAAGAGTATACTGTTCAGGCTTTGTAAACTGAGTGTACCTGTTTGCAGGACCGTGGCATGTGCCGTCCTTTGACAGCCTGCCTAACGGAAGCATATCACAATCTGCCCAGCAACCGCCGCCTGTTAAATCTTGCCAATCACGGCACTTATCAAACATATCATAAAGTTTTTCCCAAACATCCCAAAAATCACCTGTCATACGCCACATATTTGCATTTTTACGAAGATGAGCGGCATTTTCAGTGCTTGCCGGACCTGGAGAAAGAGAAAGCACAATATTTCTGCCGCAATTATCAATAGCTTTTCTTATCATTTCAATTTCATAATAAGCCGAATAAGGCTTGTCCCACTTACGAAATTCCGTAACGGCAATATCATCGCACTTAATAAAATCAACACCCCAAGATGCATAAAGATTTATTATTGAATTGTAATATTCCTGTGCACCTTGGCAATTTTTTAAGCCGTACATATCGGTATTCCAAGAGCAAACAGAAAAATGATGAGCAATTTCACGGCAAAAATAATTGCTGTTAAAAACGGGCAAATCGGCATGAACTGCACCTCTTGGAACGCCACGCATAATATGAATTCCGAATTTAAGTCCTAAATTATGGCAATAATCGGCAATAGGCTTAAAGCCCTTTCCGCCTTTGGCAGAGGGAAATCTGTTTTCGGCAGGCATTAATCTGCCGTATTCATCCATATTTAAAGGAGCAAAATTATTATAATCATTGCCTTTGGCATTTGGTTCATACCACTGAATATCGCAAATAATATATTTCCAACCGTAAGGTTTTAAATATTTTGCCATATAATCGGCATTTTCTTTTAATTGTTTTTCATTAACACCTGCACCGTAACAATCCCAACTGTTCCAGCCAAGAGGCGGCGTTTTTGCAAAATCCGAATGCATAATATAAATTCCTTTAAATAAATAATTTTCAGTAAGATTATAACATACAAACAATTTCAAAACAACAAAAAAAAACGCCGCAATGCGACGTTTAATCCTTAACTGTATTACTTTATCGCTTCAGCTGCTGCGGCTGCTTCTTTTTCAGCCTTACGCTGTGCCCTTTTCTTTTTTGCTTTATAGCCAAGCAATTTATCAAGATGCTCCTGCGGAGTGGAATAAGAACCCAATGTTACGGTAGAATCGCCGTAAATACCATGAAAATCCGAACCGCCGGTCATAAGCAATTTATGAGTTTTGCAAAAAGCAACAAGTTGTGCAACCATTGCATCATCTGCAGAAGGGTGCCAAACCTCTACCCCATCAAGACCCATATCAATATACTTGCCTATTTCATCAAAATTATCAAACTTTGCAGGGTGAGCAAGAACAGCAATGCCGCCTGCGCCGTGAATTTCATCAATAACCTCTTTAACATCCGGATATTTTGTAGGTGCAAGCACATTTGTTTCGCTGGCAGGGTCAAACAAAGCATAATACAAGCTGCCGAAAATCTCATTTGTATAGCCTGCGTCCATAAGTGCGTGCATAATATGCTGCTTGTACAAATTTGTAGAACCTGAAGCATGATTAATAATAAAATCGCTTGTAATCGGGAAACGGCCTGCAACCTTAAGCATCATAATTTGACCTGCCCTTTTGCGAGCAACCGATGTGCGCTTGCAAATGCCCTCAAGCCTGTTAGGTGCATCTGCAAGATAGCTTAAAATATGAACCTTTTTTCCTGCTTCAAAATCAAAACCTGAAATTTCAACACCTGAAATAACGTTGACGCCGTATCTTTTACCTATAACCTGGCCCCTGACAGTGCCTGCAATGCAATCATGGTCAGTTATGGCAATAGTGTCTACTCCGCTTTTATGAGCAATTTGAATAATATCTTCAATGCCGACAGAACCGTCGCTCAATTTAGTATGACAATGTAAATCTGCTGCCACAACTTCAACTCCCCTACCGTGTACTAACTGAATTTTTGGGCGAAATTGCCCTGTGTAAACATTTTAACACAAAAACTTAAACGGTTCAAGACAAAAAAATTATTTTTTCGTCATAATTTCGGCGAATTATACAATCTATTTTTCTTAAATTTGTAAATCTACACAAACTTTTTATAAATTTTTTAACTCTCTGTATAACTTTGAAACAGGCAAACCAACCACATTAAAGTAATCGCCGTCTATTTTTTCCACAAGCAACGAACCTTTACCCTGAATTCCATAAGCACCTGCTTTATCATCACACTCGCCGGTAGCAACATAAGCGTTAATTTCATCCTCGGTCAAATCATAAAACTTAACCTTTGTTTCTACGCAAAACGTAATTTCCTTTTGTGGCGAAATAATTGTAACGCCTGTAAAAACGCTGTGGGTTTTTCCGCTTAACATTTTAATCATTTCAGCGGCATTTTCCCTGTTTTTCGGCTTTCCTAAAATTTTTCCGTTTGCGGCAACCACCGTATCTGCGCCTATAACAACATCATTACCGTTTGCCAAAGGACGCGCCTTTATTTTTGAAAGATATTTAACTGCGTCAGCCGGTGAAATTTTTGCCGGCAAAGTTTCGTCTGCATCAGCGGTTTTTACAACAAAATCTGTTGTTATTAACTTTAAAAGTTCTAATCTGCGAGGAGATTTTGACGCTAAAATTAACATTATAAAACACCCCTGTAATAAAGCCCTCTTGTATAATCAAACGGCGGTTTGGCGCCATTTTTATAAAGAGATATTATTTCCTCAACCTGTTTTTTACTTTCACTTGTAAAATAAAAATGAGCAAAATCGGTTTTAACTTCTTTCATTCTGTCTGCCATATAAACGGGCACGCTGTTTAATAACTCCACACAAGGATATGATGAACAAACAACAGGAAAGGTTATGCCTTTTCTATCCGTCAAGCTACCGTTTTTACCGCAATTTTCACAACCTATATGAGCTTTTACAGGGCAATTTCGTGTTAACATAAGCGGCAGCCTGCCGTAAACAATAAGCCCGGTATCATCTGCGTTTATTTTATTTGCATTATCCACAGTAAGTTCAAAAGACAAAACAGGGCTGTTAATTTGGCTTGCAGACAAGCTGTTGTAAATATTAAGTCCAAAGTCGCCAAACACATTAAAGCCTAAATCCCGGGCAATTTTATAAGAGCCTAAATTACCGCAAAGGGCATTTTTTACACCTGCTTTTTTAAGAATTGTAAGGCGTTTCACCACTTCCTGTTCTTTGCCGAACAAGCCACGAGGAATTTCAACTCCTGCTCTGTTATCCACAAAATCTTCAACACTGCTTTGAATAGGTATAAACACACGCCTGAAAGGATGATTGTTTGGTATTTGATTTGCATTTGCAAAACGGGCAGTAAAATAAGGATTACCGCCTTTTATAACGTTGCTTTTTACAAAATTAAAATGTTTTGCATCAACATTTTTCTTTTCAATACAGTTGATTTTTTCAACCGCTTCCCTGCGCATTCCGTTTAAAACAGATGCAGGCAAAATCAACCCATCATCAACACGAACATTAACATTGCGTGCAAAAAACTGAGTGCCGCCCAATTTTGAAAGGCGTGCGGCAACACCTGCCTCATCCATAGGTTTATTTATTGCTTTTTCAGGCACAGAACCCAAAACAACGGCAGTTCTACCCAAAGCGGAAACAAAAAGTTTTGCCTGCTTTCCCTTTTCGCAAACAAAATCCATATCCATAGGTACAAGAGGATTTTCGTTATCATAAAGATGAGAAAAATCCTTTAGCACGCTTTTTGCGCTTACAACATCTTCCTTTTGACGAGTGCCGAACATTTCACTGCCACGGCGGTTTTCAAAATACCCTGCCGTAAATCCGCTGCGGCTGAAAACACTTTTTAATTTTTGTTCATATTCAAAATCATAATTACCGTTTATTGCCTTTTTTAAACCTGTAACAGCGGCGGCAACATATTCGGGGCGCTTCATTCTGCCCTCTATTTTAAGGCTGATAACACCTAAATCGCCTAATTCTTTTAAATGGTTTACAAGGCTTAAATCTTTTAAACTTAAATCGCAGCTGCCGCTTTTATCTGCCGAAAAGGGCAAACGGCAAGGCTGTGCGCAAAGTCCCCTGTTTCCGCTTCTGCCGCCAATCATGGCAGAAAGATAACACTGGCCGGAAACGCTCATACACAAGGCGCCGTGTACAAAAATTTCCAACTCCATATCTGTGCTTTTGCGTATTTCAGCAATTTCATCTGCCGTCATTTCCCTGGGCAAAACGGCACGAACAAAGCCCATTTCCTTTAATTCTTCAACCCCGGCAGGAGTAATAACGCTCATTTGGGTGGAAGCATGAAGTTTTGCACTCGGAAAACAATCGTGCATCATTTTTGCAACGCCCAAATCCTGAACAATAAAACCGTCCACACCGAATTCAAGAGATTTTTTTACCGCATCATAAGCTTCGCTTAATTCATTATCACCGCAAAGAGTGTTTAATGTTTGATATACCTTTACATTACGGTTATGACAATATTCAACCGCCTTTAATAATTCCTCATCATTAAAATTGCCGGCATTTCGGCGTGCGTTTAACGATTTACCACCAAGATAAACCGCATTTGCACCACACCTAACGCCGGCAATTAAAGACTCCTGCGAACCAGCAGGAGATAAAATTTCAAATTCCATATATTAATTTCCGCTGAGTTTATTTCGAAGATTGCTTATTTCCCTGTTAAGGCGTTCAATTTCTCTTCTTGCCACATCAACTTCCATTCTTGCCCTTGCACTGTCCTCAAGATAATCCTTAATCTGCGCACGAAGATTATCTGCCGAGGCAGTTGCTTTTTTACAAGCGTCTGCCTGGTCAAGAGCCACAAGAACCGCACATTGGATTGAAGAAAGACCAGGATTGCCCGATGAAATATTTTTCATTTCACTGTCAATCAATTCGCCCAAGCCTTCTACATATTCCGGGTCATCATCCGTAACAATAGTATAATTTGCACCGTTGATTTTTAATTGAACTTTATTTCTTTCCATAAAATATCACGCCTTTAAACAAAAATACCAAAGCAACAAACAGCCGTGGCGAAAATTGCCGCCAAAGGTCGCCGTTTGCTGATTTTTATCTATTATTTAGTATATCAACTAAACAAAACAATGTCAAATATAAAAGAATATTTTAGCCACAGGGCAACAAAAAAATCGGCAGGAAATTAAAATCCTGCCGAAAATTTATTTAAATTAATATTTTTTCAACTTTTCATCATCAAAATTCTCAATAAAGTCATCGTATGAACCGGTGTAATCTGTAATTTTTCCGTCCGATATATCAATAATTCTGTTTGCAATAGTTTGAATAAACTGATGGTCATGGGAAGTAAAAAGCACAGTTTCCGGATAACGAATTAACCCGTTATTAAGAGCTGTAATTGATTCCAAATCAAGGTGGTTTGTAGGTTCGTCAAGAACAAGAACATTAGCACCGCTTAGCATCATTTTGCAAAGCATGCATCTTACACGTTCACCACCTGATAAAACAGAAGCTTTTTTTAATGCTTCGTCGCCGCTGAAAAGCATTCTTCCGAGCCAGCCTCTAATATCTGCCTCAAGAGTTTGAGTGGTATATTGGCGAAGCCAGTCAACAAGGCTTAAATCAACGCCGTCAAAATAAGCACTGTTATCGCTTGGGAAGTAACTTTGGCTTGTTGTTACGCCCCATTTAAACGAACCTTCATCAGGTTCAATTTCGCCCATAATGATTTTAAATAATGTAGTTTTTGCAACTGCGTCCGAGCCTACAAATGCAACTTTTTCTCTTGGGTGAATAACAAAAGAAACATCATCAAGTACTTTTCTGTCGCCTATTGTTTTTGAAAGATGCTCAACAAAAAGCAAATCGTTTCCGCATTCCCTGTCAGGCTTAAAGTCAACATATGGGAAACGGCGTGAAGAAACCGGCATATCAATCATCTCAAGAGCGTCAAGCTGTTTTTTACGGCTTGTTGCCTGCTTTGATTTAGAAGCATTTGCAGAAAAACGCTGAATAAATTCCTGAAGTTCTTTGATTTTTTGCTCATTTTTCTTGTTTTGGTCTTTTTGCTGACGTTGACGCATTTGGGTATATTCATACCAGAAGTCGTAGTTACCCACATACATTTGAATTTTACCGAAATCAACATCACAAATATGTGTGCAAACCTTGTTAAGGAAATGACGGTCATGGGAAACAACAATAACAGTGTTTTCAAAATCCAAAAGGAAATTTTCAAGCCAGCGGATTGCCGATAAATCAAGGTGGTTTGTAGGTTCGTCAAGAAGAAGAATATCCGGATTGCCGAAAAGTGCTTTTGCAAGAAGCACCTTAACCTTTAAATCAGATGGTAATTCTGCCATTTTCATATAGTGATATTCATCTGTAACGCCCAATTTATTAAGCATAAATTCTGCATCAGACTCGGCATTCCATCCGTCCAAATCAGCAAATTCGGCTTCAAGCTCACCTGCTCTTACACCGTCTTCCTCATTAAAATCGGGTTTTGCGTAAAGGGCATCCTTCTCTTCCATAATTTCAATAAGCCTTGGGTTGCCCATAAGCACTGTTCTTACTACTTCGTATTCGTCATATTTAAAGTGGTCTTGTTCTAAAACCGAAAGTCTTTCACCCGGTGTCATAACGACCTCGCCCTTTTGAGGCTCTAAATCACCGCTTAACACTTTTAAAAATGTGGACTTACCGGCACCGTTTGCACCGATAATTCCGTAACAGTTGCCCGGCGAAAAAATTACATTAACTCTTTCAAAAAGAGCTCTGCCGCCAAACTGAACCGTAACATTATTTGCTTGAATCATTACTATTCCTCCTGCAAAAATTCTTTGTCTATTTTACTACACATATATTTTAATTACAAGTATAAATTATTTGAGATTATTTTCAGTTGATTTTAAGTCAAACAGAATGTATAATATATTTGCTTATTAAGTATAATACAGACACCCAAGATGAGGAGAGTAATTGTAATTATGGATATTAAAATTTCACCGTCCATGTTGGCTTCCGACTATGCCAACTTGCAGGCAGAATTAAAAAAATGTGAAAGCGCAGAGCTTATTCACCTTGACGTTATGGACGGCCACTTTGTGCCAAACATTTCCATAGGCGCACCTGTTATTAAAGCAATGAAATCCGTTTGCAGTGTTCCGTTCGACGTGCATCTTATGATTTCCCACCCATTACAATATATTCAGGATTTTGCAGATGCAGGAGCAGATATTATTACATTCCACACCGAATGTGATGACGATATTAATGCCACCATTGATAAAATTTTAGAATGCGGCTGCAAGGCCTCTCTTTCGGTTAAGCCCGGCACGCCTATTGAAGCCGTTTATCCTTATATGGACAAATTGGCAATGGTACTTGTTATGACTGTTGAGCCGGGATTCGGCGGCCAAAGCTTTATGGCAGATATGATGCCGAAAATTGAAAAGTTAAGAGCCGATTTTCCCGATATAGACATTGAAGTAGACGGCGGTGTAAATGCCGAAACAATTAAAACCTGTGCAAAGGCAGGTGCAAACGTGTTTGTGGCAGGCTCTGCCGTATTTAAAAGCGAAAATCCGGCAAAAACAATAAGCCTTTTAAAAGAAAACGCAAAGGGTTTGAACTGAAATGAAAAAGAAACGCTTTTACAACAATGTAGAACGTGATACAAAATGGACCGAAGAAGAAAAAGGCAGGCCCATTGATTTTGCGGACAAATATGTTTACAACGGCGATTATTTTGATAAATACGACTATCTGCGACCAAAGAAAAAAGAAAAAAAGAAAATCTCCAAAGTTGCCGTTAAGAAAAACTTAAAACGTTTAGGTGCTGTAATTATTGCTTTTGTTATTATAGGCGTGGGCTACACGGCAATGGACATTTATATGATACGAACGGGAATTCCGCCAATGCAGGAAGCACGTGAGGAAAGCGCACAGGCGGATTTAAGCAGTATGGATTTAACCGTAAGCGGCTTATACACCGATTCTGTTTCGTTAGACGGCGGCGTTATGCTTTCCGCTGTTAATGACAAGGCAAGCGACAGCGGATGCAATGCCGTAGCTTTTGACATTAAAAGAAGCGACGGCTCAATAGGCTACAAAAGTTCTCTTTCCGTTGTAGACACTTACGGTGCAATAGTTTTCCCTGCCGCAAATTTAAAATCCAGTGTAGACAAACTTAAAGAACAAGATATTTTGACTGTTGGCAGAGTTTATTGCTATTTGGACAATGCAGTGCCGGCAAAAGACCCGGATTTAACAATTTATTCTGCCAGCGGCGCAGTTTACAGGGATTCTAAAGACAACACATATTTAAACCCCAACGCTGACGGAACATACAACTATATTAAAGATATTATTGCCGAAGCTTACAGCATGGGCGTTAATGTTTTTGTGCTTGACGGATACGACCTGCCAAGCGATATTTCAGACGATTATAACGACGGATTTGATTACATTGCCCAAAAACTTTACAACGATTTAGGCAAAGGCATTAAACTGTTAAAAGCTGAAAATGTGCGCATTACACAAAACGACATTGACAGTGAAAATGCAGACGAAATTATTTCGCTAAAATTCAATTCCGAAGCAGATAAAAATACGGTTTACTTTATTACATCACCTATTGACGGCGAAACATTAAAAGAAAAATCGGAGGAATGGGGAATAACAAGTTACATACTTGCCCAATAATAAAACTATGAAAAAATTACTTAAAACGGTTTTTACACTGCTTATTGCCGCTGTTTTAACAGCAGGTGCGGCAACTGTTTACGGTGCAGACAGCGTGCCGATTAACAATGTGCCGTATATTACCGAAATTTCATTTAACAACGGTGAAATCGAAGGCGGTTTTAACCAAAACAAAACAGAATACAATTTAATTTTGGCAAACCAAAATGCAAGTCCGTCTTTAAAAGATTACAAAGTAAACGGCAACGCCAATTTGTTTGTAAATTACACATACAACGAGCTTAATGTTCAAACGGGAATAACTGTTACTTTAAGTTTTCAAAACGGTTCTGTAATCTACACGTTTAACTACAAAAACAAAACAGAACCGGTTATTAACAGCAATGCCAATTTAGCGGGAATTTCATGTGAATACGGGGAATTACAGCCGGGGTTTGACAAAAGCACAACAAACTACAAATTATATATTCCCAAAGATTTAACCGATTTAACGGTTACACCGATTACAGATGACATTAACGCCTACTGCCCACCGCTTAATATGCAGTTGCGTGAAGGCCAGGAATCAGATTTTAATTTTACCGTTACGGCTTCTGACGGAACAGTAAAAATTTACAAATTTAAAATTAAAAGAGTTAACAAAACAGTAGCCGAAATTAAAGAGGAAATGAGCAAAGACGATTTTGATTCCTTTGTAAACGGCGAACTGTTTTACCAAAAGCCTGCTTTTGCCGTAGTTACACTTTCCGTAATAGGCGGAATTTTGGTTATAATTATTTTGGCGCTTATTACGAAGCGAATTACCGTTAACCCTTATGACAGTGAGGAAAAAGAATTTTACACCCCTGTTGAATAACAAAGCAAAAGTAATAAAAAGAAGGAGAGTGATATTATGGTGCTTGAAGAAATGCTTGAATGCATTGAAATTTTTCGTGAAAATCACAATATAAGCGATCTTAAACGATGCCTTAACGAAATGAACCCGGTAGACATTGCCCGATTGCTTGACGAGGTTGACGAACGAGAGCGCACTTTCCTTTTCAGAATGCTTACAAAAGAAAACGCCGCCGAAACATTTGTTGAATTTGACGGCGATACACAGGAAAACCTGATTCGTGCTTTTTCCGATACGGAACTTAAAGATGTGCTTGACGAAATTTACATTGACGATGCCGCAGATATTATTGAAGAAATGCCGGCAACCATTGTTAAGCGAATTTTGAAAAACACCGACAAGGAAACAAGAGAAGCAATTAACACAATTTTAAAATACCCGGATGATTCCGCAGGCTCAATTATGACACCGGAGTTTGTGGATTTAAAAAAAGATATGACGGTTGAAGACGCTTTTAAACGAATTCGCCGCACAGGTGTTGACAAAGAAACAATTTACACTTGCTATGTAACAGACGCATCACGCCACCTTATCGGCGTTACAACAGTTAAAGAATTGCTGCTCAGCGATTATGAAGACAATATTGAGGATTTAATGGAAACAAACGTTATTTCCATTAATACATTGGATGACCAGGAATATGCATCCGAAATGCTTTCAAAATATGACTTTCTTGCACTGCCTGTTGTTGATATGGAAAACAGACTTGTGGGAATTATTACGGTTGACGATGCCATTGACGTTATTCAGGAAGAAAACACGGAAGACATTCAAAAAATGGCTGCTATTGTTCCTACAGACAAGCCATACCTTAAAACAAGCGTTTTTGAAACATGGAAAAACAGAATTCCATGGCTCATGCTTTTAATGGTTTCTGCCACAATTACAAGCCAAATTTTAACTAATTTTGAAGACAAATTGGCATCCACAGCCATTTTAACAGCCTTTATTCCCATGCTTATGGACACAGGCGGTAATTCAGGCAGTCAGGCAAGCGTTACAATTATTCGTGCTCTTTCCCTTGGCGAAATTCAAATGAAAGATATTTTCAAAGTAATTTGGAAAGAAATAAGAGTAGCCGCCGTTTGCGGACTTTCATTAGGCGTTGTTTGCTTTATTAAATTGCTTTTATTTGACAGACTTGTTTTAGGTTCAGACCAAATAACGGTTATTATTGCTCTTGTTGTTTCACTAACGATTTTTGTAGAAATAATTTGTGCAAAAATTGTAGGATGCGCTTTGCCGATTATAGCAAAGCGACTGGGGTTTGACCCTGCCGTTATGGCAAGCCCGTTTATTACCACAATAGTAGACGCCGTTTCACTTCTTGTTTACATCGGCTTTGTAGAAGTAATTTTAGGACTGTAAAAATTATATATTTTCAAACAAAAAAGCCTCTCTTAAAGAGAGGCTTTAATTGTTATTACTCTGCCAAGCAGTTATTAAGCTGGGCTATAATTGATTTTTTATCCATATCCTTTCCGATAAAAACAATTTTATTAACCCTGTCGCCGTAAACAGGATGCCAAGCAGCGGCAATGTCGGGATTCATTTTTAAAATCATTTTTCTTTGAATTTCAGGATAGCAAGCAATCCATTTACCGTCACTCGTGGCGGTTTTTTGTTTACCGCTTTGCTCAAAAACATAAGCTGTATCAGGATCTTCCTTAATCCAAAAAATACCCTTTGCACGAATAACCTGTTTTGGCCATTTGCCAAAAACAAATTGTTCAAACTTTTCTTTTGAAAGAGGTTTAACATTTTCATAAACAAATGTTGAAATACCGTATTCCTCTGTTTCGCCATGCTCATGGTCATGGTGATGATGGTGATGTTCGTGTTCATCATGATGATGCTCATCGTGGTCATCATCATCGTCATCGTCTTCATTATGGCTTGACATTGCTTTCATCCAACCGGGGCTTTCAAGAATTTTTTCATAATCGAATTTTCCTGTTGAAAGGATTTTGCCAACTTCAACACTGCCGAAAGTTGTTTCAATAATTTCAGCATCAGGCTGAAGAGCCTTAATAACAGCCAAAACCTTTGCCTTGTCTTCGTCTGAAACCTCATCTATTTTATTAAGCACAATAGTAGTGCAATACTCAATTTGCTCAATTAAAAGATTTTCAATATCGTCTTCTTCCAAATCCCCTTTTAAAAGAGAATCACCGCTGCCGAATTCATCTGCCATACGCTTTACGTCTACAACCGTTGTAATACTGTCAAGATAAGCAACAGCGGGGATTTTTGAACGCTTGTCCGTGCCGTCAAGCATACAGATAGAGCCTGCAATAGGACCCGGCTCACAAATGCCCGAAGCCTCAATAAGAATATAATCAAACCTGCCGCTTTGAGCAAGATTAATAATTTGCTTCATTAAATCAACTTTAAGCGTACAGCAAATACAACCATTTGAAAGCGGAACAAGGTTTTCATCCTGCTCTGTTACTGCGCCGCCCTTTTGAATTAGCGAAGCGTCAATATTTACTTCACCTATATCATTAACAATAACCGCTACCTTGTAGCCTTGCTGATTTGATAAAATATGATTTAAAAGAGTGGTTTTACCTGAACCCAAATAACCCGTTAAAAGCGAAACGGGAACTAATTTTTTATTTTTAGTCATAAAAGCACTGCCTTTCCGCAAATAATATTTTTTACAAGTAATATAATAACACATCTGTCAAGCGCAATCTTTATGTAATTTGTAAAATTAAACAAATATTTTATATTACAAAAAACCGCCTTTCAAAAGAAAAGCGGTTTTAATTAAATGTTAATCAGTTAAGCACCTTAAAGTCTACCTTGCCGACTTTAGTTCTCGGAAGTTCGTCGATAAATACAATTTCTCTCGGAACAGACCATTTTGAAAGATTTTGTTCGCCGAAGTGCTTAATCTTAGCAATAAGTTCTGCCTCATCATCATTTGCAAATTTTTTATTTTTAACAACAAAAAGTTTAAGCATTGTTTTTCCGCCGTCTTCCTTGCCAATAACACAGCAATCATAAATTTCAGACATTGCTCTGTATGATTCCTCAATAAATGAAGGATAAACAAGGTAGCCGCTGATTTTATAAACTCTCTTTAAACGTTGACGGTAATAAATATCGCCTTTTTCATCAATAAAGCACATATCACCGGAATGAAGCCAAACTCTGCCGTCTTCATGCTTAACAAGAACCTTTTCCGTTTCCTCAGGGTCGTTATAATATCCCTGCATAATTGTGGGAGCGTAAATACAAAGTTCACCGTCTTCGCCCTCGCATTTTTCTGTTGTACCCGGCTTAACCGTCATACATTCAACATTATAGCAAGGAACACCTATGCAGCCTTGAGGTGCTTCACGGCGTGGGTCTGTAAATGTGCAAACTGTTACACATTCCGTTAAACCGTAGCCGGAAACAAAGTGGCATTTTGCACCGTTATCTTTAAGCAATCTGTCCATCTTCTCGGTAAGAGAATAAGGAACAACGTCGCCGCCGGAGCCGATAAGTTTCATTGAACTCATATCAATGCCTTTAAGGTAGCCTGCTTTGTAAACCTTTTCAAAGAAATCAGGAACGCCGAATATATAGTTAAGATGATATTTTTTAATTGCATCACTGCACATTTTTGCATCAAACTGCGGGAAAAGCGATTGTGCCATACCAACGCACATTGAAACGTGCATGCAAAGTGCAAAACCGAAACCGTGGAATACGGGAAGAGCTGTTAACATACCGTCGTTATCCTGGTCAATTTCCATTTTCAAAACTTCTGTAACAACATCTACAAGCTGATATGAGAGGTTGTTAATTGCTTCCGAAGTAAGCATAACGCCCTTTGGATTACCTGTTGTGCCGCCTGTCATCATAATTGCGGCTGTTGCAAGAGAATCAGTTGCGGTTTCGGGAACGCCGTTTTCTTTAATATAAGCCTCGCCTTCTTTAAGAAAATCAGCAAAATCAATAAGTTTTTTAACATTTGTTGCCGGAGCAGTGTTGCCTTTAATTTTCTTTTTATATGTAAGATTTGCGGCCAAGCCGAAAAGTGATTTTGGAAAATATTGTGCCGTTCTGCATTTAACAACTGTTAAATCAGGATTTTCTGCAAATGCTTTTTCTGATACATCAAAACAAAAAGCAAATTTTGCACCAACAAGATTTATTGTATAATCAGCCTCGCTTTTAACAGAAAGAGGATGAAGCATTGACGCAACTGCACCGATTTTATTTACAGCATAAATTGCGGCAATACACTGCGGCATATTAGGAAGACAAATAACAACACGGTCGTCTTTTTTTACACCGTTTGCCACAAGAGCTGCGGCACATTTATCAATCATATCCGCAGTTTCGTTCCAACTAAGTTCATTATGGTAATAATAAAGGCAAGAATTATTGCCTCTTTCCTTGGCAGATTTTTCAAACTGCTGATACATTGTGGTTCTTACATCATATTTTGTTGTGTATTCAATCATAATTTAACCTCATAAATAATTTTTAATCATTCAGCGGTGTTTATTGTATTAAATTTCACATAAATTTGCAACATAAAAAAATTAATTTTATTATTTGTTTATAACCCGTTAATTTGTTTGACATTTTTCGTCAGTGTGCTATTATATAAAAAATTAACTTTAAAGGAACTTTTTATGGCTTATAAAATAAAAAAAGACCCTGTAAACAAAATTCCGAAAGCACAATTTGCATTTTGGATTATTGTGCGAATTGCAATGATAATTTGCGCCGCCTATTCTTTTATCACAGGCGATGTTGTTATGGGATTTGAATCTGTATTTTGCTTTATCTTTACTCATCTTTGGGATATGTTTCAGGTTTTCGGCAACGGCAGTTTTATAGAGGATGTGCCGCCGCTCTCACAAACAATGCTTAACTTAATAATATTTATTGGTATTGTTTTTGGCTCATATTTCGGATTATTTGATAAGATTTCTTGGTTTGATAACTTTATGCATATACTTTCAGGCTTTGTATGCGCCGTATTTGGCTACGATTTTGCATGTATTATTCAACGCAAAAAGGGACAATGCGCCGCAACACTTGCCGCTTTGTTTGCCATAATGTTTGCCCTTTCCATTGCCGTTGGCTGGGAATTTTACGAATTTTTAATGGACAGCCTGCACGGAACAAACCTGCAACTTTCAAAATTCGGTCCTGAAACAGAAATATTTGATATTTCAAAATACCACGGCGAATACGGCTATTTAGGGTTGGTAGACACAATGACCGATATGATGATGAATGCCGCCGGCGGTATTGCAGGTATGATTTTTATGATTATTTTAAGAAACAAAAAGAAAAAGAGATAAGCGCTTAACCAAAAGCACTCGTTTTTCCCTCCTTAACATTTGTAAAACCGCCACGCTTTCGCATAGGCGGTTTTATTTTTAACCTTCTTATAAAAAATTTAAACCGATTCGCCTACTTCAAATGACAAATTTTTTGATTTTATTTTTATATAATTAATCCTGCATACAAACAAAGGATGTGTAAAAATGAAATCTACCGTTAAAAAAAGTCGAAGAATAAAAAGCAGCTTAAAAAACCCGCAAATATTATCCAATTTAAAAAGCATTGGTTTTTTTGCCGCAGGATTTATATTGTGTTTAAGCAACAGCTTTGGCAACATTTGCCCCTTCGCCGTTTCTTTGATTTGCGTTTCAAAGAAAAACGAATTTATTTATACCGCACTTGGCAGTGCGCTGGGATATTTGCTTTTTCACCCCGAAAACTTTGCAAGATACGGCATAACCGTTGTTATTGCACTGCTTGGCACACTGGCTATGATTTTGGCAAAAAGCAAAAACAGCCCTGTCATGCCTATGGTTATTTCGTTTTTATCTTTAAGTGCTACCGGAATTGTTGTTAATTTAAAAAACAGTGCCCCTGCCGCAGAATACGCCCTTACAGCCGGCGAAGCGATTTTAGGCGCAGGTGGAGCATTTTTCTTTTTTAAGGCACTTAACGCAGGATTTAAAAGATTTCACCTTAAAGCACTGCCCACGGCAGATGTTACTTGTATTGTAATTTCACTTTCAATAATATTTATGAGCCTTTCACGGCTAAACGTTAACGGCATTGTACCGATAAGAATTATTGCCGTTGCCGCAACACTGATTATTTTACGCTTTTCAGGCTCAAAAAACGGAATTATGCTTGCTCTTGCCTTAGGATTTGTATTGGGAATAACGGCAAACGACGCCGTTTTTATTACAGGAGCATATGGCTTTTCCGCACTTTTAGCATCTCTTTTCTGCCCATTCGGCAGTTTGGCTGCTGCTGTTTCCTTTTTACTTTCAACGGCATTATTTTGCGTAGCTTCAGGTTCGGAAGTCGCACTGCCTGTTTTTATAGAAACGCTTATAGGATGTGCTCTTTTTTCAATTATTCCGCCGGTTCTTGCAGAAAAAGCAGAACGTTTTTTTCACGACGGTGCAGATATTACACCTGACGGTTCACTTAGGCAAAGCCTTGTTATGAGGCTTCGTTTTGCCGCCGGAGCAGTTAATTATATAAGTGAAAGCGTTAACGAAGTGCGTGAAAAAATAAATGCCGTTAATGAAAAAAACTTTGCCGAAAACAAAAGCAATTTAACTGAAACCGAATATATTACAAACCAAATTATTAATGAAAAAACAAACGAAATTCGTATGATTGCCTCTGACCAATTTTTTTCAATAGCTGACATGCTTACGGATTTGGCAAAGGAATATGACGAAGCAGAGCAATTTGACACTGTTTCGGCCGGCAAAATTCGCCACCTGTTAGGTGAACATGAAATTTACCCAAAAAATATTTCAGTAATTGTAGACAGTTTTAACAGAATGAGGGTGGAAATTTTAACAGAAGAAAAAGAAAACGCCCTTTCAAACCCCAAATTGCAAAAAGAAATTTCAAAGTGCTGCGGCAGATATTTTGAAAAAGGCAGAGTTACACATTTTAAAGACGATTCAATTATTTCATTTTCCGAAAAACCAAATTACCGCCTGGAAATAGGATTTGCCCAGCACAGTGCAGAGGGGAACCTGTGCGGCGACACCGTTAAAACAATTAATGACGGCAGGGGCAGAAGCATTATGATTATCAGTGACGGCATGGGAAAAGGCGGAAGAGCAGCACTGGACGGAGCAATGGGGGCAGGGTTACTTTCAAAACTTTTGGCTGCCGGTTTTGGATTTGACACGGCACTGAAAATTGTTAACTGTGCACTGCTTGTAAAATCAAACGAAGAAAGTTTGGCAACATTAGACTGTGCCGGAGTTGATTTGTTTACAGGCAAAACAGATTTTTACAAAGCAGGAGCGCCGGCATCGTACATTATTAAAAACGGCACCGTTACAAAATGCGAATTAACATCTATGCCGGCAGGAATATTGCGTGGAATAGAATTTGCAAAACGCACCGCCGTTTTAAGTGAAGGCGATGTAGTTGTTTTAACAAGCGACGGTATTGCAGAAAACGAAACAAACTGGCTTTCGCTTTTGCTTTCCGGAATCAATGACCTGCCGCCCCAAGAAATTGCAAACACGATTTTGCAGCAGGCAAAAAACAATATGAAAGACAAAAAAGAAGACGATATGAGCGTTATTGCCGCAAAATTAAACAAATTTCACTGATTGTAAAATTTTCAACTTCTGTATTTACAATTAAAATAAACTGTGATATATTTGGCACATACATAAATATATTTTTTACAAAAAAGGAGATACTGCTATGTGCGGAATAATTGGATACATCGGTAAAAGCGAAGCCACCGGTGTGCTTATTAAAGGTCTTAAAGATTTAGAGTACCGTGGTTATGACAGCGGCGGTATTGCTGTTTTAAATAAAAAAAAGCTTCAGGTTATGAAAGCAAAGGGCGAAATTAAAAATCTGGAATTAAAATTAGAAAGCGAAAACTTTTGCGGCAATTTGGGCATTGGCCACACCCGTTGGGCTACCCACGGCAAGGCAAACGAAATTAACGCCCACCCACATTGCAGCAAGCATTTTGCCGTAGTTCACAACGGAATTATTGAAAACTACAAGGAAATTAAAGAAAGCTTGGCATTAAGCGGCATAACATTTGAAAGTGAAACAGACACTGAAGTTGTGCCAAAGCTTTTAGAGCTTAACTACAACGGTGATGTAGTTGACGCAATTAAAAAAACAGTTAAACTGCTTGAAGGTTCGTATGCCTTGGGCATTGTTTGCACAGATGACGAAAACACGCTTTATTGCACAAAAAAAGGTTCGCCACTTATAATCGGCGTGGGAAACGGCGAAAACTTTATAGCGTCTGACATTAACCCTTTATTGCACTATACAAAGCAGGCAATTTATTTAGAGGATTACGAAACCGCAGTTATTACAAAAGACAACATTACTGTTTTAGACAGTGAATTCAATGAAATTACAAAAGAAATAAAAACACCGGAACTTCACAAAACCTCTGCAAGCAAGGGCGATTTCCCCCACTTTATGCTAAAAGAAATTTTTGAAGAACCGGCGGTTGTACGTGAAACAATTAATTCGGTTACTGACGACGGAGATGTGGTGTTTAAAGACATTCCGTTTACTGCCGAAGATTTTAAGGCAATAAACAGAATTTACATTATAGGCTGCGGTTCGGCTTATCACGTTGGACTTATTGCAAAATACAATTTTGAAAAAATAGCAAAAATCCCCACATTTGCCGATTATGCCGGAGAATTCAGATATTCAAACCCGGTTATTGATGAAAACTGCCTTGTTATAATTATCAGCCAAAGCGGTGAAACAGCAGACAGTCTTGCCGCATTAAAGCAAGCAAAAGAAATGGGTGCAAAAACAATCAGCATTGTTAATGTGCCGGAAAGCTCAATAGCAAAAATGAGCCATTACAATTTGCTTACAAAGGCAGGTGCGGAAATTGCCGTTGCCACCACAAAAGCATTTTCATGCCAGCTTGCAATGCTTAATATGCTTTGCCTTTACATTGCCCGTGCAAGAGAAGCATGCACAGAAGTTTTCAGCGAAATTGCAGTTAATATGAGCGCACTGCTGCCAAAGAAAATTGAAAAGGTGTTAACCGGCGAAGAACAATTAAAAACATTGGCAAAAGAAATTAAAGATATGGACAAGTGCTTTTTCTTGGGCAGAAATGTGGATTTCGGCGTTTCCCTTGAGGGTGCTTTAAAACTTAAAGAAATCAGCTATATAGACTGTGTGGGTTACCCTGCAAGCGAGCTTAAACACGGCACAATAAGCCTTATTGAAAAAGACACTGTTTGCTTTGGCTTAATAAGCAACAAAGATTTACTGCCGAAAACCGTTTCAAACCTTATTGAAGTTATCGCCCGTGGCGCAAAGGTTATTGTTTTTGCCCCTGAAAGCTTAAAAGATGACTTAAAGCAATTTGAAACCATAATAACTTACCCGGATTCCATTCCGTTTTTAACACCGTTTATTGAAGTTATTCCGTTACAGCTTTTAGCGTACCACGTGGCAAATGAAAAAGGCTTACCTATTGATAAACCACGCAACCTTGCAAAATCCGTAACAGTTGAATAAAAAATATAAGTCCCCTTTAATAAGGTGGACTTATTTTTTATAATCGAATTGCCATTATTGCGTTATATGATTTTGTTTTGTAAAAAAAACTCCCTCTTTAACAGAGGGAGTTTTGCTGTTTAAGCGTTTCCAACAACATCACGATATAGGAATGTTACTATTTGCGCTCTTGTACATGTTGCGTCTGGTGAGAAAAGAGTCGGCTTTGTTCCGATTGTTATTCCATTTTCAAGCGCCCACAAAACAGGTGCATAAAAATATCTGTCTGCCGTTACATCTGTAAACGGATTTTTCACCGTGCTTGACGGTTCATTTTCTGCACGCCATATAAACGTTACTGCCTGCGCCCTTGTGCATGGTGCATTTGGTGAAAACAAAGTTGACGATGTGCCTATAGTTATTCCATTTTCCACTGCCCACAACACTGCTTTATAAAAATAATTTGCCGGTGTTACGTCTGTAAACGGATTTTTTGTTGTTTTCGGTTCAGGGCAACCTTTTGCTCTCCATATAAATGTTACTATTTGTGCACGTGTGCATGCGTCATCAGGTGAGAATCTTGTTGGTGATGTTCCTACCGTTATATCATTATCATACGCCCATTTTATTGGCTCATAAAAATATCTGTCCGGTGTTACATCTTCAAAATTCATTTGCTTTTCTGTTTTTGTTGCACCGCACGATGTGCATGTGTAAAGAATTGATCCGTCTGCCTGCTTTACGCCTGAGTTCCAAGTATGAGTATGCTCACCCTGTGCAGGCGTGATAGTTACGGGAATATTTGCGGTAGACGCATTTTTGAAATTAATATTAAAGTAATTATTGCCGCCCACTACCCAAGGATGTTCATTTTGACTGCTTGTTATGTTGCTGACATGAAATTCCGAATTATCTACACCCGTAAATATATAACCGCATTCATCAAATCGTTCTGCTTTATAAGTGTAAGTTACGGTTTTACCGTTGCTGAATGTAACGGTTAACTTATCACCAACATTAAATATTTCACTAATTACGGTATCGGTTTCATAATCATATTTATAGTCTGTGCCATAGTAAACGTTACCGTTTCTGTCTAACCAAGTGTTGCGGTTTGATTCGATACCGTTGCTTGCTACAATAGAAACAGGCTTTAAAGGATTAAATGTTATAGATTTAACTGTAATTTCATTTGCTATAGGGAAACTTAACGTTAAGCCGTAACAACCGATTTCCAATATTCGTTTATTATTTTCACCGTACTCTGTGTCTATTTTAAAATCAGCTTCATCAGAAAGCACCTTGCCGTCTTTTGTTTTAAATACTAAAACATATTCGTCATTATATTCGGCAATATATTCCTCTGTTTTTCCGTTTTTATAGTTTAAAGTAAGAACGTCGCCGCTGTTAACATAGCCGTCGGAAATATACCAATAATCGCCGTCATAGCCGATAGAATTTGTTACACCCTCAACATCTGCAAAATTTGTTAATGATTTATAAGAAATTGAAGCTACCGTACTTTCAACAATATTTGCGGAATATTCAATAACATTGCCGTAATCGGCAAGACACAAACCAAATGTAACAGTGCCTGTTCCTTCAAGAGTGGCTTTATCATTTTTTATATAAAACTCCAATGCATCGCCGTTTTTGTTAAAGAATCCGCAATCCTCGCCGTTTTCGGCATAAATATATTTTTCTGTTTTGCCGTTTTTATATTCAAGTGTAATTACATCGCCTTCATTAAATTCATTACCGCGATAATACCAAACTCCCTCTGAATAATAACCGTTTGTTTTTTCAATAATACTATACGGTTTTACAGATGTTAACGTAGCGTTTTTAACAGGGTTTTCAATAATAGTTACAGGAACGCTGCAAGTTTTTCCGTAATCAGTGCAATAAACATTAAATGTCGTTTTACCCACACCGTTAAAAGAAAATGCTTGGGCATAAACGTCTAAGATGTTGCCCTTTTTATTGCAAAATCTCCAATCTGTTTTATTGTAGGTATATTTTTCACTTGTGCCGTTTGTGTATTCAAGAGTAATTACATCGCCTTCATTAAATTCGGGAACATAATAAAACCATTCGCCGTCTCTGTCATATCCCTTTGTGCCTTGAACGATTTCAAAAGGTTTTACCGGTGTAAATGAAACAGATTTTACAGGGCTTTCAACAACTGTTACGGGAACTTCTATTTTTTTGCCGTAATCGTCAAGACTGACGGTAAATGTTGTTTTGCCCACACCGTTTAAAACAAACCTATCAGCTGAAACAGATAATTCTTCGCCCTTTGAGTTTTCAAACCTATTTTCAAAAGAAGTAAAAGTATCTTTTGTGCCGTTTGTATAATTAACGGTAATTACATCGCCGTCATTAAAATTAAGAGAATCATATTTCCATCCGTCTTCAGTGCTGTAACCGTTTGTATTTTTTACAACCTCATAAGGCTTTACGGAAGTTAATGTAAATGATTTTACAGGATTTTCAATAATAGTTACAGGAATGTCAATTCTAACATCATAATCTTCAATCTTAATTGAAAACGATGTTTCGCCAACGCCGTTAAATTCAAAATCGTATCTGTTAGCATATATCGTTTCACCGGTTGAATTTGTAAAGCCGTTATTATCGTACACAAAATCATCTGTTGTGCCGTTTTTATAATAAACGGTAAGTACATCGCCTTTATTGAAATAAGGTGCATCATACTGCCAATTTCCGTCGGAATCTTCATAGCCGTTTGAATTTTCAATAATTTCATATGGCTTTACCGGAGTAAATGTAATTGATTCAACAGGATTTTCAATAACAGTTACAGGAACTTCTGTTTCAACGCCATAACCATAAAGGCTGACGGTAAATGTTGTTTCACCAACACCGTCAAGTGTAAATTCGCTTCTGTATACATCTAAAGATTCATCATTTGAATTAACAAAACAATAATCATCACTTGTATATGTAAAATCTTCTGTTGTGCCGTTTGTATAATTAACGGTAATTACATCGCCCAAATTAAAGTTTGGCGGATAATACCACCATTGACCGTCATATTCATAACCGTTTGTGCGTTCTTTAATCTGATAAGGTTTAACGGAAGTCAACGTAAACGATTTTATGGGATTTTCAATAATTGATACGGGAATACTTACTCTTACCGAACCTTGGCCGTAAGTAACATCAACATATGCAGATGTGTTGCCGATGCCCTCAAATAAGAAATCATTAATATATGCGTCTGCATGTTCATTGTCTTCAGAGTAAAAGCCCCAACTTTCATTGTTATAAAAGAATTTTTTAGAAGTATTATCGTTAAATTCAATACTAATTGCGTCGCCTTCTCTGAACCTAAGGGAATTATAATGCCAGCCGTTTTCACCATCGTTATAGCCTTTTGAATGTTCCAAAATTTCATAAGGCGTTGCAAGTTCTATAGAAACCGACTTAACCGGATTTTTAATAACAGAAACCAACGCATTACATTCATAGCCGCTAACATTAACGGTAACATTATAAGTATTACCCACCGTCCAATGCGTGCTGTATTGATTATCGGTTGTGGAAACATCTAAATTGCCGTCATAATCTAAACCTGTAAAAGTTTTTTGTGTACCGTCTTTATAATCAACAATAAAGGTTGCATCATTAAACAAATTATAGTTATAGTAGAAAAATTCATTATTAGAACTGTCTGTTTCATAGTAACCGTTACTGTTTTCCCATACTTCAACAGGTTTGTTTTGAATAAAACGAACAGATTTAACAGGATTTTCAACTATATAAATTTTAACTTGTGTTTGAGCGTTAGAATAGGAAATATTTATATAATTATCTCCGCCGATTGTCCAATATGTATTGTAAGCGAAATCAGTCAACGACTCCGTTGAAATCGTTTCTCCGTCTTTAGATACAAAAACACCTACATCATCGGAATTTTCACAAACAAAATCAACCGTTTTGCCGGATTCATAAGTTACGGTTAAAATGTCGCCATCCTTATAAATAAGCGGAACATTGTAACTGAAAATTTTGCCGCCCTCCGGCTTTGTTACCCATCGACCACTTGTGTTTTCAACAATTTCATACGGTTTTGCACATGTGTATGAAATACTTTCAACCGCATCTTCATCTGCCGCAAACGCCGCCACATTAATGTTTGCCGTAATACTTAAAAGCATTACAAGCGACAGCAGCAAGCTGACTGTTTTTTTAAACATTTTCACAGTTCCCCTTTATATATTTATTTGAATACACTGCATTTTTTGTAAACAAAGCAACTACATATAACAATTCACCAAAAAAAATGCATAATATTCAAATAAATTATATAACATATACTAAACTGTGTCAACAAATCGTTAATACATTATTAATATATTTTCACATATTTACACACTGCCGATATAGCAAACTGTTTCATAAGGGTAGTCCACAGTACCGTTTTGATTAAAGTGCAAAAACAAATCCTTTAAAGCAACAACATAACCGTTAAAATTTTCATCACCCTTAACGGGGGCATAAGATGACGAGCAGTTTCTGCCTATAAATTCATCCTCATTATATTTAATAGGGTTTTTAAATGTTTTTGCTTCAAATTCGCCGTTAAAAAAATCACAAAACAATGATTCATTTGCCAAATGTAAGCCTTTTGAAAAACCTTTAAAATCGTGGCAAAACTTTTGGTTAATCTTAAAATTTTCAATCATCAAGGGTTGCTCTTCCTCACGGTTGTTCCAAACAAGCACAACCATTCCGCCGGGCTTTAAAATTCTTTTACATTCACTGCGAAATTTATTTTTATCAAACCAATGAAAAGACTGGGCGGCAAAAACAACATCAATGCTGTTTGAAGGCAATTTTGTGTTTTCCGCATTAGAATTTATTAACGTTACATTGTTTATACCCTGCAAATAATTTTTTGCCGCAAAAAGCATATTCTCATTTGGCTCTGCAGCAAAAACACTGCCTGCATAATGTGAAAGTGATTTTGTAAAAATCCCTGTACCTGCGCCAATATCGGCACAAATACTTTCAGCGGAAATTATATTTTTCTTTGTTAAATATTCAAAAAGAGCAGCAGGATAACCCGGTCTGTACTTACTGTAAACACTGCCCTTTTTGTCGAACTTATTTTCATTCACTGCAAACACATCAAAATCAAAATTGTTTGATTTTTTTCATTAAAACAACACCTGCAATATCTGCCAAAAACCAACCGATGGGAATGCTTACCCAAATGCCGATTACGCCAACAGAGCTGATTTTAGACAAAACCGCCGCCAAAAGCACACGGGTACCTAAAGAAATAACCGTTAAAACAACGGAAACCACAGGCTTATCCACAGCACGAAAATAACCGTAAAGCATAAACAAAATGCCGATTCCCAAGTAAAAAACGCCCTCAATTCGCAAATATTTAACGCCTATTTCAATTATTTCACTTTCTGACGAACTAATAAATATTTTCATAAACCATGGGGCAAAAACACACACAACCGTGCTTATAGCAACGCAAAACAGCGCCACACTTATAACAGACTGCTTTATTCCCGTTTTTATTCTTTGAGGATTTTTGGCACCGTAATTTTGAGCAACAAATGTTGAGAATCCGTTGCCGAAATCCTGCACAGGCATATAAGCCACCGTATCTATTTTAACAGCCACCGCAAATGCAGACATTACGGCTGCACCAAAACTGTTTACAATTCCCTGCACAGCCAAAATGCCAAAATTCATTACAGACTGCTGTAAACAAGTAAATCCGGAAAGTGAAGCAATGCTTTTTAATGTTTCCGAATTAAAGGAAATGTCTGCCTTACCCACACGAAACCGGGGATATTTTACAAAAGAATACACAGCAATGCCCACACCGGCAATATATTGAGAAATTACAGTGGCAACCGCCGCACCTTTTATTCCGCTGCCTAAAACGGCAACAAAATAAAAATCAAGCCCAATGTTAAGCACAACGCTTACCCCAAGAAAAATAAGAGGAGTGCCGCTGTTGCCGATTCCACGCAAAAAACAAGCGTAATAATTATAAATAAACAACGCAAAAACACCAAATGAAACACACGCCAAATATTCGCCTGTAATTTCAAAAAGTTCCGATGGAATTTGCATTAAACCGATTATGCCACGCCAGCCAAAATAAACAACGGCACCCGTAATCAAAGAAAGAGTGCCGATAATAACAAGAGAAATAAACTTGCCGTTTTTAATTTTTTTTAAATCTTTTTGCCCCAAGGCAACAGAAAAAAAGGTTCCTGCACCAAGGCACAAACCTATAATAACAGAATTTAAAAAGGTCATAAGCGTATAAGAAGAACCAACCGCCGCCAAAGCGTTTGAACCTATAAACCTGCCTACAACCCAAGTGTCTGCCAAATTATAAAATTGTTGCAAAACATTTCCCAGCATAAGGGGCAATGAAAAAATCCACAGCTTTTTAGTTATGCTTCCTGTTGTTAAATCAATGTTTTTCATTTTAACTTTTTATTATTTGTAATGATTGCCGCCTTGTTTTTTATCATAACATATAAGCCCCCCTCCCTTTGACAAGGGAGGCTTTTACTCTATATATTTAGTCCCCCTTGTGAAAGGAAGGCACTACACTGACGTTCTTCTTTAACAAGAAAAACGAAATTAATTACTTTTCCTTGTGTCTGTTTGCCGCTGCGGTTACAAAGCCACGGAAAAGCGGATGCGGTTTATTTGGCCTGCTCTTAAATTCAGGGTGGAACTGGCAAGCAACAAACCAAGGATGATTTGGAATTTCAACCATTTCAACAATATGATTATCAGGTGAAGTGCCGGCAAAAATCATACCGCCGGCAAGCAAATCGTTTCTGTAATCGTTATTAACTTCATATCTGTGTCTGTGGCGTTCGTAAATCATTGAAGCACCGTAAAGAGCATAGGATTTTGATTCCGGATTTAATGCACACGGATATTGACCAAGGCGCATTGTGCCGCCCATATCGGTAACGTCCTTTTGTTCAGGCAAGATGTCAATAACGGGGTACGGTGTTTCGGGATTTATTTCAGCGGAATTTGCACCGCTTAAACCTAAAACATCTCTTGCAAATTCAATAATTGCAATTTGCATACCAAGGCAAATACCAAGATACGGAATATTATTTGTTCTTGCATAATTGCAGGCTTTAATTTTACCCTCAATGCCCCTGCTGCCAAAGCCGCCCGGAACAAGAATTCCGTCCATATCGCCTAAAATTTTATCTAAATTAACATTTTCACCCTCAAGGCTTTCGCTGTCTATCCAATGAATATCAACAGCAGAGTGAGTTTCGATTCCGCCGTGCTTTAAAGCTTCATTAACGGAAATATAACTGTCGTGCAACTCAACATATTTGCCAACCATTGCAATTTTAACCGTTTGAACCGGCGTACGCAAAGCGTCAAGCATAGCCTGCCAATCCGTTAAATCAGGCTCGCTGCATTCAAGACCAAGCTTTTTAATAACAACGGAATCAAGCCCTTCATTTTTAAGCATCATAGGAACGGCATAAAGAATATCGCAGTTATTGTTTTCAATAACGCATTCCTTGCCCACATTGCAGAAAAGAGCAATTTTATTTCTAATATCGTCATTAAGAGGATGTTCTGTTCTGCACACAATAATATCCGGCTGAATACCCAAGGAAAGCATTTCCTTAACACTATGCTGGGTGGGCTTTGATTTAAGTTCATCGGAAGCCGCAAGGTAAGGAACAAGAGTAACGTGAACAAAAAGGCAGTTTTCTCTGCCGTATTCCACAGAAAATTGGCGAATTGCCTCTAAAAACGGTTGGCTTTCAATGTCGCCTATTGTGCCGCCTATTTCAACAAAGCAAACATCTGCTCCCGTTTCCGCATTACGGGCAATGGATTTTTTGATTTCATTTGTAACGTGTGGAATAATTTGAATTGTTTGACCGCCGTAAACACCCTTGCGTTCATCTGAAATTACTTTCCAATAAACTCTGCCCGAGGTAAGATTTGAATTTTGAGAAAGAGATTCATCAATAAATCTTTCATAATGTCCCAAATCAAGGTCTGTTTCGGCACCGTCATCGGTAACAAAAACTTCGCCGTGCTGAACCGGATTCATTGTGCCGGGATCTACATTAAGATAGGGGTCAAGCTTTTGTGCCGTTACTTTAAGCCCTCTTGCCTTTAAAAGCCTGCCAAGAGATGCCGCAGTAATTCCCTTGCCAAGACCGCTTACAACGCCGCCTGTTACAAAAATGTACTTTGCTTTTTTCATTTACTTTTCCTCCTTAAATATTTTGTTTGTTATATTTTTATTTACTTTTAGGGTCGCATGTTAAGCGAATGCCTAATTTTTTAAGAATGTTTTGATCTACCTGTGCCAACATAACAGTTGAATGCATTTCGCAATTTTTAAGTTTATAAAGCTGATCAAGAGCAAGCTTTGCGTTTTCATCTTCTGCCGCAGAAACAGAAAGAGCAAGTAAAACCTCATCAGTATGAAGTCTTGGATTTTTATTACCCAAGTGCTTAACTTTAAGTTCTTGAATAGGTGCAATAACATCAGGCAAAATAAGAAGCACGCTGTCATCAATTCCTGCCAGCTCCTTTAATGCATTTAAAAGCATAGCCGACGCACAGCCTAAAAGGTTTGACGTTTTACCTGTAATTACTTTGCCGTCATTTAATTCAATGGCAGCTGCCGGAGCACCCGAAGCCTTTTCCGTTTCTCTGGCAGGCACAACAGGCTTTCTTGTTTCCGGTTGAATTTCAGCCTGATTCAAAAGAAGCTCCAATTTATAAAGTTCATTGCTGTTTTGAGATGTTAAGCTGTTATCCAAAGCTGTAAAATATCTTCTTATAATTTCATCTCTTGACGCAGCACTCACCGCATCATCATCCACAATGCAGTTGCCTGCCATATTAACACCCATATCGGTAGGTGATTTATAAGGGCAAGAGCCGTAAATTTTTTCGAATGTGGCTTTTAAAACAGGGAAAATTTCTACATCTCTGTTATAATTAACAGTTGTTTCACCATAAGCTGCCAAATGCCACGGGTCTATCATATTAACGTCATTTAAATCAGCAGTTGCCGCTTCATAAGCCATATTAACCGGATGATTAAGAGGAATGTTCCAAATAGGAAACGTTTCAAATTTTGCGTAACCTGCTTTTATACCCCTTTTATTTTCATGATAAAGCTGTGAAAGGCATGTTGCCATTTTGCCGCTGCCCGGACCGGGAGCAGTAATAACAACAAGGGAACGCTCTGTTTTAATATAGTCGTTTTTACCGTATCCGTCATCACTTACAATTTTTGCAATGTTTGACGGATAACCTTCTATAACATAGTGATGATAAACAGGATAACCTAATTTATTAAGCCTTTCTTCAAATGCGTTAACACGTGCGCTTGAAGTGTATTTTGTTAAAACAACACTGCCCACCATTAAACCTTTATCTGCAAAAGATTTAATAAGACGAATAACATCTTTATCATATGTAATGCCCAAATCTCCACGCAATTTTGCTTTTTCAATATCCTCGGCGCTGATAACTATAACAATTTCCGCTTCATCCTTTAACTGCATAAGCATTTGCAGCTTGCTGTCCGGCTGAAAACCGGGAAGCACACGGGATGCGTGATAATCGTCAAAAAGTTTGCCGCCGAATTCCAAGTATAATTTACCGCCGAATTCCGCAATTCTTTCTTTAATTCTTTCCGATTGCATTTGAAGATATTTATTATTATCAAAACCTATTTTATACATTTTACCCTCTCTGAAAAACATCACTGAAATGAAAAAAACGGTTGCACCTGGGTACAACCGTCTGTACTTACATATTATACAGTAATTTTTTTTCTAAATCAATAGCAATAAAAAACTTTTTTAATTGACAAAATATAAAAAAGTGTGCAATAATTAATTTGTATATTTTAAATTGTAAAAAATTTCATATTAAAAGGGGTAAAAAGAATGAAGATTTTATACGCAATTTTAATTATTTTAGCGGCATTTATTGTGCTTACGCTTATAAGAGCGGCATTTTTTAAAACCGCCATGCCGAAAAAAGAAGAATTTCCCGAAGAAAAGGTTAATTCAAAGCGTGCCTGCGATAATTTAAGCCGTGCAATTCAAATCAAAACAATTTCTCACAATGACGAAAACGATACCGACTGGGACGAGTTTGACAAATTTCACAACTTTTTGCGTGAAGCATATCCGCTTGTACATAAAAATTTAACTGTAGAAGACGTTTCAAAAGCAAGCCTGCTGTTTACATGGAAAGGCACAAATGAAAATTTAAAACCCATAGCCTTTCTTGCACACCAAGACGTTGTGCCTGTTTCAGACGGCACGGAGCAAGACTGGGAACACCCGGCGTTTGACGGTTATAACGACGGCGAATTTATTTGGGGCAGAGGTGCCCTTGATATGAAAAACCACCTTATTTGCCTGATTGAAAGCGTGGAAACCTTGCTTGAAGAAGGATTTCAGCCTGAAAGAACGGTTTACCTTTGCTTTGGCCACAATGAAGAAATTGTAGCAGGAACAAACAACGGCGCTCACGAGCTTGCCAAGGTTCTTGAAGAAAGAGGCGTTGAATTAGACAGTGTAATCGACGAGGGCGGCGCAATGCTGCCGGCAAAAGTTAAAGGTATTCTTGATGCAAATTTGGCAGGCATAGGCGTTGCTGAAAAAGGATATGCTGATTTTAAAATTACATACACGGCAAAAGGCGGTCATTCATCACAACCGCCAAAACACACGGCAATAGGCATGCTTTCCAAAAAAGTTGAAAATTTGGAAAACCACCAATTCAAATCTAAAATTTTGCCATTTGTATATAATCTTTTCACAGATATAGGCAAGCGAACATCATATTTAGGCAGAGTTGTTTTTTGCAACCTTTGGCTCTTGAAGCCGCTGTTGCTTAAAATAATGAACAAAATTCCCCCTGCCGCTTCCCTTGTAAGAACCACAACGGCTGTAACAATGTGCCAAGGCTCGCCTGCGGCAAATGTTTTACCGCAAAAAGCAAGTGTTACGGTTAATTTCAGAATAATGCCGGGGCAAACCATTGAAGATGTTCGCCGCCACATTGAAAAATATATGGGCGATGAAAACACAACAATAGAATTTGTTAAAGGCAAAGAACCAAGCCTTGTTTCACCAACAAACACAAAAGCGTTTGAAACACTTTCACGCCTTTCAATTAACATTAACGAAAAAAACATTGTTGCACCATACCTCGTAATGGGCGGCACAGACGCATATAACTATGAAAACGTATGCCAAAACATTTACCGCTTTGCACCGTTTACCGTTGACACAAAATTGCTGTTAACAACACATTCAACAAACGAAAGAATTCCTGTTGAACAAATGACCCAAGGCGTTACCTTTTTCAAAAGATATATTCGTTTAATGACAAAGGAGTAAAAATTTAATGGATTTTAAAGAAGATAAATTTATGATATGCCTGGCAATTTGCATTGTGGTTTTTGTTATTGCCCAAGCCGTTTTCTTTCTTGTAAGAGCAATAAAAAAAGCCCGTGAATTAGGCATTGAAAAAACAACAATTAAAAGCACAATTATTTCAAGCGGCTTGTTTACCGTTGCACCTGCCATAGGAATTGTTGCCACGGTTTTAACACTTTCCGCAGGACTTGGATATGTATTGCCTTGGATAAGGCTTACGGTTATAGGCAACATTTCGTATGAAGTAACAGCCGCAACAAATGCCATTGAGGCTTACGGCCTTACAGGAGGAATAGCAAACCCCATTACAGACCCGGAAGTTTTCAGCACTGTTGCATGGGTTATGACATTAGGCTCTATAATGCCCCTTATTTTAATTCCTATTTTTCTTAAAAAAATTCAAAGCAAAATCGGCAATGTGGCATCTAAAAACAGCAAATGGTCATCTGTTATGAGTGCGGCGGCATTTATAGGCCTTATAGCCGCATTTGTGGCACGTGCCATTGCCGGACAGGGCAATGCCGATATTACAGGCGACGGTGCCGGCGTGCTTTCTGTTGCCGCCCTTGTATTTTCTGTTGTTTTAATGCTTGTTTTGCAAAAACTTTCAACACTGAAGCATATGAAATGGCTGGAAAGCTTTGCAATGCCTTTTGCAATGATCGGCGCTATGGCACTTGTTATGCTGCTTGCTCAAATACTGCCTGCAAACATTGCGTTTTTTGAATGGAGGGGTTAATAATGAACGATAAATATATTGATAAAACCCACACATACGGCAAAATTTGGACGGTGGTAACCCTTGCCATTTTCCTTGCCGTACCTGCATTAATTTGTTGGCACTTAGGGGTTTCCCCAAAGTTTGAAATGATTGGTAAAGGTCTTGCCACCGTTGCCCTTGTTTTTTACCCAACGGCAGTGCTTGAAGTTTTAACATATTCACCGCTTTTAGGCACAGGCGGCACATATTTGGGATTTGTTACAGGCAACATTACAAACCTTAAACTTCCTGTTGCACTTAGTGCAATGGACAGTGCAAAGGTTGAACCGAACAGTGAAAAGGGCGAAGTTATTTCCACAATTTCCATTGCCGTATCATCAATAGTAACAACTGTTATTATTGCCGTTTGCGTGCTTGCGTTTTTCCCTGTTTTGCACAATATAACAGACCCGAGTTCTCCGTTTGCGCCTGCATTTCAACAGGTAACACCTGCACTTTTCGGTGCACTTTGTGCATCTTACCTTGCAAAGCATTGGAAAATTTCCATTTTACCCATTGTTGTGCTTACAATAATTTTGTTGTTTAAAGGCACTTTAGGTACAGGCGTACTTATTCCCATTGGTGTTGTTGTTTCCCTTGTAGGTGCACACCTTATGTATAAAGCCGGTTGGCTTGATAAATAAGATAATCCAAAACAAAACCGCCACGCTTACGCATTGGCGGTTTAATTTTTTATAACCGTTAAGCTCCCTTGTTAAAGGGAGCTGTCGCATTTTATATGCAACTGAGGGATTCCTTGTAAGTCGTACATCATTTTATTGAATCCCCCTGTCATCTTCGATGACATCCCCCTTTAACAAGGGGGACTTATATGGTATATATTTTTTATATATTTCGCCGTAAACACGGCGGGGTTGTGCCATTCTTTCTTGTTGCAAAAGAACGGCACCATAGAATCCTCCCACCGCAAGCGGTCCCCCCTCCTTTAACAAGGGGGACTTATTTTTTTAACCGAATTGCCTCCCTTTTTACAAACTCTCTGCACTGTTATATTTTTCTGCCTGAAGATTGAACATATACGCATAGGTACCGCCCATTTTCATTAACTCGCTGTGGGTTCCGCTTTCAATAATACTGCCGTTTTCCATAACATAAATTTTATCTGCATTAACAGTGGTAGAAAGACGGTGAGAAATAAAAATAACGGTTTTATTTTGTGCCGCATCAAGCATTGCACGGTTTAAGTTATATTCTGCAACCGGGTCTAAGTTGGCAGACGGTTCATCAAGAATAACATAAGGGCAATTTTTATAAAATGCACGTGCCACTGCTATTTTTTGACTTTCACCGCCGGAAAGCATAATGCCGCCGTCATCAAATTCTCGCAAAAGCTCTGTTTCAGTTCCGTTTTTCAACGGCTTGGTAAATCCACTGTGAGCAAGCGCCGATATTACGTTTTGCTTATTATACTCATCACTCAGTGCCACATTTTCGCCTACATTGCAGGAAAAAATCTGAAAATCCTGAAAAACGGCGGCAAACCTGTTTCTATGCTCCCAAACAGGCACATTGCTAATATCACAACCGTTGATTTTAATACTGCCGTCTGTAACGTCATAAAGCCTTAAAAGCAAATTTGTTAAAGTTGTTTTACCTGCGCCGTTATAGCCCACAAGGGCTATTTTTTCGTAAGGCTTTATTGTTAAATTAACATTATTTAACGTGGGCTTGTTATTACCCGGATAGGTAAAAGAAAGGTTTTCTATTTTTATTTCTTTGGGCTTTGTAACGGGTGCCGGCTCGCTTCCGTCCTTAATTTTGCCCTCGGCTTTAAGAAATCCCCTGTATTTTTCAATAATTTTTGCCCTTTCCTCAAAACGTGCAACAGCCCAAACGGTTAAAAAATTAATACTCATTGCAATGGAATAAGCACCGTTAAACGTTGCCACAAAATCGCCTGCGGAAAGAGTTTGCTTAACAAGCACCAAGTAACCCAAATAAAGAGGAAGCGCAACGGTAAATCCAAGCACCTGAACGCCTGCCTCCTGCACACAATAAAGGCGTGAAATTTTGCTCCAATACTTATCTTGATTACGAATAACATCATCTGCAGCATCATTATACCTGTCTGTTAAAAGCGGATGAATATTATTCATTCGCACCTCTTTTGCATAATCCTGCAAATAAAAAATACGCTGAAAATAATCGGAACGGCGATGATATTTTGTGTTTTCCACCTGACGCATCATTTGCAAATTGCCTATTTTTTTAGAAAGAGGCATAAAAACCGCCACCGTGCCCAAAATTATTACAAGACACCACGGGTCTATGGCAAGAAGCACGGAAGAAACAGTAATAAGTGCCACTGCATTACCAAAGTAATTTCGCAAAAGTCCAAGCAAATTTTGAATATTATCGCTTGAGGATTCTATTGTTAAAATAAAATTATTGTAAAATTCCGGATTGTCGTAAGATTCCAAATCCAAAGATTTTGCCTTTTCATAAAGACTTTTGTTAAGTGCAAAATAGCACTTTTCCTTTTCCACATTCCACATAAATTCACGAAACAGCCAAGAAACAAGCCTGCTGAAAATTATAACAGCCGCAATAACGCCCACTGCACCGAAAATTCTGTAAAGCCTTTCGCCTGACGTCATAACATCAATTATATACTTAACGCCTATAACGCTAATAAGCCTGTTAGGCAAATTACTTAAAATACCCCACACCATTTCGCCTATTACAAGCAAAGGCGAGGCTTTAAACATCAGCCTAACAAAATAAATCATATTTGAAAACATTGAATGTTCCTTTTTTTCTTTTTGTGCAGTCATTAAGCCTCCTCCTTTCTTTTGTAATTTGATGCTTGAAGGGAAAACATTTTTGTATATTCGCCGCCTGCCGCCATTAATTCACCGTGAGTGCCGCTTTCAATAATACCGCCCTCTTTAAGTACAATAATGCGGCTTGCCGTTGATGCACTTGAAAGCCTGTGAGAAATGTAAACAACAGTTTTTCCGCCTGTAACTCGCTGCAAATTTTCATACATTTTGCTTTCTGCCACCGGGTCAAGTGCAGAACTGGGTTCATCAAGAATTGCCACATCAAAATCACGGGCAAAAAGGCGTGCAGCCGAAACCTTTTGATTTTCGCCGCCGGAAAGTCCTGCACCGTTTTCATCAAACTCACGTGTTAAAACAGTGTCGCCACCGTTTGCAAAAGTGCTTATTTTATCCCAAACGCCGCTGTTAACAAGCGCCTCTTTGGCAAACTTTTTATCATTTTCATCACAAGTACGGCACATAACGTTTTCAAAAACAGAAACGGCAAAATTTTTGTAATCCTGAAACACGGTTGCAAAGGCATTTCTGTAAGAATCAAGGTCATATTCTTTAATATTTACGCCGTTATACAAAATCTCTCCGCAAGTTGGATCATAAAAACGAAGCATTAATTTTAAAAGAGTAGATTTACCTGCACCGTTAATACCTACCACGGCAACTGTTTCCCCTTTATTTAACCTAAAATTAATATTATTTAACGAATTTTTTGAAGCAGAGGGATATTTAAACGAAACATTTTTAAATTCCAAACTTTCAAACGGCTCTGCTTTTTTACTGCCTGAAACAATTTGAGGCTTGTAATCAAAAAAATCTTTTAAATTCTGAAAATACAATGCCATTTGATTCATTTCGTCAAAGCACTGTGTTATATCAAGGGTAACATCACGCACGGAATTTATAGAACTTAAAACAACACTGAAACCGGAAACCGTCATAGTTCCCCTTTTTACAAATTCCCAGCCTGCAAAAGCATAGCTGCCGATAACAGGTATAAACTCTTCAAAAAGAGAACTTACCATACTGTATGCAAACAAGCCCACACCGTATTTTTTTAAAATTTCAATATTAGAATCTATTGCCGACTGAAACCTTTTCATAAGAACGGCAAAAATGTTTGAAGTTCTTATATCTTTTGAATATTCACGCAAAAACACAGTGCGCTGAATATATGCTTTAATTCTGTTATTTGTTGTCATTTCCAAATCACGCTTATAAACATAGCGGCTTTTTGCCGTTTCAATAATAAAAACAAGAAAAATCGGCAGTAAAAACAACAAATAAACAGGATTTATAACGGAAACCGTGGTAAAAACACAAATCATTGAAATTATGCCGGAAACCACACCGGCAAAATCAAAACAAATAATATCAAAATAACCGGATGTGGCAACAAGGGTTGCACGCTGATACTTATCGTAAAACGCCGGGTCTTCATAACATGCAACGTCCAGCGTTTGCGCTTTATCAAAAATCATATTGTTAATTTGTTTCAAAACATTTTTTGTTGCCTTTTTTTCTATTCTCATTCCGCTCCAAGTAAC